>CAZRLJ010000030.1:8180-23802 GCA_964600905.1 uncultured Acutalibacter sp. | reverse complement strand
GCCATGCCCGGAATCCATTGATATTACTGCATTTTTTGAGTTTTGCTCATGGCTGATAGCAAAAAGAAAAGGAGGTGACGGTATGGCGGAAAAGAAAAAGCAGAGCTTCATGGTGGGCGCAGTGATCCTGACGGCCTCCACGCTGCTGGTAAAGCTGCTGAGCCTGCTGTTTACGGTGCCCCTGATGAACCTGATCAGCCCGGAGGCCATGTCGTCCTTCCACGTGGCCTATAATATTTTCAGCATTTTTCTGATGCTCTCCACCGCCGGGCTGCCCATTGCGGTGTCCAGGATGGTGGGCACGGCCTACTCCCAGAACCGGCTTCGTGAGGCGGATCGGTTTTTTTCCGTGGCCTTCTGGCTGTTTTTCGGCATTGGCCTTGCCGGATTCCTGGTGATGTTCTTTGGGGCGGACTGGCTGGCCGAACTTATCGGCTATCCCCATGCCAACCACGCCATCATGGCCCTGGCCCCTACGCTGTTTTTTATCTCCGTTACCTCTGCCCTGCGGGGCTACTTCCAGGGCCGCTCCAACATGGTTCCCACGGCGGCCTCCCAGAGCCTTGAGGCCCTGGTCAAGGTGGCTGTGGGCGTGGGCCTGGCTGTGTATATCCTGCGGGTTTCTGGCTCGGACCACTGGGCTGCCGTAGGCGCCATCATCGGCGTGTCCGTCAGCTCCGGGCTGAGCGTGCTGTTCCTGCTGGCCTGCAAGGCGCGTCAGCAGAAAAAGGATGGGGCGGAGCGTGCGCCGGAGGACGGTCAGGTCCTTTCCTCCCGGCAGGAAATGCTCTGGGGATTGATCCGTTTTTCTATCCCTCTCACCATCGGTTCCTGCTTTTTGACCCTTCTGGATTCCGTGGATACCGCCATTCTCAGCCACAGGCTGCAAGACGCCCTGCTGTATACCGAAAGCCAGGCGGAGACCCTCAACGGCCTTCTGGGCAACGCCAGGAAGTTCTTCGACCTGCCCGGCGCTTTTGTCATTCCCATTTCCACCAGCCTTCTGCCGGTGCTTTCCGGCGCCATCGCCAATGACGACAGAAAGAGCATTGACCACATTTCTTCCGTGTCGCTGCGGGTGACGCTGCTGATCTCCATCCCCGCTTCGGTGGGTATGTGCATTTTTGCCTCTCCGATCTGTCAGCTGCTGCTGTCGGGAAATCAGGAGACCGCGGCGGGCACCGCCCCCATTCTGGCTGTGCTCAGCCTGGGCATCGCCTTTAACAGCACCCTGTATACCACCAACACCATTTTGCAGTCCTTCGGACGCACTACCACGCCGGTGGTGAATATGGCCATCGGCGGCCTGGTGAGGCTGGCCCTTTCCTATGTGCTCATCGGCATCCCCCAGCTGAACGTCATGGGCGCCGCCATCAGCTCCACCCTTTCCTATCTTCTCATTATGGTGCTGAATTTCCTCTCCATCCGTAAAAATTTGAACAACGTGGGGCCGATCGTCCGCACTTCGGTTCCCATGATGTTCTCCTCCCTGATCATGGGCGTTGTGTCCTATGGCTTTTACAGGCTACTGGTGCTGGTGGTTTCTCCCCGGCTGGCAGTGCTGCCCGCCATCGCCGTGGCGGTGGTTGCGTACGCCCTGTGCGCGGTGTCCTTCCGGGCCGTCACCTACGAGGACGTGATCCTGCTGCCCAAGGGCGAGACCCTGGCCCGTCTGCTGCGGATGAAAAAAACGGACCCCGCCGCGGCGGAGTCCGAGGAAGTGTCTTAATCTATCTGAAATACCTGACCTGGCCGGGATACGTCCATGACACACGGGGCGTATTTCCCATTGGCCGGGTCATTTTTGAATTTGGGCACCACGGAATAGTCGTCCCACATGTGCATGGGAAATACGGCCTTTGCTCTGGCGGCCTGAAAGAAATATTTCATGCCCTGGTCGTAGTCCTCCTCCTGCCTGGGGTCCAGGGGCACAAAGGCGACGTCGATGTTCCGGCCCGCAAGCAGGGCCAGCTCCTGGCGGCAGCAGTCCCGGGCCATGTCGTTCTGGAGGGGAGAAGCCCCGCTCCACACCCAGCAGTTCAGGTCTCCGGCATGGTAAAGCACCTTCCCTTCACAGCAAATGAGAAAGGCCACCCCCAGGTCTGTGGATTCCAGGGTCTCTATGTTCAGCGGGCCTGTCTCATAGCTTTGGTGGGGGATCACGAAGGTCACACGGGGCCTGGCCTCCTCCGGCACCTGGGTTTCCGGAATGTCTGCGGAGAGCAGGTAAAAGGTCTCAGCCTGCCGGGGGAGATGGAACAGGTCCGGGGAAAAGTGGTCCCCGTGACTATGGCTTGCGAAGACGTACAGCGGCTTGTCCGTTTTCGGAATGTCTCCCTCATACCAGTCGAACAGGAGACAGCAGGTCTCCATTTCCACAAAAAAGCAGCTGTGCCGAATAAATGTGATTTTCATGTCGGAACCTCCAACGGGATAATTTTTTGAAAAAATAGCCTTTTCTTTCCACCTTTCAAGGAGTATAATGAAAAGGCACAGCAGAAGCATAGCACGTTTTACGGCTGTTGACAACATTACCTGGTAAAGGGATGATCGCATATGAAACATTGGAAAAGGCGGGCTGCGGCGCTGCTGGTGGCTGCGGCGCTGTTTTGTTCCCTGGCCATGCCCGCTTCCGCGGAGGGCTTTGCCTTCAACTGGGACAGCGACCAGAACTCGGCGCCCCACTGTGAATCCATCTTTATGCTGAATCTGGACACGGACACCGTGGTCTACACCTTGAACCCGGATGAGGAAAGGCCCATGGCGTCCCTGACAAAGATCATGACCTACATTGTGGCCTATGAAAATATTCCCGATATTGAAACTGCCATCATTACCATGCCCCAGAGCGTTCAGGACGAGCTGGAGGGCACGGGCAGCTCCGTGGCCGAAATGGCCCCCGGCGAGTCCTTTACGGGCCTGGACCTGCTGTATATGATGATGGTGCAGTCCGGCAATAACGCCGCTCTGACCCTGGCAAAGTATGTGGACTCTTTGTATGAGACGGG
Organism: uncultured Acutalibacter sp.; assembly: GCA_964600905.1. GTDB lineage: Bacteria > Bacillota > Clostridia > Oscillospirales > Acutalibacteraceae > Acutalibacter. The sequence continues at coordinate 20,794 of CAZRLJ010000030.1, read as the reverse complement.
CCAGCTTCGTCCCCAGGCCACGGCCACCCCCGCTCCGGAGGCGTCTGCCGGGGAAGATACGGGCAGCGATGCTTCTGCTGTGACCGCAGCAGCCTCTGCCGGTTCCGAAGCTTCCTCGGAGGACCGGGACGACCCGGAGGCGGCTGCTCCCACGCCGGGCACCCTGTATGGCTATGGCGCGGGCTCCGGCGAAGGTGACGCGGCCGGAGAATTCGACCCCGCTTATCCCGACTATACCGGCACCAGCTATTTTGTGCAGCTGATGAACGCCAAGGCCGCCGAGCTGGGCTGTACCCATACCCATTTTGTCAATCCCCACGGCCTTCACCACCGGAATCATTTTTCCACGGCCCGGGAAATGGCCATTATCACGAAATACGCCATGACGCTGCCGAACTTTACGGAGATCACCGGTTCCACCGGCTACGATTACACCGTGCAGAACACCGGGGAGCAGCGGTGGGTGGGCACCACCAATAAGCTGCTCACCAATTATCAGGACGACGCCAGCGGCCTGGTTTACTATTACCAGTCCGCCACCGGCATCAAAACCGGCTCCCTCAATGAGTCCGGCTACTGCATTTCCGCCTCCGCCACAGCCAACGGCTATACCTATATTGCCGTGGCTCTGGGCAGCCCGTACATCAACGAGGACGGCTCCAGAAACTATGTACATGGAGAAATGCTGGACGTGCGCTCCCTGTTTCGCTGGGCGGTGGCAAATCTGGAAAAGCGCACGGTGCTCATGAAGGACGAGGTGGCCAGCAGCGTGAACCTGCGGTACGCCTGGCGGCAGGATACCCTGCAGCTGGTGGCAGGGGAGAACGCCACGGTCATGCTGCCCTCCAGCATTAACGACAGCAGCATTCTGATCACGGCGGATGTGCCGGAAAGCGTGGAGGCTCCCATCCGTAAGGGAGAGGCCATCGGCACCGCCGTCATGACCTATGCGGGAGAGACCATCGCCGTGGTGCCGCTGGTGGCGGCGGAATCCGTGGACCGCAGCGAGGTCATCCATGTGCTCAAGGAGGGACAGGACGTCATGTCCTCTCCCGTGTTCCTGGTGATCATGGCCGTGATCGCCGCACTGATCATCGTCTATATCATTCTGATCGTGTTCTACCGCCGCAAGCAAAAACAGCTGCGAAAGGTGCGGAAATTCCGGGATATGTGAGCCACGACCCGGTGCCCTTTTCCTGCTCCATTCTTCTGACCTTGGCCGTGACCTGAATTTCCAGGCCGCAGCTGGGCAGCAGCTCCTTCCAGGCATGGGCGTTCTGCCGCCAATAGGCTGGGTCCTGCCGGTACAGCAGACTGCCCAGTCCGAAAATATCACAGCTTTGTTCCAGGGCCGTCTTTTCAAAGGCGGCCCTGATTTCTTCTGTCAGCAGGCGGGAGACCTCCTGCTCCGCCCAGGCGTAGAGCGATTTTTCCGCCGGCTGTCCGCAGTCCACGGCACTGACGTCGGCAGTGACCTCTGTTTCCACCAGAAACCGGGGCGGGCCGCCGGAGCCAGGCAGCAGGCGGATGGCCCCTAGGCCGCCGGAAAAGGAGAGGGTCACGGTTTCGTTGCGCTCTCCCCGGAGGATGGCCTCGCCGCTATTCAGCCCCCGCACGGCGGCCAGGTATCCCCGGGTTTCCTCCGGGGTGAGAAAGCCCGCCAGCCGGAAACGGTCAAAATAGGCGGTAGAGGTAATCTCCACACCCCTTTCCCCGGCCCGGAGCACCGGCATCACCGGGGAGCCGCCCTCCCGCAGGGCGCCGTTTACGAATTCCAGCAGGTCCACGCTGACGGCGCCGCTGTTTTCCTTTGCGCTTTTGCCCAGCTGCTGCAGCTCCGACATCTTGATGTCTTTGCCCTCGCTTTCGCTGCTGAGCACCTCCTCCGCGGTGTTTTCCGCCAGATAGACCTGGACCGCGGGGCGGGTATTATAATAGCGCACAAAAAAATCCAGGCAGGAATCCAGCCCCTGCCGGGCGCATTCCCTGCCGAACACCACCAGGTAATTATGGGCGTAAAAGGGCTTTCTCCCTGTGGAGAGGGTGAGGCTGTTTATGGCCTCCAGCACGGAGCTGCCGGTACAGGTAAAAAGCTCCTCCCCGTCCTTTTCGGGGGAGGTGGAGGAGCGCACTGTTACCGTAAAGCCCTCCGGTCCGGAGTCCACGCCGATGCCGTGGATCAGCAGCCGCTCGTAAAGCTCCCGTCCTCCGCAGCCACACAGGGGCAGGACCAGGGCCAGGCACAGAAGAACACAGACCGCGTTTTTCCAGATTCTTTTCATGTTTTCTCCTTTTCCGCTTTTTTGGGCTTCTTCAGGGCAATGGCCAGGGGAACGACGGCGCTGATGAACACGGTGCAGCCAAACAGGACCCCGGTGGAAAGCAGGAGCCCCTGCAAGGTCAGATTGTCCGGGGAGGCAAAGGCCAAAAGAAGAATGGCGAGACCTGTCAGGGCGATGGAGGGCCCGGGGGCCCTCTTTCCGGAAAGGCTGGAAAAGCAGACCCGGCAGGCGTAAATATCGCAGGCCAGCTTGATGGTGAGGCCCATCATCCACAGCCCTATAAATACGGCGTCCAGCCGCTGCATGGAGCGGATCTCCGTCAGGGAGGACAGAGTGAATACCGGGAAATTCTGGGTGCCGCCGTACCGCCCCAGGCAGCCCTGGAGCAGGAGCAGCAGAAGGCAGATAAATGCCGCCGTACCTGCCGCCCAGCCGATAAAGCCCTTCTTCCGGTCGCCCCGGACCATGGGAAGCAGCACCGCCATATCCGCAAAAATGGAGGTGCGCGCCAGAAACAGCAGGACGCTTCGGATGGTTTGGGAAGCCCCGCGGTAAAACATCGGTTCCAGATTGGCGGGATCAAATCGAAAGGCCGCAATGCCGAAGACCAGCGCCGCGCCGGCCAGCATGATGACAAACACACAGGAGGCGCACCGGGCAACGGTCTCCACGCCCCGAAAAGCGCCGTACAGCGCCACGCCCAGAATGGCGGCCACCGTCAGGGCGGCGGAAAAATCGGGATTCACTGTGTCCAGCAGGAAAATATGGAACAGTCCCAGCGCCCCGCCGTTGATCAGGATAAAATAAAGGATATAGAAAATGGGCACCAGTTTCCCTATTCTGCCCCAGGCCGCTTGGGCTGCGTCGCCCACAGACATGCCGGGATAGCGCTTGTCCAGCACCCATACCGGCCAAGCCAGAAGAAAGCTGAGGGCAATGGCCAGCAGGTAGGAAACAGCGGACTCCAGCATGTTTTCCCCGCCCAGAAAGTTGGCGTTCAGGGCGATGGTCACCACCACCCGGGAGACAAACATCATCACGAAAAACTGGGCGGAGCTGATCTTGTGTTCCATATCGGGGATCACGACCTTTCCTTTTTTGCCCCTTCTGCCGATGGGCCCGGCCACCGGCAAACGTCAGGAAATCTGGTTCTTCGGCAGCGCCCCGCCGGGCATGTCCTGGACCTTGGCGTCATATTGGGAGAGCCGCCGCCAATTTTCCCTGGCAGCCACATCCCGCCGGACCAGCTTCCCGCTAAAGGGAGCCACCGGGGACAGCAGGGGTACGCCGAAGCTCACCGTGCCGCAGAGATCCATGAGCAGCAGCACAAAGCCGATCATCACGCCCCAAACGCCGAAAGCGCCCCCTGCCAGCAGAAAGCCGAACCGCAGCAGGGCCAAGGGCTCGTAGAGCCGGGGAACGGCATAGCCTGCAATGGCGGTCAGGGCCACCACAAGAAGGGAGGGGGCGCTGACAAGTCCTGCAGAGACGGCGGTATCCCCCAGCACCAGACCGCCCACGATGCTCACGGTGGCGCTCAGGGGCTTGGGGGCCCGCAGCCCGGCCTCCCGTAGAATCTCATAGAGGAAGTAGAGCAGCAGGGTTTCCGCCAGCACGGGAAGGGGCGTTTCCGCCTCTGCTTGGGCAATTTTCAGCATGAGGGTCTCCGGCAGCAGCTCCGGGTGAAAGGCGGCGATGGCCACGTACAGCCCCGGCAGCAGCGCGCTGACAAAGAAAGCGATATATTTCAGCCACCGGATAAAGGCGGCGTAGAAGGGACGGGTCAGATAGTCGTCCAAAGTTTGAAAGTTCTCCACGAACAGAAAGGGGGTCAAAAGCACTGATGGCGTGCCTTCCACCAGCACGGCCACCCGTCCCTCCTCCAGCTTGCCGCAGACCACGTCCGGGCGCTCGGTCAGGCCAACGCCGGAAAACAGTCCGCCCCGTTCCAGAAAGCCGGTGAGATACCCCGCGCCCATAACGGTGCGCAGGGGACAGCTTTTCAGCTTTTTTCGAATCTGCTCCACGATTTCCGGGGAGGCGACGCCCTCCAGGTAGCAGATTGCCAGGGGTGTGCGGCTTTCGGCCCCCACCTCCGCCTTTTCAAATTTCAGGGCGGTGGTTTTCATCCGGCGGCGGATCATGGAAATGTTGTTCTGGTAGCTTTCGGTGAACCCGTCCTTGGCGCCCCGCAGCATCACCTCGCTGTCCGGCTCCTCCGGGCCTCTGCTGTCGAAGCCCTGCACGCCGAATACAATGGCTTCCGGGCAGCCGTCCAGGCAGAATACGGCGAAGCCGCTCATCAGCAGCACCAGCAGCTGATCCAGCCGGTTTTCCCGCTTTTGCTCCATGGAGCCCAGCACCTTTTCCTCAATGCGCCGGAGCTTTCCCTCGGCCGTGTTTTCCTGCCCCAGGCTTTGGCCCAGCTCCATCAGAGGGTTTAAGATGCTCAGGGTGATGTTTTGCTTGCTCACCAGGCCGTCCAGACCCATAAGCAGGGCCTTTGTCCCGGCAAGCTCCATGTCCCTGACCATAAAATCCATGGCATTTTCAAATTGTTTCTGAAAATACTGTTTATTGGCTTCCAGGCTTTTCGATAACACCGTCATTTCCGTTTCATTTGCCACAGTCCCGCTCCCTTTCCGCCGGTTATGTCCTTTTCGGGTATTCTTTCCGGCGGTCTGCGGAATATTCCGGAGCATCTTCGGGAATAATGCTCATCGAAAAAATTGCGAAAAGAGGGGGACCTTATGCTCACCGTTCTGTTGAGAACGATCCTGGTATATGTTGCGATCCTGGTGGGAGTGCGGATCATGGGAAAGCGGCAGATCAGCCAGCTGCAAACCTCAGAGCTGGTGGTGACGCTGTTGATCTCCGAACTTGCGGTCATGCCTATCCAGCAGCAGGAGCAACCGATATGGAACGGTATTGTGCCCATGGCCATGCTGGTGCTCTGTGAGCTGCTGGTCTCCTTTCTGATGATGAAAAACGGGAAATTCCGGAAGCTGGTCTGCGGGAAGCCGGTTATGATCATTGAAAACGGAAAGATCCTGCAGGATCAGATGAGGAAGCTGCGGATGAGCACCGAGGATCTGAGCATACAGCTTCGGCAGAAGGATGTGTTTGCGCTGGAACAGGTGGCCTACGCCATCATCGAGACCAACGGGGCCATGAGCGTATCAAAGCACGCCAAGGACGCGCCCCTTACGCCGAAGCAGGCCAGCGTAAAGGTAAAGCCGGAGCTGCTGGAGGTGGTGGTGGTCAGCGATGGGGAGCTCAGCGAAAGCTCGGTGCACCTCTGCGGAAAGGATGACGCTTGGGTCGAAAAGCAGGTCAAGGCCGCCGGGCTCACTTTAGGACAGGTCTTCCTGATGACCGCCAGCCGGGACGGGAATTTCCGCATTGTAGTAAAAGATGAAAAATAAAAGCAGCCCGGAAAATCTCCGGGCTGCACTCTGTCTGGTACAGTACAGATCACTTGTCCGATCTGCTGCTGATGATCTTGGAAAGCTCCTCCATGAAGCTGTCGATGTCCTTAAACTGGCGGTAGACCGAGGCAAACCGCACATAGGCCACCTCGTCCACACCCTTGAGCTTCTCCATGGCATAGGTGCCGATCCGCTGGGAGGAGACCTCCCGGTCCAGCGAGTTCTGAAGCAGGGTCTCGATCTCATCCACAATGCGCTCCAGGGTGTCCATGGACACGGGCCGGTTGGCACAGGCCCGGAGCATCCCGTTTAAGAGCTTGTTTCGGTCAAAGGTCTCCCGGGACTTGTCCTTCTTGATGACCACGATGGGCACATTCTCAATGATCTCATAGGTGGTAAAGCGCTTGGCGCACTTCAGGCATTCCCGGCGGCGGCGGATACGCTCGCCCTCGTCCGTGGGACGGGAATCGATCACACGGCTTTCCGTGTATCCGCAAAATGGACATCTCACAATAGGTTCCTCCTCAAAAGAAAGCGGTCACAATCCAATTATATAAACTTAATGTACTACATCTTGGGGTAAAATGCAAGTGAATTCTCAAAAGTTGTGGAAAAAACTGCGTTCCCAGCAAAAACAGCCTTCCGGAATGTGTTCCGGAGGGCTGTTTGTTTTCTATGGTGTCATTTTGTTCCCAGGGTGTTTTGCAGGTATTGGGCAAATTCCTCCTGGGGCAGGGGTTTACTGTAGTAGTAGCCCTGGGCGTAGTCACATCCCATTTCCCGCAGGGTGTTTACCTGGTCTTCGGTTTCCGTGCCCTCTGCCACGGCCTTCATGTGCAGCTGCTTGGCCATGGAGAGAATGCACCGCACCACCACCTGCTCGTTGGCGTCGGCCAAATTCCGCACAATGCTCATATCCAGCTTCAGCACGTCCGGAGTCAATTTCGACAGGGTGCCCAGGGAGGAGAAGCCGGAGCCGAAGTCGTCCAGCTCCACGCAGAAGCCAGCCTGCTTCATCTGGCGGACGCCGGGAACGATCCGGGTGGGATCGTCGATGTAGGCGGATTCTGTCACCTCCAGGTGGATCAGCTCCCGGGGAACCTGATAGCGGTCTACCGTTTCCTCCAGCCGGGGGACAAGATCGGACTGTTCAAAGTCCAGCCGGGAAATGTTCACCGAAACCGGCACCACCGGCGCGCCCTCGTCCAGCCATTTCCGCTGAAGCCGGCAGACGGCCTCCACCATGTAGAAATCCAGCTGGGTGATAAAGCCGTTCTGCTCAAAGAGGGGGATGAAATCGTCGGGGCTGATAAAGCCCAGCTCCGGGCTGATCCAGCGAACCAGAGCCTCCGCTCCACCGGTACGGTCCTTCTGCAAATCGTGCTTTGCCTGGAAGTAGATGTGGAATTCGCGGTTTTTCAGGGCGTCCTCCATGCGGTCGATCAGCTGCTGGCGGCGCAGCATCTTCTGCCGGACAACCTCGTCGTAGATGGCCAGATGGATGCCGTACTGGCCCTTAATGCCCTCCAGGGCAAGCCGGGCGTTGTCGCAGGCCATGGAGATGGGCAGATCCCGGGGAATGTTGCAGGAGACGCCAAAATACACCGAAGCGCTGGGCACGGGGCCCTCCGCCAGGGCCTCCAGCAGCCTCTGCTCCCGAAGCTGGTGCTCTGCGTAGGAGTAGTGGGGACAGAATACGGCAAAAACGTCGCCGCCAAGACGGCCGCAGATGGAGGAACCCTCCATCTCCTCCCGGAGTTTTTCGGCCCAGTACCGCAGCAGCTGGTCGCCTCGGGCCTCGCCGTAGCGCTCGTTGATAATTTTGAAGGAATCGATGTCGGTACAGACAATATCAAACTCCATATCCGGGTTTCTCTCCCGGATACGGGTGGCGTTTTCGTAAAAGAATTCACTGCTGTACAGGCCGGTCAGCGTGTCGTACTCCACCCGGCGGAGCATGGCGGAGGCCTCGCTGAGCCGGATCATGCTGGCGGCCCGCTTCAGGACGATCTCCGGATTGTAAGGCTTCGTCACAAAATCGGAAGCGCCGCTTTCCAAACATTGCAGCTCGTCCTCCAGGGTATCGCTGGAGGTGGTGACAATGATAGGAATACCGGAAAACTGGGGACGCTCCTGCATGGCCGCCAGAAATTCATAGCCGTTCATCACCGGCATTTGGATGTCCAGCAGGATCAGGGAAACCTGGCTGTCGGCCCGGTCTAGAAAGTCCAGACCCTCCTGGCCGTTTTCCGCCTCCACCACCTGGTAGGAGTCCTCCAGAATGGATTTCAGGATTTCCCGGTTCAGCAGATTGTCCTCCACTACCAGTATCGTCCGTTTTTCTTCGTAGGTAAGCATAGTGTCTCCATTTTTCTGTTTTCGGCCGCAGGGACTTCCATTGGCTGCCACTCCCCCGGCCGCTTCCTATTGTACTATCATTTGCCGCCGGAAGTCAATGCCGTTTGCCGGACACTTTGCAAAAAGTTGCAATTATTGCATATAATATGCAAAAAAGGGGACAAGCCGGCGCTGTCGGCCTACAATCCCCATTGATTTTTTACCCAGATATTGCTATAATATCCGCAAAGGAGTGCGGATATTATAGATTGAAGTTTGTCCCGGCCAGTTTGCGCTGCGCGCAACGGGCGCTGGTCTCCGGTGGAGACCGTTCAGCGCTGACCGAGCCGACAGGCGAGACCGATGGACACATTATACCAACGCGCTTTCAGCGCTTATGCTATAATAATACCGTTTCAAAAATGGAAGGAGAAAAGCATGGAGATCACAAAAGACATTCGCTATGTAGGCGTCAATGACCATGAGATCGATCTGTTTGAGGGTCAGTATGTGGTGGAAAAGGGTATGGCCTACAATTCCTACCTGGTCATGGACGAAAAAATCGCCGTTATGGACACGGTGGACGTCCGGTTTGGCCACCAGTGGCTGGACAATATTCAGAACGAGCTGGGAGGCCGTGAACCGGATTATCTGGTGATCCAGCACATGGAGCCGGACCACTCGGCCAATATTGCCAATTTCATGAAGGTTTACAGCGGGGCGAAAATCGTCTCTTCCGCCAAGGCCTTTCCCATGATGCAGCAGTTTTTCGGCACTGATTTCGCGGATCGCCGCATTGTGGTGGGAGAGGGGGACACCTTGCCCCTGGGACGGCATACCCTCACCTTTGTGACGGCTCCCATGGTGCACTGGCCGGAGGTCATCGTCACCTATGACAGCCTGGACAAGGTACTGTTTTCTGCCGATGGCTTTGGAAAATTCGGTGCTCTGGACGCGGAGGAGGACTGGGCCTGCGAGGCCCGCCGGTACTACATCGGCATCGTGGGCAAATACGGACCGCAGGTTCAGAATCTGCTGAAGAAGGCGGCCGGTCTGGATATTCAGACCATCTGCCCCCTGCACGGGCCGGTGCTGCGGGAGAACCTGGGCTACTACCTGAACCTGTACAATACCTGGTCTTCATATGAGGTGGAGTCGGAGGGCGTTGTGATCGCCTATACCTCCATTTATGGGAATACGAAAAAGGCCGTCCTGCAGCTGGCGGATAAGCTGAAGGCGAAGGGCTGCCCCAAGGTGGAACTTCATGACCTGGCCCGCTGCGATATGGCGGAGGCTGTGGAGGACGCTTTCCGCTATGGAAAGCTGGTGCTGGCGACTACCACCTACAACGCCGATATTTTCCCCTTTATGCGGGAATTCATCAACCACCTGACCGAGCGCAATTTCCAGAACCGCACAGTGGCGCTGATGGAAAACGGCACCTGGGCGCCTATGGCTGCCAAGGTGATGAAACAGATGCTGGAGAACAGCAAAAAGCTCACCTTTACCGAGACCACGGTACACATCAAATCTGCCCTGAACGAGGAGAGCAGCCAGCAGCTGGAGGATCTGGCCCAGGAGCTGTGCCGGGAGTATCTTGCCCAAGACAGCGCCACCGCCGATAAGAACGACTTGACGGCCTTGTTTAAGATCGGCTACGGCCTTTATGTGGTCACCTCCAACGATGGCCGGAAGGATAACGGATTGATCGTCAACACGGTCAGCCAGGTGACCAACACCCCCAACCGGGTGGCGGTGACCATCAACAAGGACAATTACTCCCATCATGTGATCCGCCAGACCGGCGTTATGAACGTGAACTGCCTGTCCCAGGACGCCCCCTTCAAGGTGTTTGAGACCTTCGGCTTCCAGAGTGGACGCAATGTGGATAAGTTTGCGGACTGTACGCCTCTGCGCTCCGACAACGGCCTGGCTTTCCTGCCCCACTTCATCAACGCCTTTCTGTCCTTGAAGGTGGTGCAGTATGTGGATCTGGACACCCACGGCATGTTCATCTGCGATGTGACTGAGGCAAGGGTGATCTCCAATGTGGAGACCATGACCTACACCTATTACCAGGACTATGTCAAGCCCAAGCCCCAGACCGAGGGCAAGAAGGGCTTTGTCTGCAAGATTTGCGGCTATATCTATGAGGGAGACGAGCTGCCTGCGGACTTTGTCTGTCCCCTGTGCAAGCACGGCGCTGCGGATTTTGAGCCCATTGTCTGACGGCCCTTTCTATGCAGAAGCCAATGGCAATTTTGCGGAAAGGTTGACATTGTATAGCAAACGTGGTAATCTAATATAAAAGATCAGATGAAAGAAAGGAGAGTGGCGTTTGTGTACCAGATTTTCACTGACACCTCTGCCAATCTCGATACCCAGGTTCTGCGGGAGCGCCGCATCCGGGTGGTTCCCTTCTCCTTTTTTGTCCACGGGAAGGGGATGTCCTATGCCGATACCGTTCTCTTTGACGGAAAGGCCTTCTTTGAGGAAATGCGCAAGGGAACCCAGGTGACTACCTCCCAGGTTACGCCCCAGCAGTATATCAACCACTTTACCCCGGTCCTCAAGCAGGGACAGGACATCCTGTTTATCGGCATGTCCTCCGGGATCAGCGGGTCCTTTGCCTGCGCCCAGATGGCCAAAAAGGAGCTGCTGGAGAGCTTCCCGGACCGCAGTATCTGCTTGGTGGATACCCTCAGCGCCTCTCTGGGCGAAGGGCTTCTGGTGCTGAAGACGGCGGAATACCGGGATCAGGGCGTTTCTCTGGAAGAAAATGCGGCTAGGATCCAGGCGCTTTGCCCGAAAATGTGCCAGATTTTCACAGTGGATGATCTTGTCTATTTGAAGCGGAGCGGCCGGCTTTCCAGCGTCAGCGCTGTGCTGGGAAGCGTTCTGAATATCAAGCCCATTCTCAAGGGAAATGCCCTGGGCCAGATCGTCAGCTTTGCCAAGCTCCGGGGCAGAAAGGCTGCCATTGAATTTCTGGCGAAGCAGTACGACGCCATGGTGAGAAACGCCAGGGAAGAAATCGTCGGCATTTCCCATGCGGATTGCCTGGAGGACGCAAAGCTGCTGCAAAGGCTGCTGCGGAGGAACAATCCGCCCAAGGAGATCATGACCGTATGCTATGAGCCGGTCACAGGCTCCCATGTGGGTCCCGGAACGCTGGCGCTGTTTTTCCTGGGGGACGAATCCTTCCGGACGGCTAAGGCTTAGTTAGGCGTTAGAAATTAGATGTTAGTTGTTAGCAAAACAAGCCTCTCCTTTTAGGAGAGGCTTGTTTCCGCTATTTTTCTTTCCTCCCGCGCCGCCATTTTATGGAGAGACAGATACGTCAAGGGCGGGTGGCTGCACTTGATAGGAAGATACTTTCATGGTATAATATCCGCAAAGCGGATATTATGGATTGAAGTTTGTCCCGGCCAGTTTGCGCTACGCGCAACGGCCGATGGACACATTATACCAACGCGCCTTTGGCGCTTATGGTATAATGGCCCCGAGAAGTGAAAAAGGATGGGAGCACAAATGAAAATACTGTTCGTCTGCACCGGCAATACGTGCAGGAGCCCCATGGCAGCGGGCATTTTCCGGCAGATGATGCGGGGGAAGGGCCTGGAGGACCGGGTGCTGTGCCAGAGCGCCGGGCTTTCCCCGGCAGAGGGAGAGTCGGCGGCGGAAAACGCCGTGGCGGTTTGCGGAGAGCTGGGTGTGGACATTTCCGGCCACACCGCCCGGAAGCTGACGGCGGAGGAGATCCCCGTGTGGGATCTGTATTTTGCCATGACGAAGACCCACGCCTACATTTTGGAGCAGGCCGGGGTGCTGCCGGAGAACATCTATGTTCCCAGGGAGATCAGCGATCCCTACGGGAGGGATCTGGAAACATACCGGGCCTGCCGGGAACTGATCTGCCGGGAGCTGGAAACCTTTTATCAGGCTGTGGTGGCTCCGGCCATCGCCGGGGAGACAGAGGAGTGAGCCTGTGGAGATCGTAAAAATGGCGGCAGAGCATCTGGACGCCTTGGCGGAGCTGGAGCGGCGCTGTTTTCCCGTTCCCTGGAGCCGGAACGCCCTGGCCGAGGAGCTGGAAAATCCCAGCGCCTGCTTTCTGGTAGCCATGGAGGGCGGGGAGATCCTGGGCTACGGCGGGATGCACTGCGCTTGCGGCCAAGGCTACGCGGACAATATCGCCGTGTTTCCTATGCATAGGGGAAAGGGCGTGGGCAGGGCTATTGTCACCGCCCTGGTGGAGGAGGTCCGGCGGCGGCAGGGAGAATTCTTGTCCCTGGAGGTGCGGCCGTCTAATGTGGCGGCGGTGGCCCTGTACGGCTCTCTGGGTTTTGAGGTGGCCGGACGGCGCAGGAATTTTTACAGCAGTCCCTTGGAAGACGGGCTGATCATGACAAAGAAATTGTGAAAGAGGAACCGATATGCTGATCTTGGGAATTGAAAGCTCCTGCGACGAAACGGCCGCCGCAGTGGTGGAGGATGGGAGAAGGGTGCTGTCCTCGGTGATCGCCTCCCAGGTGGAGGAGCACCGCATTTACGGCGGCGTGGTGCC
>CAZRLJ010000030.1:0-8170 GCA_964600905.1 uncultured Acutalibacter sp. | reverse complement strand
GCCGGAGATCGCCTCCCGCCGTCACAGCGAGGCCATCGTGGGAGTGGTCCGGGAAGCGCTGGAGCAGAGCGGGAAAGCCCTGACTGATCTGGACGCCGTGGCGGTGACCTACGCGCCGGGGCTCATCGGCGCGCTGCTGGTAGGAGTGAACTTCGCCAAAGGGCTGTGCCTTTCTGCGGGCCTGCCTCTGGTGCCGGTACACCATCTTCGGGGCCACATTGCGGCCAACTATCTGACCAGCCCCCAGCTGGAGCCGCCCTTCCTGTGCCTGGTGGTGTCCGGTGGGCATTCCCACATCATCAATGTGACAAGCTATACAGCTTTACAGGTACTGGGACGCACCCGGGATGACGCGGCGGGGGAGGCCTTTGACAAGGCGGCCCGGGCCATGGGGATCCCGTATCCCGGCGGGGTGGAGATGGACAAAATCGCTGAGGGGGGTGACCCCAAGGCCTACCGGCTGCCCCATCCCAAGGTGGAGGGCGCGCCGCTGGATTTCAGCTTTTCCGGGTTGAAGACTGCGGTGCTGAATCTTCTGCACAACGCGGAGCAGCGGGGCGAGGCCGTCAGCGTGCCGGACCTGTGCGCCTCCTACCGGAAAGCGGTGGTGGACTGTCTCATGGAAAACTTCGCCAAGGCGGCAGAGGAAACACAGGCAAAGAAGCTGGTGATTGCCGGAGGCGTTTCCGCTAACCGACTGCTGCGCCGGGAGGCGGCGGACTTCTGCCGGAAAACGGGCCGGGAGTTGTTTATGCCGGAGCTTTCCCTCTGCGGGGACAACGCCGCCATGATCGCCGCCCAGGGCTTTTACGAATTTGCCGCCGGAAATGTTGCCGGAATGGGTTTGAACGCCTGCGCCCAGCGGTCTATTGACCTGGGATAAGGGCCCGAACCTATTAAAGGAGCGAGAATTGAAGTATGGAAGAAAAGCTGTTTGCGCTGTATGAACGGTGCTTTCCCGACAATATCAGGTCCCGGGAGACGGTCAAAGAGCTGCTGACACTGCCGGAAAACGTGATCTTTTCCGAAACCGCCGGGGAAAAGCTTCTGGGCGCGGCGGTGGTGAACGGGAACACGGTGCTGCTGCTCTGTGTGCTGCCGGAGCATCGGCGGCAGGGTATGGGCTCCCGGCTGCTGGAACGCTGCGAGGAGCATGTTCGGCAAGGGGGCTTTTCGGAGATCCGCTTCTGTGACGGGTCGGGGTATATCACTCCGGGGATCCCGCTGGTTGGGGATAACGGACACTTTTTTGGAAAACGGGGATATGTCCACACCTGGGGCGACTGCGAATGTGTGGACATGCAGATGCGCCTCAGGGATTTCCGGGACGAGGGAGCCGCCGTGGGGGATACCCTCCAGGGGGTGGCCTATCGCTGGGCAGGGTCGGAAGACCGGGAGCAGGTGGTGGAGTGTGTCCGCCTGGCCTATCCGGAATTCGCCCAGTATTACCGGGGGCCGGAGCTCTACGACGGCGTCCATCCGGACCGAGTACTGATGGCGGTTTCCGACGGTGTGGTCTGCGGCGCGCTGCTGGTGAGCAGTGGGACGGAATATCCCAATGTGGGCAGCGCAGGCTGTACTGCAGTGCGGGAGGAGTTCCGCCGCCGGGGGATTGCCGCCGCCATGGTGAAGCTGGGCACGGGCTACCTGAAGGAGCTGGGACTGGAAACCGGCTTTATCGGGTACACCTACACGGACATTGTGCCCCTGTATGCCAAAAGCGGCTACAGGATCAGCAGAAGGTATCTGATGGGCACAAAGGCGCTCTGACTGGAGCGCCGCTCTCATTCCGCAAAAAAGAAGACGCTGCTTTTGGCAGCGTCTTCTTTTTTACAGTTTAAGTTTATTTCTTCGGCTGCTTTTCGATGGCGTTGAGCTTTGCGTTGAGCTCCAGCAGCTGCTCTTTGGAAAGTCCTGCGCCGCCCATGCTCACCATCCGGAGCAGGGTAAAGCCGTTGAGCATTTTCATCCGGTCCTCTTCGGACATCTCAAAGCCCATGGATTTTTCATTCTGCCGGCCTCCGGAGGAAAGGCCCTTCATCAGCTCCTCCACCAGGGCAAGCCCCTGCTTGGTGGCCTTGATCTCTCCCAGGGTGGAGTTCAGGGACAGGCGGCCCTCAGGCTCGGTGACATCGAACCAGTTGAGGACGGCTCCCTTCTCATGGAACCGATAGTCCTCGTTAAAGGCGTCTACCTTCCGGATAGAGCTGTAATCCTTGCAGTCTCCCGCCTTGGCGGTGAGCGAGGTCTCCCCGGCGTTGGGCACATCGAAGCGGAAGAAGTGATACTCGCTTTCCTGGCGGCCCAGGCTCTTTCCGTTGGCAAAAAGCTCCACCGCAGGCTGGTTGGAGTATACGGTCACCGTAGTGACGTTCTCCACCCGGTCCACATAGCGCTTGCCGCAGATGTGGACGAAGGGCTCGTCAGACAGCCAGGCCTTGTAGGCGTAGAAAGCGTCCTTTTTGTATTTCCGGTCAAAGGTGACCAGGCCCTTATGGTTCTGGCCGTTTTCGCCGCCCTCCGAGCGGTTGTCAGCGCCGAAGTCAAACATGTTCCAGACGTGGGTGGCCCAGAGATAAGGACGGGTGAAAAGCTGCTTGATCAGCTCCTCGTGATAGAGGGCCTGGTATTCCTCGGTGTAATCGCCCTGGCGGGGATCGGAGGTGTGCCAGTTCAGCGCTTCGCAGCCGTACTCCGAGCAGCCGATGGGACGGTCGGGGTGCTCCGCGTGGAATTTATCAAACCAGGGGCCGTTCATATCCATGGTGCCGCCGTACCAGCCAAAGTAGTGGTTGTAGGAGAGCACGTCGGGAATTTCCACGATGGCGGCGTCCGTGGGGCACATGGAAATGCAGGCCAGGGTGGTCAGGCGGGTCTTGTCCATCTGGTGGCACAGGTCGTTGAGAATGCGGTGGTTTTCCAGCAGGTCCGGATCCTCTGCGCCCTGCATGGTAATCTCATTGGACAGGCCCCAGACCACAATGCTGGGATGGTTGTAATTCTGGGTGATGAGCTCCTTCATCTGGCTGACGGTATTTTCCCTGCCTCCGGGCATATGGGAGGAAATATAGGGGATCTCCGCCCAGACCACCATGCCCCGCTCGTCACAGAGGTCGTAAAAAAACTGGTCATGCTGATAATGGGCCAGGCGGATGGTGGTGGCGCCCAGCTCGCAGATCAGGTCCATATCCTCCCGGTGATGCTCTGGAAGCAGCGCGTTGCCGATGCCCAGCCGGTCCTGATGACGGGCGACGCCCCGCAGGGGATAGCTTTCGCCGTTGAGGAGAAAGCCCTTCTCCGGGTCGATCTCAAAGCTCCGGCAGCCGAAGCGGGAGGAGATGGAATCCAGCACGGTATCCCCGTCCAGAAGCTCCGCCGTGGCCGAGTAGAGGTAGGAGTCCTTCCGGCCGTTCCACAGGTGGACGTTATCCAGGGTGAACTCCACATCCGCCATACCGGCGGGAGCGGTCTTCCGTTCCAGAAGGCGGCCCTCCCGGTCAAACAGGGTAAAGGCCACCAGCAGATCGCTTTCCCGGCAGTTGGTGTAGGCCCGCACCTCCACCTGGGCGTCAGCGCCCGTCACGGTGGGGGTGATCATCAGGCCGTTGCTGCCGCAGTAGTCCAGGTCAAAATGACGGCGGGGCACAGCAATGAGAGAAACCTCCCGGTACAGGCCGCCGTAAAAGGTGAAATCCGCCATCTGAGGATAGACCTGCTGGCTGGGGCTGTTATCCACGGCCACGGCAATCAGATTGTTCTCCTGCAAGGCCCCGGTGATGTTGGCCCGCCAGGTGGAATAGCCCCCATCGTGGTGGGCCAGGCGCTTTCCGTTGACGTACAGGTCGGCAGAGGAGTTGGCGCCGCGAAACTCCAGATAATATTCCATATCCCGGCCCTGGGGCAGCTCCGCCAGGGAGAGCTCATGGGCGTACCAGCAGGTCCCGCGGTAGTAGTCGCCGCCGCCGTCCTGGCCGTCAATGCTGTTCCAGGTGTGGGGAAGGTCCACCCAGATCCACCGGTCGGGCATGACAGCCGGAACGCTGTCGGCTTCCTTGGAAAAGGCCCACTTTTTGTTGAAGGGAATCACAGTTCTCAATTTCTGTACCTCCGTTTTATGACATCATTTGTTATGGGATTCCTCAGTGACAGCCGTTCTGCTGGCAGCGCCAGTAGGCAGTGGGATCGGTGGGGTCCCAGGTGTGCCAGGAGGGGATCTGAAGCCCGCCGGGCTTGGACAGGGGACCGCCGGATTCCGCCGTAGTGATGGTCACCTTGGTTTGCAGCACGCAGTTGTCGTAGATCCACTTGGCGTCCCGGCAATTCAGCCGGACACACCCCATGGAGCGGGTCTCGCCCAGATGGTTGTATTCCTCCACCTCCAGATCGGCGTTGTTTTTGGTCCAGCAGGGAACGCTGTGGAACAGGTAGTTGCCCTGGATCTGGGTGCACCATTGTGCATAGGTGTCCCCCGCCATTTTCAGCCAACGGTAGCGGTAGGGAGTGTAGAAGGTGCCGGTGGGGGTGGCGACGCCGCAGGAGACCCGCATGGCCTTCACAGGGGTGTTGTAATTGCCCCGCTCGTCCTTTGCATAGAGGATGAGGTAATTGGAATTCTTATAGACCTTGATATAATAGGGGCCGCTGACTACGCCCAGGCCGGAAATGTCCTCCATCTGCAAGCCGTTTTTGAAGTACCGCCGCCAGCCTCCAAGGCTTCGGAAGCCGGTGACCGCCGCTCCGGTGGCGTCGTTCATATAGTATTGCTTTCCATCCAGGATCTGGGGGCCCCGCAGGAATTTTCCCGTTTCCCCGCTGACGTAGTAGAGGGTTCCCCCATCCCGGAACCAGCCGCTGGGAGTGGGGCTGCTCTTGTCATAGGAGACCCAGGATTCGGCGGCGCTCAACCTCTGGTATCTGTGGTTGACGGAAGCCTCCAAAATCTGATTGGCGGCCCAGTGGTCGGGAAATACGTCCGGGAAATTCTTTGCGCCCTGGTAGGTGGGGGCCTTGGGGTCGCACTTTCTTCCCAGCATCCGGTTGATGATGGATACGGCCTGGGCCCGGGTGATATTGTCCCCGGGGTGGAAGGTCCCGTCGCCGAAGCCGCTGATCCAGCCCTTGGAGGAAGCGGCGGCGATGAAGGGGGCGGCCCAGGAGTCGGCGGAAACGTCCCAAAAGCTCATGTCGGCCTTGGTCAGCGTGTCGCAGGCGATGGCGATGGTGACGAACTCCTCCCGGGTGATGGTGCGGTCCGGCAGAAAGCTGCCGTCGGAGTAACCGTTGAGAATGTGGAGGCTGCCCAGGGATTCCACGGCCTTGGCATACCACTGGTCGCTGACGTCGGTGAATTTCCGCCGTTCCTCGGGCTTGTTGCGCAGCAGGCCGTAAAACATGCTGGCTGCCTCACCCCGGGTGATGTTCTTGTCCGGGCGGAACATGTTGTTTTCATAGCCGTGAATATAGGCGATGTGGTCGTCGGTGTTCAGCACCTCCGAGACCTGGCGGCCCCACCTGGCGGTATAAACCGCGTCCCTCTCCGCCGGAAGGTTGGCGGGGTCTGCCGGATTTCCCTCCTCATCGTACCAGCCCAGGACCTGGGCCTGAAGGCGTTCCGGGATCTGGGGAATGCCGGTGGGGACGGTTCCCCATTCCACCGTGAGGGTGACGGGATCATGGCCGCTGATGCGGAAGGTCAGGGTCACCGGGGCCGGCGCAGGCGTGGGAACAGGCGTGGCCGTGGGCTCCGGTGAGGGAACGGGCGTTGGGGTGGCTTCGGGAGAGGGGGATGACTCAGCCGCGGGCGCCGCTGTGGAGCTTTCCGGGGAAGGGACAGCCCCGCCGGAGGGCTCCTCCGCAGCGGCTGAAACGGTGAAGCAGCCTATGGCAAGGGCCAGGCAGAGCAAAAAGGCCAGGCCGGACCGGAACAGCTTTTTGGTTGAGGCGTGAGGGGCGGGCAGGTACATGACAGTCGTCTCCTTACGGGTGGGATAAATTAAAATATATGGATCGGCTTGTGCCGAAAAGTGGATGAAACATACCAAATGTAGTATATCATACTCTTTCGGGAGAATCTACGGGAAAAAGCTTGTCTGTAAAAAATTTTTTCTTTTGTACCGATGATGTGGCGGGGACTTGACAACAGAAAAAATGTTCGATATGATTAGAAGAACAAAGGAATCTCTGAATAAAGCGGACGGGCCGGATCGGCGAGAAGATATTTCGCATGTTGAAGACCCAAAATTGCAGGAATACTTTGTGTATTTCAAAATTTTGGGGCAAAGACAGGCGGAATATATTCCGCCGAGATGTGCTTGGACGATTTATTCAGAGATTCCCAAAAAGAAGGACAAAGGAGCGTGGAACATGGCCAGAAAGCGGAATGAAGCGGAGACTGCGGAGGAAAACAGGCGGCGGACGCTGCTGGAGCAGACCCTCTCCTATGTGCTGCCCCGGGAAGACGCCAGGCAGGTCTGCGCCCGGATGCTGGAGGCCTTTGGGACCTTTGACGGCGTTTTTGCCGCGCCGGAGCAGGTGGTGGCCGATCTGCCGGGAGCAGGCCCGGAGACAGCCCGGTTCCTGAAGCTGGTGGTGGAGCTTTCCCAGGCCTACCTGGAGGAGCGCTCCTGGAGCCTTCAGCGGGTGTATGACACCGCCTCCGCCGTGGAGATGTTCCGGCCCAAATTCCTGGGCAGAAAGAACGAGACGGTCTGCCTGATGATGCTGGATGGCCGGGGACGGGTGATCTACAACGACCTGATCAGCGAGGGCGCTCTGAGCCATGTGCCCCTTTACCTGCGCAAGGTGATCCACCTGTGTCTGGAATACCGCACAGAGACCGTGTTCCTGGCCCACAACCACCCCAGCGGAGTGGCACTGCCCTCTTATGGCGACATGCTGGTGACAGACCGGCTGATGACGGCCCTGAACAGCATAGACGCTACCCTCAGCGACCATATTATCTTTGCGGGGGACAGCTACTATTCCTTCCTGGAAAGCGGAATGCTGGACAAGCAGGAGAAACTGATGCAGGCTGCCCAGGCCAGAGAGATCGAGGACGTGCGCCTGCTGGAGGAGCGGATGAGACAGGGCTGAGCCCCGCCGGCAGGACGATTGATTTCTCATACGAAGGAGAGAAAAGGGTTGGATTTCAAACTGGTTTCCAAATTCCAGCCTACCGGCGACCAGCCGGAGGCCATTGATAAGCTGGTGCAGGGGCTCAAGAGCGGCATGAAGGAGCAGACCCTCCTGGGCGTTACCGGCTCCGGCAAGACCTTTACCATGGCAAACGTGATCGCCCGGCTGAACCGGCCCACCCTGGTGCTGGCCCACAACAAGACCCTGGCGGCCCAGCTCTGCTCGGAATTCCGGGAATTCTTCCCGGAAAACGCCGTGGAATATTTTGTGTCCTACTACGACTATTACCAGCCGGAGGCCTATATTCCTCAAACGGATACTTATATTGAAAAGGACTCCGCCATCAACGACGAGATCGACAAGCTCCGGCACAGCGCGACCAGCGCTCTTTCCGAGCGGCGAGACGTGATCATTGTGGCTTCGGTGTCCTGTATCTATTCCCTGGGCGACCCCATCGACTATCGCACTATGGTGATTTCCCTGCGCCCCGGCATGGAAAAGAGCCGGGACGAGCTGCTGAAAAAGCTGGTGGAGCTGCAATACGAGCGCAACGACGTAAACTTTATCCGCAACAAGTTCCGGGTCCGGGGGGATACGGTGGAGATTTTCCCCGCCGAGTCCAGCGACCGGGCGGTGCGGGTGGAATTCTTCGGGGACGAGATCGACCGGATCCGGGAATTTCAGCCCCTGACCGGGGAGGTCACCGCGGACCTGAAGCATATCGCCATCTATCCCGCCTCCCACTACATCGTTCCCAGGGAGAAAATGGAACGGGCCATCGCCGACATCAATGAGGAAATGGAGCAGCGGGTGGCCTGGTTCAAGGAGCAGGGCAAGCTCATCGAGGCCCAGCGCATTGAGCAGCGGACCCGTTATGACATGGAAATGCTGGGAGAGATCGGCTTCTGCAAGGGCATCGAGAACTATTCCCGGGTGCTTTCCGGCAGGGAACCCGGCAGCGCCCCTTTCACTCTATTAGACTATTTTCCGGAGGATTTCGTGCTGCTGGTGGATGAATCTCACGTGACCCTGCCCC
>CAZRLJ010000029.1:0-23866 GCA_964600905.1 uncultured Acutalibacter sp. | reverse complement strand
GACTGTAAATCTGCTGGCAACGCCTTCGATGGTTCGAATCCATCTCCCCCCACCATTGAAAAGAGAGAAGATACCAAAGGTATCTTCTCTCTTTTCAACTGTGCAGCACAGGAGATGGATTCGAAAGCCCGTTAAGAAAACGCCCCGGTGGGGCGTTTTTAGGGCGTGGATTTTCTGTCGTTTGCGTCCTGCGATTTATCACAAAGCGGGGCAGCTGGCTGTTTCCAGCAGAAAGCAATCTCCCCCCACCAAAACCCGCAGAAACACTAAGTTTTTGCGGGTTTTCTTTTTGCCTTTTGGCCTCTGCAAAATCAGGTGGTGTGCTGAGAAGCGTTTTGCCAAAATGAATGTTGAATGGATATTTTTTCGTTTCTGATTTTTGCGAAACCATTTCCTTTTTACGGGATTTTGGATTTGACTACTTTTTGCAGATTTTCTGTTTTCTGGCTTTCACCGGAAAGATACTGCTCCAGCTGGGTAATGGAGGTGGCGGCGTCATCTTTATCCATGTGAGTATAAATATTTGCGGTCATCTGGATTGTGGAATGCCCCAAAAGATATTGAGCGGTTTTGAGATCGATCCCAGCCCGGTAAAGATTGGTGGCATAAGTGTGCCGGAGCATGTGCGGTCTCACCTCGCAGGGCGCACTTTTTATTAATGCGGTGTATGCAGCGGCAGGACTCTCCGCCGCTCCTCTCGTGCAGTCCCCTAATCTGATTAGGCTTCTGCAGCGGGCTTATGAAGCCACTGCCAAAGAGTGGCGCAATTTTACCCGCACTACGGCCAATGCTGCGCAGAGGCTCTTTATGCGGGAATGTGACAAGGCCTATACCTTGGTGTCTTCCGGCGCCCTTCGCTTATTCATTTTCGGAAACCGGTGGCCGGCAGGTTGCGGGCTATACTCGGAAATTGGGCCGTGGCCGGGTGGGAGTGTACACCCCGGGACATACGCTGGCAACGCTTTCCCACCCCTCTACCCAAAGAATACTGGAAAACCTGATCGCTTGGGCGGGAGGGGAAGACGAAATAGAAGGACAAAAATGAAGATGGACGGCTTCCCGCTGTTTTTTCTGTGATTTCATTGTACCGGCCTGGCACGTTATTGACAAACGCTTCGGTCCTTTAGCTTGTATTTGCCCTTTCCGGCTTTCCTGTACCCATAAAAAAATTTGATGAGAAGGGCTTGACTTACAGTGCACTTCAACTTGTACAATGGAAAACAGAAAGGAGTTTTTGCAATGAAAAATTTTGGATTTGGCCTGATGCGCCTGCCCACCACAGACCCGGCAAACGCTGCCGCCATCGATGTGGAGCAGGTCAAAAAGATGGTGGACCTGTTCATGGAGAGGGGCTTTACTTACTTCGACACAGCTTGGATGTACTGCGGTTTCCAGAGCGAACCCACCGTCAAGGAGGCGCTCACAAGCCGCTATCCCCGAGACCGCTTCACCCTGGCCAGCAAGCTGCATAACGGCTTTTTTAACAGCCTGGAGGATCGGGATCAGGTCTTTCACGAACAGCTGAAAAAGACTGGTGTGGAGTATTTCGATTACTATATGCTCCACGGCATCGAGGAGAGCAGCTATCCCAAGTACGAGCAGTTCGACTGCTTCAACTGGCTCAAAGCCAAGAAAGAAGCGGGACTGGTAAAGACCATGGGAATTTCCTTCCACGGCACACCTGAACTGCTGGACGAGATCCTCACCAAATATCCTTCCATTGAATTTGTCCAGCTGCAAATCAACTATTTGGATTGGGAAAGCCAGTGGGTCCAGTCCAAGGCCTGCTATGAGGTGGCAGTGAAGCACGGCAAGTGGGTCACGGTGATGGAGCCTGTGAAGGGCGGCACTCTGGCCAAGGTGCCCGCAGAGGTGGAAGAGCTGTTTCAGGCTCATGATCCCAACGCTTCCCCGGCCAGCTGGGCCATTCGCTTTGCTGCCAGCCTGCCTGGGGTGAAGATGGTGCTTTCCGGCATGAGCAGCCTTGCCCAGATGGAGGACAACCTGAGTTTTATGGAGGACTTCAAGCCCCTGACGGACGAGGAAAAAGCCCTGTGCCATAAGGCGGCGGAGATCATCAACAGCCGGATCGCCGTGCCCTGTACCGGCTGTTCCTACTGCACGGAGGGATGTCCCCAGAAGATCGCCATTCCCCAGTATTTCTCCCTGTACAACGAGGATATGCGGGAGCACCTGGAGGAAAAGGGCTGGACGGCGAACTTTACCAATTACGCCAATCTGACAAAGAAGTTCGGCAAGGCGGGGGACTGCATCGGCTGCGGCCAGTGCGAGGAAATGTGCCCCCAGCATCTGCCGATCATCGAGAAGCTGAAGGAAGTTTCCGCGCATTTTGACAGATAACGATTGAGTGCATAAATCATGCCGGTGGGAGCTCCCACCGGCATGGCCGGGTGAAAAATCGAACAGGGGCCGCATTGCGGCCCCTGTTTCTTTAGCCGACACAGGCTTTGAGGGCTCCATACAAATTCGCGTCGAGACAAAGCTCTCCGGCCCGCAGATCAACAGAAAAGTCCTTCTTCTCCACCTTGATTCCCAACTGTGCCAGGTCAATTCCGGGAAAGTCCAGGCAGCGCTCCTGTATTTCTGTCAGGCTGTGCCTGATCCCTTCGATCAGGGCACTCTGGCTGGCCAGGCCTCCGGTCACCACCACGCAGTCCGGATCGAGAAGCAGGGCAGAGTTGAAGATCACCACAGCCGCCGCCCGGCAGTAGGGGGCAAGCAGGGCTTGGGCTACGGGGTCGCCAGACTCCACACAGCGGAAAAATTCCTCCCCACTGATTTCTCCCGGCTGCATTCCCTTGGCCGCGGCCAGCTTGTAGGGCAGCAGGGGGAACACTGTGTCCAGTGCGCTGGCGTTATAGCGTCCCTGGGCTGTGTCTGAACTCGACAGCATCCCGAACACCATGGCGCTGTTGTTTTTCGTGCCCCGCATGGGTCTGCCGTTTATCACAACGCCGCCTCCCATTCCGGACCCCAGCACAATGCCAAGCACGGTATCCGCGCCCCGGGCCGCGCCCTTCCACCATTCGCCCACCGTGGCGGCAACGCCGTCATTTTCTACCGCAACGGGCACGCCCAGCCGCTTTTCCAGCTCTGTGCGCAGATTCACGCCCATGAGGAAGTCTGCGGTATAGGCCCGGTAAGTTTCCCCGTCCGGGAACATCCGGCCGTTGGTGGAAACGGCCGCGCCGTCGGCCTGATCCAGCAGGCCTTCCGACAAATGGACCAGCGCGTCGAAGTAGTGGTCCAGGCTGTCCTTTGGAGTGGGGATTCTGCGCCGTTCCAGAATTTCCCCTTCCTCCGTCATCAGGGCAAATTTGATGTTGCTGCCTCCAATATCATACACCAGCTTATTCATTTTCCAAGTCCTCCCCATTGGAATCAATGACCTTCCGGAACCAGTCATAGCTGCGTTTTTTGCTCCGCTTCAGATTCCGCAGGTCGGCGTCTGTGCGGTTGACGTAGATGAACCCATACCGTTTGCGCATCTCCCCCCGGGAGCTGAGAATGTCCATGGGCCCCCAGGTCAAAAAGCCCATCAGGTCCACCCCGTCCTCGTCCACCGCCGCTTTCAGTGCTTTCAGGTGCTCGCGTAGATAGTCGATGCGGTACAGGTCATCCACATAGCCGTTTTCATCGGCCTGCTCATCCACGCCTAGGCCGCATTCAATGGTGAACACCGGCAGCCGGCTCTCATGCCAAAGCTCCCCCACGCTGATCCGCAGCCCGTCCGGGTCGATGGCCCAGCCCCACTGGCTTTTTCCAAGATAGGGGTTCCCCGGCCCCTGGCCGGTATAGGCCCCCATCAGCATTTCCGCCACAGTTGCTCCCTGTTTTATGGTCAGGGAGCAGTAATAGCTGTGAGCAATAAAATCATATTTCGCCGACTTCAAAATTTCCGCGTCCCCAGGCTCCATGGAAGGCAGGGGCATGTCAGAGGGGTAGGCTCCCTGGGACAGCACGTCTACCGTCTGCAAAACGTATTCCCTGGCGCATTTTTTGGCTGCCAGCACGTCCTTGGGATGGCAGGTGGCAGGGTACATGGGCATATAGTTCACCATGCCGCCCACCTTCGCGTCAGGGGCATATTTTCTTACCGCCCGCACCAGGCCCGCTCCGCCCAGGAACATATGGTGGGCGACTTTGCCCCAGTTTTCCGAAGCCGCGCCGGACACCATGGGATACACGTTCTGCTCGTTGAAGGGGATGTAATATTTTACCCGCCCCGCAAAGTGCTTTACGATGGTTTCCGCATAGGCGCAGAACGCGTCCACGGTCTCCCGGCCCTGCCAGCCGCCGTACTTCTTTTGCAGGGCCAGGGGCATGTCGAAATGGAACAGGCAGATCATGGGTTCGATACCCTTGGCCAGCAGCTCGTCCACCACCCGGTCGTAGAAATCAAGGCCCGCCTGGTTCATCTCCCCCTCGCCCTCAGGGAAGACCCGGCTCCAGCTGACGGAGAAACGGTAGCAGTTAAAGTGCATCCCGGCCAGCAGGGCAATGTCCTCCGGATAGCGGTGGTAGAAGTCAATGGCCGTCTTCCAGTCGGAGCAGCCCTCCTTTACCGGCATCACGTCATATACGCTGGGGCCCTTGCCGTCCTCGTTCCAGGCCCCCTCGGTCTGCATACTGGAAACCGAGCCGCCCCACAAAAAATCCTTTTTGAACATGATAAAATGCCTCCTTTGCGTCTTCGTCTTATTGTTGCACTTTGAAAGCTCCTGTGCTATCATTTATTTAGTTTTTCAGATATTTATTTCACCAGTTGAGAGGAGCGCGACTATGGGTAATCTGAAGGTAGAGCTGGCGGTAGGGAAGATCCTGCGCAGCGGTTTTCGCCACCACGCCTATGAGGACGAAAAGGAGCTGCTGCGCAGAGTGCTGAACCGCAATAGCAGTCTGGAGATTGCGAAAGTGAATATCTGGGCTTCCTATGGCGATTTTTTGAACTCCAGCAGCCTGCGTTCCTTTAAGACGGGACTGGTTTGTGTTTTGACCGTGTTGTGCCGG
Source organism: uncultured Acutalibacter sp. (assembly GCA_964600905.1). Lineage (GTDB taxonomy): Bacteria > Bacillota > Clostridia > Oscillospirales > Acutalibacteraceae > Acutalibacter. The sequence continues at coordinate 18,835 of CAZRLJ010000029.1, read as the reverse complement.
GCAGCTATTGAGTATGGAGCGGACAGCGAATACAGCTTCGCCATGAGCGACTATTACTTGTGGGAGATTGAGCGCTCGCGGACGAAGGAAGCTGTGGAAGCGCTTTTCGAGGAGATCGTCCGTAACTATCAGGAACTGGTAGACGACGGCGTTTGCCAGGGGTATTCGCCGCCAATCGCCAAGGCCGTGCGGTATATCCGGCGGCACTTGTATGGCTGCTTTACAGTGGCCGAGCTGGCAGAGGAAGCAGGGTTTTGCGGGCCATATTTCTCCAAGTCCTTTAAGAAAGAGGTAGGCGTGCCGCCTCAAGCGTACATGGAAGCCTGCCGCCTGGAGGAGGCCCGGCGCGTGCTGGCCCAGGGCCGGGTCAGCGTGGTGGAAATCGCGGAGGCACTGGGCTTTTGCAGCGCTTCCTATTTTGCCCGGCGGTATAAGCTGCGGTTCGGGGTGTCGCCCTCGATGGATGGAAGGGGATAAGCCGTGGTGTTTTGTTCCCGAAGATGGCTTTCGTTCACAAATTGTTTACATCTTAACTACCGGAATAGTGTTGACAAGAACGCACTACTGCGATAGTATAGACATGTAAACTATTGCAATAGTTTGAAAGAAAGGAAAGATTCCCATGGCAGTCAAGCTGTTTGATTCTGAGCTGAAGGTGATGAACGTCCTTTGGAAGGAGGGCGACAAAACCGCGAAAGAAATTTCCGACATTCTCAAGGCTGAGACCGGTTGGAACATGAACACCACCTACACGGTCATCAAGAAGTGTATCGCCAAAGGGGCCATTGAGCGCAGCGAGCCGGGGTTCCTCTGCCACGCCCTCATCCCCAAGGAGGCCGTACAGGCGGCGGAAGCCAATGAGCTGATCGGCAAGCTGTTCGACGGTTCCGCAGACCAGCTGTTCGCCGCCCTGCTGGGGAGCCACCAGCTCCCGGCGGAGCAGATCGCCCGGCTGAAGGAGTTGGTGGACCGGGAGGCGGGGAAATGAGCCTGTTGCAGATGTCCCTTTCCGGCGGGGCAATGATCCTGGCTGCGATGCTGGTTCGGGCTTTTGCCCTGCACAGCCTGCCCAAGCGCTTCTTCGTGATTTTGTGGGCCCTGGCGCTGATCCGGCTGACAGTGCCCTTTTCCCTCCCGGCGGCGTGCAGTGTATACTCCCTGCTCAGTCCCCGAGAGCCCCTGACCCAGCCTGTCACCGTCTCAACGGCCGCGCCTTCTCCCGGCACGTGGATTTCCGAGACTGCGCCCCTCCTTTCCGGCCCGGCTCCCGCCCCGGCGGCTGTAAACCCCTGGGCCCTTTTCTGGCTGATGGGCCTGCTGCTCTGCGCCGCCCGATTCACCTTTGCCTATGTAAAGTGCTGCCGGGAGTTTCGGGAGGCGCTGCCGGTGCACGATCATTTTGTGGATGATTGGCTCTTGGCCCATAAGCTGCGCCGCCCTATCTCCATCCGACAGTCGGACAGGATCACCGCGCCCTTGACCTATGGCGTCCTGCGCCCGGTGATCCTCCTGCCCAAGTCCATGGACTTGGGTGACGCCGAAGCTCTAAACTATGTGCTGACCCACGAGTGGATACATATCCGCCGGTTCGACGGGGCTTTCAAGCTGTGGTTGACCGCCGCCCTGTGCGTCCACTGGTTTAATCCCTTGGTGTGGCTGATGGTGTTTCTGGCGGACCGGGATGTGGAGCTCAGCTGCGACCAGGCGGTGCTCCAGCTGTTTGGCCGGGACGCAAGGAGCGGCTATGCCATGGTGCTTCTGCACATGGAGGAGCACAGAGGGGGCCTGACCGTCATGGGAAGCCATTTCAGTAAAAATTCACTGGAAGAAAGGATAAAAGCCATGATGAAAATGAAGAAAACCTCCCTGGCCGCACTGTTGGCAGCGCTGGTTTTGGTGGGCGGAATGGGAGCCGTTTTCGCCACCTCTGCTCAGGCCGAGGAACAAAAAGCGGCTCCGGGCTCCTACTTTACCGGGGAAAAACAAGTGTCGGATATGATGATCTGGGAAGAACCCGACAAACTCACCTATAGCACGGACGGCGGCCAGACCTGGGCGTCTGCCACACACAAGGAATTTACCAGCGTATTTTCCATCTCGAATGTGGAATGGTGGCACGCCGAGGAATACGCCGCCTGGCTGGAAAACGAGAAGAAAGAGCTGCAAAGCATCATCGGCTCCAAGGGCTGGACCCCCAGCACCGGGTGGTTCACCTGGACTCAGGAGATGGTGGATGAAACCATCGCCGAGTATGAGAAAGTGCTGGCAATGATTGAGGACGGCTGTCTGGTGTCCAAATCCATGGACGGGGACGAGAACGCCATGATCATGAGCGGCGCTCTCGCAGAGGCTTTGGAAACCGTTGAAAGTGATGTGAAAGCTGCGGAGAAATACGTGGAACTTCCGGAAGCGCTAAAATCGGAACTATCCGCGTTTATTGAGGCTTGGGCCGAAGAAAATTATGGGGAGTACTACGCCCTTTCCAATTATGAGGATACGTATTACTATTCCTCTGTTTCCGGGGACAAGGTCGAAACCAATGTGATGGTCACTTTCGATACCACTCTGAGGTATGAGAGCGCGGAGGACCTTCCCTACATGGAAGGGGTCAAGGATGCTCTGGATACAGACAGCGTCTCACAAGCGATCGAGGATGGGATGGCACCGCAGATTTCAGAGCAATACGAAGATGCGGCAGAGGCCATTGGAGAACCCACTCCTCTGGGCGTGGATCTTCATGCGACCTGCTCTTATGATGGAACGCATGCCACCGGCATTGTGCTCCAGTATGTCAATATCGATGGGTCGTATGAGGATATTGGGGTTCTGGCGCTTCCCTCAAAGGAAGAGATGCGGTCACAGGGAAGGGACAGCGTCACTTCCGCAAAGTAGAAGCGGTCAGGCTGACGGCGTATTCGCCATCTGGCTTCGGGTTGTGAGAAACTGAACACGGTCTTTGCAGGGAGGAATGGGAGAGATGAAAGTGCAAAACAGGGCAGATTACGAGTCCCCTCTGGGGAAAATCCTGATCGCGGCGGATGAAATCGGTCTGACGGGCCTTTGGTTTGAAGGGCAGAAATATTTTGCCGCAGCGCTCTGCAAGGAGGCTGTGGAAGGTGAAACTCCGGCGCTGAAGGAAGCGAAACGCTGGCTGGACGTCTATTTCTCCGGCAAAGAGCCGGACTTTCAGCCGCCGCTGCATTTTACAGGCACTGATTTTCAAAACGAAGTATGGGAGCTCCTGTCCTCCATTCCCTATGGCACGACTGTGACTTACGGAGACATTGCCCGGCAGCTTGCCGAAAAGCGCGGGATCGCCCGGGTGTCGGCGCAGGCGGTGGGCGGCGCCGTGGGAAGAAACAGGATTTCCATCCTTGTGCCCTGTCACCGCGTGGTGGGCGCGAGCGGCAGTCTGACGGGCTATGCGGGCGGGATTGCCAGAAAGGCCGCGCTGCTAAAATTGGAGGGCGCATATCGGGACAAATTCTTTGTTCCGAAGCAGAGCACCGCGCCGTAAGCGGAGCCGACGAATCCTCCTGTCTCTATGTGTATGAAAAGACCAATATACAGCCGCCCGGTTTTCTATCTGAAAACCGGGCGGCTGTTATGATCTGGGGAAAGGATGCGAAAGTGATTTTGACGGCGGGGGTCAATTCTGCTTCCTGCTGAATTCCACCATAATTTTATTGAGAATTTTCTGCTGGCCGACAGATAATCCAGCGCTGGGAACAGCCGGGGTGTTGAATTCCTTCACCAGCATGTAAACCACTTCTTTCTGCTGGTCGCTCAAGCCGTCAACCGACACCATCTCACTTTTGTCAATGCCCACAAGGTAATCAAGGGACACGTTAAAGATCACCGCCATATTTACAAGGACATCCAAGGGAGGAATCCGCTGATTATTCTCGTATCCGCAGACCACGGATTTGCTTCGATTCAGTCTTTTTCCAAGCGCTTCCTGCGACATGTTCTGACTCATGCGCAGCTTTTGAATACGCATTCCGAAATCAAACATAAATTGGCCTCCAGAAGTTTTGTATAAGTAATATCCTAAGCCTATTGCGTTTTGTTTAAGCGGACGGTATACTGTTAGTGTTCTATAATAGTGGATTTTTATACAAAGCATGTTTTGTATTGAGAAACAACGCATTGAAAAGGGGGATTATTTGAAATGACGGAAGAAAATGCAGTAAAGGCAGTCTGCTTTACAGGGCACAGAACGATTCCCGCATCGGAGACGGAGCGGATTTCATGCAGGCTCAGAAAAACTTTGAAAGAGCTGATCGGGCAGGGTTACCGCTGCTTCCGTGCAGGAGGGGCTCTGGGCTTTGATACGCTTGCCGCGCTGGCTGTGCTTGATGCGCGGCAGAGCTATCCCCAGGTGGAGCTCATCCTGGTTCTGCCCTGTCTGTCACAGGCAGAGCATTGGACGGATCAGGATAAGGCACTCTATGAAGTGATCAAACAGCGGGCCGACAAAGTGATTTATACCTCGCAGAAATACACAAGAGGATGTATGCATAAGAGAAACCGCCGCCTCGTGGACGGCAGTTCGGTGTGCGTATGCTACTTGACAGAGGAAAAGGGGGGTACGGCTTATACGGTCGACTACGCAAGAAAGCATGGCCTAACGATTATCAATCTGGCGGAATAGGCGGGGATGTGTGCCAATCTTCTGCTGAGAGATAGTTTTCCTTGATTCCGGAGGAAAGACGATGTAAAATAGAGCTGGTATAATTGCTCAAAAAAATCTGATGGAAAAGGGGAAACACAAAATGACATTTGAGGACATGAAGCGGAAGTACGCCTACACGCTGGCGCGGGTGGGTCTGAATGTGCAGAAGGGGCAGACCGTCCTGGTGGAGGCTGCTGTAGAGGGAGCCTCCTTTACACCCATCTTCGCGGAGGAATGCTACAAGCTGGGGGCCGCCAACGTGGTGGTCCATTACCTGGATCTTCCCAACATGAAGGTGGCAGCGAAGTATCGCAGCGACGAGGACGTCCGCCGGGTGGAGGACTGGGAGTATGCCATGCACGAGCCCTACCTGGAGGACGGCGCCTGCTATATCCGTCTGGAGGGGGTGAACCCCAGGCTGATGGAGGACGTCAGCGAGAAGAATTCCAACGCAATCTTTGCCCATGTGGACGCTGTGCGCAATATCATGCGCAAGGCCAGCCGGGAAAAGCATTGCCAGTGGCTGATCGCCATGGTGCCCACAAAGGAATGGGCGACCTACATTCTGAACGATGTGCCCGAGGAAAAGGCAGAGGAGGAGCTTTGGAAGCTGCTCTTTAAGCTCTGCAATGTAGACGAGACCAACGACGTGGTGAAGACCTGGGAAGAGAAGAACGCCAGAACGGCGGAGCGGGCCAACGCCATTGATGAGCTGCACCTGACCCAGCTGCACTACACGGCCTCCAACGGCACGGATTTGATTGTGAAGCTGACGCCCTGGTCGAAGTTCGGCTATGGCAAACGGCCCCTTCCCCCGGACTATGTTCACTTTAACCCCAACATTCCTACGGAGGAGGTCTGCACCACGCCCGACAAGTTCGGGACCGAGGGCGTGGTCTACGCCTCCCGTCCCCTGGTGTTGGGCGGAAAGAAAATCGAGAATTTCGGCTTCCGTTTTGAAAAGGGCAAGGTGGTAGAGGTGCTGGCCCAGGAGGGAAAAGAGATGCTGGAGGCGCTGATCCGCATGGACGAGAACGCCGGATACCTGGGCGAGGCTGCCCTGGTGGAATATCATTCCCCCATCAGCCTGAGCAATGTGGTCTACTACACCACCCTGATTGATGAAAACGCCAGCTGCCACCTGGCTTTGGGCAGAGGCCTGGGCTCTGCGCCGGAGGGCTCCGGCGCGGTGTTTAACGATTCCACCATCCATGTGGACTTTATGGTGGGCACGCCGGACATGCACATCGTGGGCACCACGGAGAGCGGCGAAGAGGTGGATGTGTTCGTAAACGGAGATTTCGCCATTTAAGAAGCAGAGGATGCCTATGAATAACGATCAAAACTCACGGCTTCTTGCAAACTACTCCGCCTATTTTCCCCGGCTGGCCACCGACAGGCTGTTTGTCCCCGGGCCCGGGTCCTGCCATTTTTCCGGGCCTTTTGACCGGGCGGTGCGTTTCATTCAGCAGAATCAGCTCCTGGACGCCGCCCTGTGGGCCCGCTTTGCGGAGCAGTTTACCCGGCCTGCTGATGATCATGATCTGGGCTGGCGCTGCGAGTATTGGGGCAAGCTGATGCGGGGCGGGGCTCTGGTCTGGTCCTACACCCAGGACCCGGAGCTGTACCTCCAGCTGGAAGCCGCGGCCAGGGCCATGCTGCAAAACGCCGGACCGGACGGCCGGATCTCCACCTACAGCCGGGAGGCCCAGTTCCAGGGCTGGGATATTTGGGGCCGGAAATATGTGCTGCTGGGTATGGAATACTTTTACGACATCTGCCGGGACCAGGACCTGAAGGCGGAGCTACTGACGTCCCTTAAGGCGCAGACCGACTGCCTGGCTGCGCACTTTGGCCCGGGCAAAGCCGACCTGCGCCGGGCCAGCTGCCACTGGGAGGGGCTCAATTCCTCCTCTCTGCTGGAGCCTGTGGTCCGCCTGTACAACATGACCGGAGAAAAGCAATATCTGGATTTTGCCGGCTATATCGTGGGGCTTGGAGGCATCCAGTCCGCAAATCTTTTTGAGCTGGCTCTGGAGGATCGTTTGGACCCCTGGCAGTACCCGGTGACTAAGGCCTACGAGATGATGTCCTGCTTTGAGGGACTGCTGGAATACGCCCGGGCCACGGGAGAGGAAAAGTGGAGCCGCGCAGTAGTAAATTTTGCCCGGCGGGTGCTGGACTCGGACATCACCGTCATCGGCAGCGCAGGGTGTACCCACGAGCTGTTCGACCACTCACGGCTGGGTCAGGCGGACCCCGGCTATGGCGGCATCATGCAGGAGACCTGCGTCACCGTGACATGGATGAAGCTGTGCGGCCAGGTGCTGTGTTTCACCGGGGACCCTGTTTTCGGCGACGCCATGGAGCGCTCCCTGTACAATGCCCTGCTGGGAGCGGTGAACACGAACAAGGTTTCCCGGGACCCGCTGTCGCCCAATGGATGGCTGCCCTTTGACAGCTACAGCCCTCTGCGGGCGGGGCTCCGGGGCCAGGCTGTGGGTGGCAGAATGGTCATGGCGGACAACACCATTTACGGCTGCTGCGCGGCCATCGGCGCGGCGGGCTTTGGAGCAGCCGCCCAGCTCAGCGCTTTGCATAGTCCCCAGGGTGTGGCGGTAAATCTCTATTTTCCCGGCAGTCTCAGCCTGTTTACGCCTGAGGGAAAGTCCCTGGGGCTCCGTGTGGATACCACCTATCCGGTGGGGGAGGAAGTCGCCCTGGAGCTGTCCTTAGAGGAACCGGAAACCTTCCAGATGGCCCTGCGCATCCCCGGCTGGTGCGCCGTGCCGGAGGCGAAGCTCAACGGAATGACTGTGCCCGTTTCGCCCGGCTGGCTGCGGCTGGATCGGCTCTGGCAGAGCGGCGACCGGGTCTTCCTGCGGTTTCCCATGCCCGTGGAGGAACTGGATTCGTGGCAGCTGGGTCCGGGCAGCGAGAAGCTGCCGCCCCATCTGGCCCTTACCCGGGGTCCCGTGGTGCTGGCGGCATCCGAAGAGTTTCCGGGCTGCGATCTTTCCCAGCCTGCGGCATTTGCGCGGACAGCCGAGGGCAAGCTGAAGATTCGTCCCTTGTCCCTTTCCCAGGCACCCATTGAGGCCCAGCAGGCCTTTCAGGCGGCGCTGGAAAGCGGTTGGATGAGCTTTGCAGACTACGCTTCGGTGGGCAAGGACTATGAGAAGCCCATTGCGGCCTGGGTGCGGTTCAGGCAGTGACAGATTCTATTTTCTTTCGATACATAATAAGGGGCCGATTCCACAGTGGATGGAATCGGCCCCTTCCAATATCTACGATTTCACTTTAGTTGTCCGATCTGCTGTAGCCGCACTTCATGGCCTTGCTGGCTTCCTTCAGCACGTTGCCCAGGGCGGCGGAGGCTTCCTTTTTCGCCATGTCTGCCAGCTTCTGGTTGGCCTCGTCAATGAGGTCGTACTTCTTTTTCTCCAGCATTTTCTCATCGTAGCTGTGGATCAGCTCATGGCCGCCTGCGGCAATGGCGCCCTGATACCGTTCCACCAGCTGGATGCAGGTTCCGTAGTTGGCGTCAGCCATGGCGCCGATCAGACGGTTGGCCCAGTAGAAGGTGTTGGTGTCCACCTCCATGGTTACCTTGCTCAGATAGGCGGGTATCTTTTTCGTGTTCGCATAGACCGGCAGAGCGGCATTGAAGGGGTTGGCGCCGAAGCAGATCCACTCCAGGGCGGCGATCTCCTTGGGCAGATACCCGCGAATCTGCAAAATGGCCATCACGCCGGTGCGACTGATGCCGATGGGGCGGTACTTGCCCTTCTGGGGGTCCTTGCCGTAGGGATTGTAGGGCGTGCCCTGATAGTAGGAGGAGAGGATGTATTTGACCTCCTCCACGGTGATTTTGTGCTCCGGCGTAAGGGACCAGGGGATGTCGTCGCTTTCCGGGGTGTACTGGGCGTCGGGCCCGTCCCAGCGGATGGTCCGGGGGTTAAAGTACCGGCCCATGAACCAGGCGCGGGGTGTGTTGTACACATGGTCGGAATCGCTGTGAGAGCCGAAGGCCAGCCGGGGATTGAAGCTGCCGTCCATATCCAGGGGCAGATGGTTCTTTTCCATGAAATCCTTCAGATCGGGAGAGCACAGGAAGTTTTTCTGCTTGCCATAGGCGTCGGTAAAATCAAAATGATCCATGCCGAACTGGTTGGGCATGATCACGTAACGGTCGTCGGGGACCCGGCAGGCGATCCAGTGATGGCCGCCGATGGTCTCCATCCACCAGATTTCCTTTCCGTCGGAAAAGGCGATGCCGTTGGATTCGTAGGTGCCGTACTGCTCCAGCAGCTTGCCCAGGCGCTCCACGCCCTCCCGGGCGCTGCGGATATAGGGGAGCACCACATAGACCAGGTCCTCCTCGCCCAGGCCGCCGGGGGTATCCTTGCCCCGGGAGGTTTCTCGCTTTTTGTAGCGCACCATGGGATCGGCGCCCAAAACTCTGGGATTGGTGGTGATGGTTTCAGTGGCAGTCATGGCCACGTTGGCTTCGTTGATGCCGTTGGCCGCCCAGACGCCGTAAGTGCCGGAAATGCTGGGGGTGGAGGTGTAGCGCAAGGGGTTGTTGGGCAGCTCCAGCTCCAGATGGCCGATTTTGCTCCGGTACTTTCTGGGCTGATCCTTGGGGAGAACCACAATGAGCTTCTTTTCGTCAAAAAAGCCGTCGTCGTTTCGAGCGATCATTGTGGAGCCGTCATAGCTGGCGTCTTTTCCTACCAGAATCGTTGTACATGCCATAGTCTCTTTCTCCTTATTCATGTCATGGTTTTGAAAATTCGTGAACAAAAAAATTATACACCATTGTGTTCAGAAATTCCACTGTTCTGTTTCAATTTCTCATTTTGGACGGGCTGCGGCTTGCGCGAAGGGAGAGGTTCCACGTATCATGAAGAAAACAAAGCCGGGAGGGCTTTCGGCAGAATTCTCCTGGGTGATTGACAGAAGATTCGCTGTCCATTATAATACATAAGGTATGTCGATTCGACAAATGTCAGCTTTTTGCAGCCGAGGGGAAGCTTATGAAACCGCAAGTCGTCATTACACAAGCTCCGGATATGGATTTCCGCCGGGACTATGTGGCCCTGCCCGCCGATTACGGCACAGAGGCCTATTTTGCCCGTGAGGACATTCGGACGATTTATCAGACAGTCCACAGCAATTTGGACCAGCTGGACGCCAAAACCGGAATTTCCAAAAAGTTTGCTGCCTGCCAGCGGATTTTTGTAAAGCCCAACCTGGTGTCCGTTTACCATCAAAGCGGCATGAAGGACCGGGATTATCCGGAATCTACGGATCCCCGGGTCTTTGATGCGGTGCTGGCCTGGCTGAAGCGGTTTCAGCAGAATATCGTCATTACAGAATCCTCCGGCAAGCCCATGCCCACCCGCACCAGCTTTAAGGTGGCGGGGTACGACCGCATTGCCAGGTATCACCAAACGGGCCTGGTAGCGCTGGAGACCCGGCCGGTGGTTCGCTACATGCTGCCCAAGGCCGAGGTCATGCGGGAGGTCTACATTCCCGATCTCTATCAGGACATTGTGGACGGCAAGGCCTGCTATGTCTCCGTTCCAAAGCTCAAGACCAATCTGTATACCGGGGTCACTCTGGGCTTCAAAAATGCCATGGGCACCATTCCCTATGCCCTGCGGGAGCGGAACCACAATTACTACATCAACAAGAAACTGGCGGACCTGCTCTATCTCTTCCAGCCGGATCTGACGGTTATTGACGGCATTATCGGCGGCGAGGGCAATACGCCCGCGCCGGTGGACCCGGTGGATACCCATGTGATCATCTCCGGTACCGACCCGGTGGAGACCGACAAGGTGGGCACCCGGATCATGGGCATTGATCCCGCGTCGATCCCCCTGATCACCGAGGCGGAGAAGCGGGGCTTTGGTGATCCTGAAACGGAGATCACCGGAGAGACGCCTGTTTTTTCCTTCCGGCGGGCCAACCCCTCTTTGATGGACGAGGCCTTCCACAGGCAGTTCCCCAATGTGCTGGCTTTGGCCGGTCACTGCCTGCCCCATGCGCCGAAGGTGGAGGATGTGAACGCCGTTACGCCGGAGCTTGCCCGGCAGCTGGAGCTTGCCTGCAACGGCGGCTGTCTCAATGCGCTGCGTTCCGGCTTTGACTATGTTACTTATGCGCCCAAGCAGAATTTTGAGCTTCCGCTGGTGGTGGTCATCGGCGGCGGGGTTCCCATTGACGGCAAGCGCTGGTGGTTCGACCGGGACGGAAAGCCCTACGAGGAGGCGGACATCCGCCGGATGACCGCGCCTATTTTGACGCTGGGCAACTGCGCCGCCTGTCTGGAAGACGCCGCGGCCTATAAAACCCCCGGATGCTGCTCTCCGTCTACCTGTATGCTGGCGGTGACCTCCGCCATGAAGATCCCCTTCCCGCTGCTTTCCTCCCAAAACAAATCCTTCCTGAACCTGGGAGTCAATGTCATCGGGGTCGTCCTGAGCCGGAGCGTTTCCTGCCTGCGGGGACGGTGGATCGACTGCCCGTCGGAGCACAAGGATCAGATTTATCCCATTCCAGAGCTCACACCGGAGCAGCAGGAACAGAATTATATTCCCTGGCCCCTGCCGCCCATGAAATGGAGCGTCCGTTTCCGGATGGTGAAGGACCAGTTCGGCATTCTGAAAATGTGAAGCGCTCCCGCAATTTTAGCTTTTCGTTACAATTAACCTAGTAGAAAAAGGACCGCTGTACGGAGTAAACCGTACAGCGGCCGTCATTTTGGGACAGTCTCCTGATTTTTGTAGGATCAGGCGCTCTGTGCCTTGGAGGGGAATTCCCGGCGCATCACATCAGACTCCAGAGGCCGTTCAAAATAGAAGCCCTGGATCAGGTCGATCCCCATGTTCCGCAGCAGCTTCAGCTCATCCTCCGTTTCTACGCCCTCCACGCAGAGCCGGAGCCCCAGTGTGTGGGTGAAGTTGCGCAGAAAGGAGATGATCAGCTGATTGCACTTGTTTTCGGGAAGCTGCCGGGTGTATTCCCGATCCACCTTGATTTCATTCAGGGGCAGGTTTTGCAGATAATTGAAGCTGGAATAGCCGCTGCCGAAGTCATCCAACGCCACATTGACGCCGAGCTTCATCAGGTTTTCACAGAACTGGGTTGCCCCGCCGAAATCGTCTACCAGGGAGGTTTCCGTCAGCTCTGCCACCAGACAGCTGGTGGGGAGCTTTTCCGCCTGGCAGCAGCTTTCGATGTAGGAGGGCAGGTGGGCGTCCGCCACCTGCTGGGCCGCAATATTCACGTGGACAATGGCGGGGGAACCGCTTTTATTCCAGCGGCTGCATTCGTGGACAGCCTTGGAAATGACCCACCGGCCTACGGGAATGATCATTCCGGAGTACTCCAGCGTGCGGATCAGCTCCATTTGGGGCAGGTTCGGCAGGTTGGGATTATTATACCGCAGCAGCGCTTCGGCGCCGATCCAGCGGGGCCCGTTGGGACCGGTTTCCACAATGGGCTGGTATACCACCCGGAAATGGCGGTAGCCATCTTCAATGTCCTTGCGAAGCTCGTTTTCCAGGAGGAACTGAAGAGAGAGGGAATCCTTTACCTCGGCGGCAAAGAAAGCGACCTCCCCTGTGGCCTGCCGGTTCATACGGTACAGGCACTGGTCGGCGTTCTTGATCAGCTCTTCCGTGGTCCTGCCGTGCTCCGGATAGATGACCACGGCAATATTCGCGTTGATGTAAAAGGTGTGGTTATCGATCTCCCGGGCCTGCTTCATCCAGGCCCGGAAGGGAGTCAGCTTTTCCAGAATTTCCTGGCGGTTGTAATCCTTCAGGTGCACCAGGAACTCGTTGCCGACAAACCGGTATACGCCAAGGGCGCCGGGGAAATAGAGCAAAAGGGTCTTTGCAAACTCCTTTAGGACCAGGTTCCCGAAGGCTCTGCCGAAAAGCTCGTTGTACTGCTTGAACCTGCGGATGTCGATATACAGCAGACTGCCCCGGCTGTTCTCATCCTTCAGCCGTTCCGCAAGCTCCTGCTCAAAGCTGGCCCGGTTCTTCAGGCCGGTCAGCAGATCGTTGTAGAGCATATGGCGCATTTCTTCCTCATGGGCCTTGCGCTCGGTAATGTCCATCAGCGAACCGGCGATCATTACGGGACGCCCCTCCGCGTCATGGATGCCCTTGCCGTGGCAGGAAATCCACATGATGGTCCCCTGCTTGGTCAGTACCCGGTACTCTGCCCGATGGGAATCGGACTGATTGGTCAGGAAAGGGGTGAAGGAATCCAAAAAGACCTGGCGGTCCTCCGGAATGATAAAGCTCAGGACCCGGTTCATGGCGTCGGGGAAGGTGGGCGTATCCAAAGGCAAAACGTCCATGGCTTTGGAGGAGAAGGTGCAGACGTTGTTGACCACATCCAGTTGGTAGATATAGTCGGAGGCGCCCTCCAGGGTCAGCTCGTTGATGGTCTGGGCATGCTGGAGCTGGGCGATGATTTCCTCCAGGTGCTGCTCGTATTCCTTGGTGGGGTCGTAGTCCACGGAAAGGAAGCCGAGTACGGCCTCCGGTTCCGTGCGGAACAGGTAGAGGACCGTGCTGAGATAGTCAGATCCCGCCGCCACAGCGGCATGAAAGCTGACCCGCACCTCTTTTTCTGCAACCAGCCGCTGGATCTCCTGACGGAGGGTGATGCGGGTGTTTTCGGAAAAGCAGTTTTCAAACTGATCCATGGAGATCACGGGAGTAAGCCCGGATTTCTTTCCGTCCAGCAGATCCTTGGACTTTTCGGACAGCCAAACCGTATTGTCGGAAAGATCGATCAGCAGCATTTCCTTCATGCTGTCAATCAGGTCCGGCCCCATCCGATGGCCCTGCAAATAGTCGGATAGCGTAAAATACTGGTCTTTCATGGAAATCCCCCTCCGCACATCAGGATGAACGCTCCTGGCTTCTTATGTAATTCTACCATAGCTTGTCCGAATTTGCAAAGCCTTTTTGTGGAATAATCTGATTTTCACGGAAAACCACAAAATATGGAGTATTTTGTGAGGAGTTAGCGGGGACAGCCCACCATGGATGGGGCAGGGCCGGTGCAAGCGGCGATCTCCTGAATCAGCTTCGGCAGGGCAGGTTCAAATTTGACGCCGTACCAGTGGCTGTCGTCGCCCATGGTGGCTTCAATGCAGTCGACCACATAGTCGGCGGCGATTTTTGCAGCGGCCAGGGGGGAACAGCCGTTTAGAAGGGCGCCGGTAAAGGAGGAGGCGAAAATGTCCCCGGTGCCGTGGCAGCCCTTGTAGATCCTGGGGTGCTCATAGTGTTCCGTGCCCTCCCTGGAGCGGATCAGCACCCCGGTCATGCCGGGGGCAAAGCCCACGCCGGTAAGGACGATGATTCCCGGGAATTCTGCGGCCAGCTTTTGAAGCAGCCCGTCGATCCAGGCCCGGTCATAGGCTTCCCGGTACTCCGTTCCGGTGAGCAGGCAGGCCTCCGTCAGGTTGGGCAGCAGATAGTCCGCCTTTTTGCACAACCGCTTCATATCCTGGGGAAATTGAGGGTCAAACCCGGCGTAAAGCCGGCCGTTGTCCGCCATGGCCGGATCGACAATCACCACCGCCTCCGGGGTGCGGGTGGAGTCAATGATACTGGACACATAGTCGATTTGGCGGCTGCTGCCCAAATAGCCGGTGTAAAAGGCCCCGAACCGGATGCCCTCCCTCTTCCAGTGGGCCTCAATGGCGGGCATATCCTCGGTCAGGTCCCGGAAGGTCCAGCCGGAAAAGCCGCCGGTGTGGGTGGAAAGCACCGCCGAGGGCAGCACGCCGGTTTCCAGTCCGCAGGCGGAAAGAATGGGCAGCGCCACAGTAAGGGAGCACTGGCCCACGCAAGAAATATCCTGAACGGTCAGAATTCTTTGAGGCTTCATAAAAGGTCTCCTGCCAGATCGTTTTTTCTGAAATAACTATAGCATATCCGCGGGAGCAGGGCAAGGGCCTTTCCGGAGTCAGGATCCCTCAAAGAGGGAGGTGGACAGGTACCGCTCTCCGCCGTCGGGCAGCAGCGTCACAATGGTTTTGCCCCGGTTCTCCGGCCTCTTTGCCAGTAAAAGGGCCGCCCACAGCGCGGCGCCGGAGGAAATCCCTGCCAGCAGGCCCTGGGTACGGGCCAGCTCTCTGGCTGCGGCAAAGGCGTCCTCGTCCGTTACGGGAATGATCTCATCCAAAACGGAAATATCCAGCGCCTGGGGGACAAAGCCTGCGCCGATCCCCTGAATGCCGTGGGATCCGGCCCGGCCCCCGCTGAGCACGGGAGAGGCGGCAGGCTCCACGGCGGCGATCCGGATGTCCGGCCTTTTCGATTTCAGGTATTGCCCCGTTCCGGTAACAGTGCCGCCGGTGCCTGCCCCGGCCACAAAAATATCCACCTTTCCGGAGGTGTCCCGCCAGATTTCCGGCCCGGTGGTCTCCCGATGGGCCGCGGGATTGGCCGGGTTCTCAAATTGGCCGGGAAGAAAGGCGCCGGGAGTGTTTTCGACAATCTCCCGGGCCTTTTCGATAGCCCCTCTCATGCCCTCGGAACCGGGAGTCAACACTACCTGCGCGCCATAGGCCTGGATCAGGCGCCGCCGCTCCACGCTCATGGTGTCCGGCATGACGATGACTGCCCGATACCCCCGCACGGCGGCCAGAAAGGCAAGACCGATGCCGGTGTTGCCGGAGGTGGGCTCCACGATGAGACTGCCGGGCCGCAAAAGGCCCCTGGTCTCCGCGTCGTCCAGCATGGCCTTGGCCGCCCGGTCCTTGACCGACCCGGCGGGATTCCAAAATTCCAGCTTGGCCAGCAACGGGCCCTCCAGATGCTGGCGCTCCTCCAGAGCGCACAACCGCAGCAGAGGCGTGTTGCCGATGAGTTGCTGGGCAGAGGTAAAAACAGCGTTCATAAACATCCCTCCCGGAAGATTCTCCTTTTTTATATGCATGGGGCGCCATCTGGATACCCATTCGTGAAATTTTCCGTTCTTCCTCGGAAAAGGTTGCAGTGGTGTTCCGTTTATGATAAAATATACAAGAATATTGCAAAAACAGTCATGGAGGAGAACCCCTGAGGCGCGGAGTCGGCCTCGCGCATACCGGGTTTCTCACACGGGCTGTCAATCGGACCGCAAAACACGCAGCGGCGGATGGAATCGCGATTGTTGCTGCCTTTGCGGATACAGATGAAAACGGGGAGAGGGAAAGAATTTGGCAAAAAAGAGCATTGACATTACAGACATGTCACGGGGCGTGACAAAAACCATATTGCTGCTGGCCTGGCCGGTGCTGGTGGAGCAGATCTTCACCACGCTGGTCAGCTACGCGGACACGGCCATGGTGGGCTCCCTGGGGGCCGGCGCCACGGCTTCCGTATCCATCAGCAATCCACCCATCTTTCTGCTCAACGGCATCACCATGGCTTTGGGCGTAGGCATCACCTCCCTGGTGGCCAGGGCTGTGGGCGCGGGAGATACGGAAAAGGTAAAGCGGTTGATGCGCCATGCCATCCTGACGATCCTTTATATCGGCGTGCCCATCTGCGTCATCATTGCCGCCCTGTCCCGGAAGATCCCCCAGTGGATGGGAGCCGCTCCGGACATTCTGGATATGGCGGCCCAGTACAATTTGATCGTGTCCACAGGCCGTATTTTCATGGTGGCGTCCATGATGCTCAATTCCGCCTTCCGGGGCTATGGCGACACCAAAACGCCTCTGGTGGTAAACACGGTCATGAATGTGGTCAACGTGATCTTCAATTACTTTCTGATCTATCCCACCCGTACCATTACGGTGTTCGGTTTCAGCTTCACTATGTGGGGCGCGGGGCTGGAGGTGGCGGGGGCCGCCGCGGCCACGGCCATCGGTATGGCGGTAGCCGGACTTGCCACCTTGTGGGTGGCCTTCTTCCGGAAGAATGACTACCGCATTGACCTCCACGGCTCCTGGCGCATTGACCGGCCTATGACAAAACAGATTTTCAGCATCAGCTTCCCCGCCATGCTGGAACGGATCTTTATGTCCTCCTCCGGCATTTTCACCACCAGCAGCATCGCCACCCTGGGCACTGTGGCGGTGGCTGCCAATTCCCTGTGCCTTACGGCGGAGTCCATGTCCTACATGCCGGCCTTTGCCTTTCAGACGGCCATCACCACGCTGGTGGGCCAGTCCCTGGGCGCCGAGAAGCCGGACCTGGCAGTGAAATTCGTGCGCAAGACCCTGCTTTTGGGCAGCCTGATGATGGTGGTCACCAACATTGGCCTGTACCTGCTTTCCAACCAGCTCATCGCCCTGTTTACGCCGGACGCCGACGTGATCGCCATGGGCGCCCACTGCCTGCGGCTGGTGGCCTTCATGCAGGTGCCTCAGGTGATCAGCTGGGTCTATTCCGGCGTGCTCCGCGGCGCAGGCGATACCAAGTACAATTTCTACATCACCGCAGCAACCAACTGGCTGATCCGCACCCTGTTTTCCGTGCTGGCGATCCGGCTGTGGGGCGGCGGCCTGTTTGAGGTGCAGATCGTGATTTTCGCCGAGATCATGGTTCGTATGCTGCTGCTATACCTTCGGTATCGGACCGGCAAGTGGAAAACCGTCATGGAGGATTGATGTTTCCTTATCCTCCCCCAAAAATTACAAAAGGAAGGCCGGGAGCGGTGAACCACTCCCGGCCTTCCTTCGGCTCAATGATCAAGTGGGAAAGCGGACGGCGCCGGCCTTGTTCAAAGCGGCCATAAGTACGGGGATAAAGACCAGCTGGAAGATGATCCCGGGAATGGCGTCCAGGAAAGCGCCAGATAGGAACATGGGCCAGGTGAAGGGCGATTCGGAGAAGCCATACAGGAAAATGCTGACTACGCCCCAGACGATCCGGCCGCCGAGCATGGCGGCGATCAGGCTGCCATACAGGGCGGCAGCGCCGGGCTTTTTGGCGCTGAGCAGCTTGTACAGGAGCCCCACGATCAGTCCGTAGGCCGCCAGCTCAAAGGCCATGGCCGCGGCCGTAGGGAACATGGCAGGCACTCCAAAGATAGCGGAGCGCAGGGGAGGCAGGATCAGGCCGATGACGGCGCCGTACTGCCAGCCGCAGATCATGCCGCAGAGCAAAACCGGCAGGTGCATGGGCAGGAGCATCCGGCCGATTTGGGGGATCTGTCCCGTGAGAAGGGGTAGAACCAGACCTAAGGCCAGGAAGAGCGCGGCCAGAACAGGTTTTACGACTTTACTGTTGTTTTTCATGATGATTCCCTCCAAGAAATAAAAAAAGCCCCAAAGTCAGTTCCCGGCTTCGGCTGGGTTTACTGCCTTCGTGGCATGGCCGTATTATATCACATGCGGGGACGGCTTGTCAAGAACCGGGAGGGGCTTCGGGGACCGGATGGAAAAATTTCACAATTCTATTCCACGGGTTTGCCTGAAAAATGCATTCTTTTTGCGCCACACAGAAAAATCTATGATATACTAACACATAATAACTTACAATTCTATTGCGCAAGTGAAAAAGGGGAAAGCTATGGACAGGGAACAGGCACAGCCCATGGCGCCGGAGGAAATGGCCGGCGCTGTTGCGGCGGAAATTGAGGAGCTCCTGCGGGAGAAGGGACGGGTCATTGTGGCTATTGACGGCCGCTGCGGCTCGGGAAAATCCACCTTGGCGGAAGCGGTGCAGAGGACCGTGGACTGCTGTCTTTTCCACATGGATGATTTTTATCTTCGGTCGGAGCAGCGCACCGAGGAGCGGTACCGGGAGCCCGGCGGCAATGTTGACCGGGAGCGCTTTTCCCGGGAGGTGCTGAGGCCCCTCCTGGCGGGGGAGACATTTTCCTACCGGCCCCTGAAATGCCCGGCTCTTGTGCTGGGGGAACCCATCGCCGTTTCTCCCGGCCCTGTAAGCCTGGTGGAGGGGACTTACAGCTGTCACCCGGCGCTGTGGGACAGCTACGATCTTCACGTGTTTCTCACCACCTCGCCGGAGACCCAGATGGCGCGGATCAAAGGGCGCAACGGCGCTGCCGCCGAAGCCTTTCGGGATCGCTGGATTCCCCTGGAGGAGCGGTACTTCTCCGCCTTTCGCCCCTGGGAGCGTTGTGAGCTGGTGTTTTCCACCTGATGAGTTGACCTTTCCC
>CAZRLJ010000028.1:0-23914 GCA_964600905.1 uncultured Acutalibacter sp. | reverse complement strand
CGCTTGACTGGGGGTCAAGAGGCCGTGAGTTCAAGTCTCGCCACTCGGACCAAAACAAAAATCCGAGCTGAAATAGTTCGGATTTTTGTTTTATTTTTTTTCAATATGCGTTTTATAGAAGGGAAAGTAAAAATGAAAATCACAAAAATCGAAAAGAACGGCGTCGTCTGTGCCGTTTTGCGGGGCGGCGAAAAGATCATAACGGACGTACAGTCCGCTCTTGACCTGCTGATGGCCGCAAAGTATGAAGCCGGAACAAATAACATTGCGATTGACAAGGAATGTATTGTAGAGGACTTCTTTATTCTCAGCACAGATCTTGCCGGTGAAATTCTGCAAAAGTATGTGAACTATGGCGGACGCATTGCTATTTACGGAGATTTTTCCCATTACACCAGCAAGCCGCTGAAGGACTTTATCTTCGAGAGCAACAAGGGGAAAGATGTATTCTTTGTCAAGACGGAAGCCGATGCAGTTGATATGCTGACGCGATAAATGGACTTTTCGTAAGCCGTCTCAGCCAAATTACATCCAGTTTTTGTTGACTTTTCACTGAAAATTGGGTATGATAAAGGCGTAGGTAATTATTCTTCCATTTGGAGGTGCTCTTATGAAAAAAGGCAGCAAGTTGGCTCTTGTAATCGGTGTTGTGGCGGCGCTGGCAGCTTTTGTGACCAGCGTGGTGGCCCTGCTCCTGTATCTGGATAAGAAGCGTGAGGACGAGGAGCTGGAGCACTATCTCGACTGCTCCATCCAGTAATAGGTGCCCAAACGGTGGGACCGGCGGCGTATCAGGGGAGTTTTGCACAGGCTCCTTTGTGTTCTTGTGCCGTTTCCCGCTGACATGATGTGACTTGACAGGAGTTGTTACATATGAAGATGATCTCCATGGGCGTCTCCGGCGTGGAGGCTTCTGCCGTTGCCATAGGCTGTATGCGCATTCCTTCCTTGAGCCGTGAGCAGCTCAGCACCTATATTCACACCGCCCTGGAAGCGGGCGTCAATTTCTTTGACCATGCCGACATTTACGGCGGCGGCCAGAGCGAGACCCTGTTCGGCCAGGTACTGGCCGAGGAGCCCAGCCTGCGGGACAAACTGGTGCTTCAGAGCAAATGCGGCATTGGCAAGGGGATGTACGACTTTTCCAAGGAGCACATCCTGGCCAGCGTGGACGGAATTCTGAGCCGTCTCCACACCGACCATCTGGATTTTCTGCTGCTTCACCGGCCCGATGCGCTGATGGAGCCTGAGGAGGTGGGGGAGGCCTTCGAGCTTCTGGAGTCCTCCGGCAAGGTGGGGCATTTCGGCGTCAGCAATTTCAGCGCCCGGCAGATCGAGCTGCTCCAGTCCGGTCTCAGGCAGCCCCTCTGCGCCAATCAGATGCAGTTTGGCCTGATGTGTACCGGGATGATCGACCATGCCTTGCGCGCCAATACGGAATTTCCCCACGCGGAGGACAGAGACGGCGAGGTCCTGGATTACTGCCGCCTGCACCACATCACCATCCAGTGCTGGTCTCCGTTCCAGTACGGTTTCTTTGAAGGGCCCTTTATCGGCAATGACAAGTTCCCGGAGCTAAACGCCTGTCTCCGTGAAATGGGGGAGAAGTACGGTGTTTCCGAAACTGCCATTGCCACGGCCTGGATCCTGCGCCATCCGGCCAAGATGCAGGTGATCACCGGTTCCACCAATCCCCAGCGGCTAAAGGACATGGCTGCCGCCGCGGAGGTGGAGCTGTCCCGGGTCGACTGGTACGCGCTGTACCTCTCCGCAGGGAACCGGCTGCCGTAAACCGGACAGCGCGGTCTGCAAAATTCCATAGAAAAATTGGGCGTGATCTCCGAAGGAAGATCGCGCTCTTTCTTTTTCCCTTTTTTGAAAAATGTCTTGACAAACGTGCACCCGTGTGGCATGATTTGTTATACAAATCATACCACACATACTGTGGGAGGCGGAGCTATGGACTATCCAAAGGGGAAATACGCCTGGTCGGCCACCGTCGGCGAAAAAGGGCAGATCGTTCTGCCCAAGCAGGCCCGGGAAATTTTCGACATCAGGCCCGGCGATACCCTGATCATTCTGGGAGACGAGCAGCGGGGGCTGGCGATTCCGACGAAGGACGCTTTCAGCCAGTTTGCGGCGGCAGTCTTTGAAACGAAGGGAGATACAAAATGAGCATGGACGCCATCAGGACGGATGCCCTCACCAAGCGGTACAAGGACGTCGCCGCCGTGGACGGGCTGGATCTGACGATTGCCCAAGGGGAGCTTTTTTCCCTTTTGGGCGTAAACGGCGCGGGGAAGACCACCACCATCAAAATGCTTTGCTGCCTGACAAGGCCCACCTCCGGCGACGCCTTTTTGCAGGGTAACAGCATTGTGAAAAATCCTGAGACAGTAAAGGCGCTGATCGGCGTATCCCCCCAGGAAACGGCGGTGGCCCCCAATTTGAGCGTACGGGAAAATCTGGAGCTGATGTGCGGCGTCCATGGCTTTTCCCGGGAGAAGATCCGGGAGAAGACCGGGGAGCTGGCAGAGCGATTGGGCCTGACCTCGGTTCTCCGGAAAAAGGCGGGCAAGCTTTCCGGCGGCTGGCAGCGGCGGCTGAGCATTGCCATGGCCCTGATCAGCGATCCGGAGATCCTCTTCCTAGATGAGCCCACTTTAGGTCTGGACGTCATTGCCCGCAGTGAATTGTGGGAGGTGATCCGGTCCCTGAAGGGGAAGTCCACCATTGTGCTGACCACCCACTATATGGAGGAGGCGGAAAGCCTTTCCGACCGGATCGGCATTATGCGGGACGGAAAGCTGCTGGCCCTGGGTACGTCTGAGGAATTGAAAACCAGGGCAGGAACGGACAAATTTGAGGACGCCTTTGTGTCCATCGTAAAGGGGGCGGTGCAATGAAAATGATAGCCTTTTCCATCAGAACGGCAAAGGAGATTTTGCGGGATCCGCTGAATCTGGCCTTTGGGTTAGGGTTTCCTCTTGTGATCCTGCTTCTGCTTTCGGCGATCCAGGCAAATATCCCGGTTCCCCTTTTTGAGATCGGGACCCTTACTCCCGGCGTTACCGTGTTCGGTCTGTCCTTTATGACCCTCTTTTCGGCCATGCTGATTTCTAAGGACCGGGAGAGCGCCCTGCTGACCAGGCTTTATGCTACGCCCCTGGGCGCAGCCGATTTCATTCTCGGCTACATTTTGCCCCTTCTGCCCATTGCCCTGGCGCAATGCGCGGTCTGCTATATCACCGCCATGGCCCTGGGCCTGCCGCCCACGGCTTCCATTCTATCCGCCATGGCGGCTCTCCTGCCGACGGCCCTGCTTTTTATCTCTCTGGGGTTGCTCTGTGGAAGCGTGTTCACCTCCAAGCAGGTGGGGGGCATCTGCGGCGCGCTGCTGACCAATCTGACCGCGTGGCTTTCCGGCGTCTGGTTTGACATCGACCTGGTAGGCGGCGCATTCCGGACCATCGCCGACGCGCTGCCCTTTGTCCATGCGGTAGAGCTGGAGCGGGCGGTGCTCAGCGGCAATGGGAGCATCCTGCCGGACCTGGCTTGGGTGCTGGGATATGCGGCAGTGATCACGGTCCTGGCCGTGGGGCTGTTCCTGCGCCAGATGCGGCGGCAGTGAAATGTTTTTCCGTAACGAAAAGGGATCAGGAAGGTTATCCGCCTCCTGATCCCTTCTTTTCTTTTGCCCATCAGGACTTGTCGTGGGGCTTGGAAAGCAGTGCCGCCAGATAGCCGAAAAATACGGCGGCGCCTGTCCCGGCAGCTCCGGCAGTGAATCCTCCCGTAAAGATGCCCAGGAACCCCTTTTCGTGTACGGCTTCCTTCACGCCCTCGGAAAGGGCCCAGCCAAAGCCGGAAAGGGGGACAGTTGCCCCGGCGCCCGCGTAGTCCACCAGGGGCTTGTAGAGGCCGATGGCTCCCAGCAGCACGCCTATGGTGACGTACAGCACCATGATCCGCGCGGGAGTCAGCTTCGTCAGGTCAATGAGCAGCTGACCGATGACACAGATCAGCCCGCCCACCCAAAACGCGTTGAGATATTCCATGGAAATCGCTCCTTCTTATTCCGTTGTCTACAGTATTTCCTAAAGAAAAAGCTCTATTCATCATCCGGCCCATTTCGCCGGGTGGCCGTGGCGTAGGAAAGCGCCCGCTTCAGCCGCAGCTTTGCCTTTTGCAGGTGGCGGCAGACCGTGGGCTTGGAGATCCCCAGCGCTTGGGCGATCTGCTCCTGGGTCATCTTTTGATAAAAATAGAATTGTACGCACTCCAGCTGGCGGGGCGTCAGCTCCCGCCGGATGGCGCGGCGGAGAACGCTGCGGACGATCTCCAGGTCCGAGCGGTTGCTGGATTCCTCCCGGCGGTCCGGCTGGCCCAGCAGATTTTTCATTTCCTCATAGCTCAAAAAATGTGTCGCCATATGCGCTCCTCCCCAATAGAAAACATTTGTTCTATTTTTATTGTAGCAGAAAAATGGGAGGGGCGCAAGTCCCCTTGAGAGCGCAGGATACAATCCTCCAGCCAGGGGAAAGGCTTTTTTGTAAATTTCTGTGAAATCCCGAAAAATAGGGGCTGTTATTTTTCGACCATATGAGTTATAATACAAAGTAGATTGGTTTTGTGCACTGCGCAGGCCGGACTGTATGAAAAAATGACCGCCTGGGGCGGAGAGAAAGGATGCGTTAGAATGGATTTCTTCAAGAGCATTGGAAAGGTGATCGGGGAGGCTGTCGGCATTGTGGGGGAGAAGAACCGCAGGGCCGCCTATGTTAACCGGATCCGCACGGTGATCAAATGTGAGGAGAGGGCTGCCGAGAAGGAATATCTTGCCCTTGGCCGCTATTACTACAACAATCTGCGGGATCGGAACAACCCGGTGACGGAGGCCCACTGCGCCGAACTGGATCAGATCGAGGAACGTATGGAAAAGGCCCTGAGCCAGCTGGAGGACTTCTACAGTATGGAGGAGCAGGAGGCTGCTCTGGAGGAGCCGAAGGAGGAGGTCACGCTGGAGGATGTGGAGAGCTTTGACCACGATCCCATGACCATCCCAGCGGGGAACGCCCCTGAGGAAGCGGCGCCGGAGATCGACGCCCCGGCTGAACCCGGAGCAAACGACGATCTGCCCTTTGAGGGCTGAGCGGGGAATACCTCAACCAAGGAGGGAATGGGAAATTGTCTACTGAAATCGTAAAGGATATTATCTGCCCCCAGTGCGGGGAGTCCCAAAAATACCGGCTGTTTGCCAGCATCAACGCCAAGGAGAATCCGGACCTGAAGCAGCGGGTCCTGGAGGAGACCCTCTTTGACTGGCGCTGCAAGCGGTGCAGCTATTTTGCCGCCATGGCCTATCCCTTTCTGTTTTTGGATCCGGACGCCGGTTATGTGATCAGCGCCGTGCCTCTGGGAGCGGAGAGCCAGGTAGAGCCCACAAAGGTCTTTCAGGACTACATCAAGCGCAGCGTGAAAAACCTGGCAGAGCTGAAGGAAAAAATCCTGCTGTTCGACGCGGGCCTGGATGATGTGGCAGTAGAGCTGGTGAAAAACGCCCTGTGCGGTATCATCAAAAACACCTACCAGGTCAGCCGCGTTCATGCCTATTTCAGCCGGGTGACCCAGGGTAACGAGATGGAGTTTGCCATTTTCCTGCCCCGGAAGGCCGAACCTGTATACCATTCCACCAAGATGGATGTGTACAAGCAGTCCCAGGAGGTCCTCCGGGCG
Organism: uncultured Acutalibacter sp.; assembly: GCA_964600905.1. Lineage (GTDB taxonomy): Bacteria > Bacillota > Clostridia > Oscillospirales > Acutalibacteraceae > Acutalibacter. The sequence continues at coordinate 18,178 of CAZRLJ010000028.1, read as the reverse complement.
CTGGATTTTGTGGACCCTGAGGGCTTTGCCCGTGTAGACGCCCGCCTGGCCCGGAAGATCATCGCGGATTACCAGAATATCTAAGAAGCTCGGAAAAACAGTGATCCCTCCCTATTCTGAATAGGGAGGGATTCTTTGCTGTTGTTTGCCTCGCCTCCCTCTGATGAGGGAGGTGGCACGGCGTAAGCCGTGACGGAGGGAGAGACTGGACGCCCCCTCGTCCTCGTGACCAGGGGAGCCAAGGTGGGTTGGTGCTGGCTGTCTCCCTTACCCTCATGTCAGAGGGATGGTCTGTGGGGATGTAGATTTATTTTTTCCGGGCCTGTGAAAAATCCAGGCGCTGATCCGGGGACACGGCGACATTGGAAACTCCAGGCGCCAGGGCATAGTAGCTCCTTGCGGAAAACAGGGGATAGAACACGTATTCCTCCAAAAGAGTCTGCTCCAGCTGGCGGCAGGAATCAAAATTGAAGGGCAGGGTGGACAGGGCTTCATCGTAGCTGCTGAAATCCGCCAGCTGGGGAGAGGCGGTGCTTTCAAAAGCCGAGAGCACGGAATAAGGGGTGGTGCCTCCCGCCCGCAGGGTGTACAGCGCCGCGTCATAATCGCCCCAGAGGACTTGCTGCCGTAGCTCCGCCTCCGGCATGGGGTGGATATTGAAAGCGTTTCCCAGCTTGCTGTTCCAGAAGGTCAGCAGCTGGTTGGCCACAGCAATGGATTCCTCATCGTCAGGGCAAAGCACGGTTATGCTGGGCATGTTGTCGAGCTCCAGCAGCTCCAGGAGGGAAGGGATTTGCTGGGTCACCTCGTCGTCCTGGGAGGTGTAGGCAGAGTCCCCCTCGCCGTAGTAAGCCTCTCCATTCCACTGCACGCAGGAGGCCATGATCCCCGAGGCTTCCTGTCGGTTTGGCCGAAGCTCCAAAAGCTCCTGGCGGTCGATGGTGCGCAGGAAGATTTCCCTGGTGGTCACATAATCCAGGGCGTCGCATTGGGGATTCAGCAGCAGGCCGGTGACAGCGTCCTCCAGGGCCAGCACCCGGCAGTCCTGTTCCTCCAGCGCCATGGCGTTGGCCTCTGTGACCTCCAGCAGGTCCACGACCCCTCCGGTCAGGGCGGCCACGGGGTCCTCCTCAACAATGTCGTCGTAATCGATCAGATAGACCAGCCCCTGGGCCACGGTTTTCCGTTCCCCCCGGTAGGTATCGGAACGCACCAGCGTGATTTTTTCCTCGTTGTAATCGGTGCTCCAGGCATACCGATTGGGAAAGGTGAAGGGGCCGTTGGTCAGCAGATATTCGGCGGAAAGGCCGTAATGGCCGGCGCTCTCCTCAAAATATTCCTGGGAGCAGGGCATGTAATGGCTGCGGGCAGTAAAGGCGGGAAAATCGGGACATCCGGTTTCCAGCTCTGCCACCAGGGTCCTGTCGTCCTTTGCATAAAGGCCCAAGGTTTCCTCCGCAGCCTGGCCGTTGTAGATGGCGCGGGCATTTTTCAGCAGGAACAGGTCCGAAGGCGACACGGCGCCCGTTTCTCCACGCAGAGCCCGCAGCACGCCGTAAATGAAATCTGCCGCCGTTACGGGAGAGCCGTCGCTCCAGCGGGCCTTGGAACGGAGATGAAAGGTGAATTCCGTGTAATCCCTGTTGTGGTCCCAGCGGTTTGCCACGCCGGGGACGGTTTTTCCATCTTCATCGATGCGGCAGAGCCCCTCAAAAATAGAGCCGATTACCGTCTTTTCGGACTGCCGGGAAGCCGCCTGAGGGTCCAGGGTGTTTACGTTAGCAGGGAGAATGGTGGTAAAGGTCATATCGGCTTTCCCGCCGCAGCCGGAAAGGGGCAGCAGCAGCGCCAGGGAAAGAACGCAGGGCAGCAAAAGCCTGTAGATACCCTTCATCGAAAATCACCATCCTTCTCTTAAAACCGACAAAATCAGTAGATACAGTATACAGGAGGGGCGCTGCTCTATAATTCCGACGAGGAATTAAATTGTAAAATCTAACCCTGGAAACAGCGCATGAAAAAAGCCCCCGGGATCACCGGGGGCCGGTTTGAAGCTCAATCCACAATAATGCTTTCGCCTGTCATTTCTTCCGGCTGGGGAAGCTCCAGGATCTTCAGCATGGTGGGGGCGATGTCCGCCAGGCGTCCGCCGGAGCGGAGCTTGCAGGGGCGGTTGATGACACAGAAGGGCACTGGGTTGGTGGTGTGGGCGGTAAAGGGAGAGCCGTCCTCGTCCACCATCTTGTCGGCGTTGCCGTGGTCGGCAGTGAGCAGGATACAGCCGCCCATTTCCTTGACGGCGGCCTCCACGCGGCCTACACAGGTATCCACGGCCTCTACGGCCTTTACGGCAGCCTCAAACACGCCGGTATGTCCCACCATGTCGCAGTTGGCATAGTTCAGGATTAGCGCGTCGTACTTGCCGGACTTTACGGCCTCCACCATCTTGTCCGTCACCTCATAGGCGCTCATCTCAGGCTGGAGGTCGTAGGTGGCCACTGCCGGGGACTTCACCAGGATACGGTCCTCGCCGGGATACTGTTTTTCCACGCCGCCGTTGAAGAAGAAGGTGACGTGGGCATATTTCTCGGTCTCGGCGATGCGCAGCTGGGTCAGGCCCTTGTCGGAGATATACTCGCCAAAGGTGTTTTTCAAGGACTGGGGCTTATAGGCCACGTCCACATTGGGCATGGTGGCGTCATACTGGGTCATGCATACATAGTGGACGCGGAAGAAGCCCTTCTTCCGCTCAAAGCCGGTAAAATCGGGATCCACCAGGGTGCGGGTGATCTCTCGCGCCCGGTCGGGGCGGAAGTTGTAGAAAATCACGGAATCCCCGGCGGAGATGGGAGCCGCGCCCTCGCAGACCACCGGCACCACAAATTCGTCGGTCACTTCCTTGTCATAGGAAGCCTGTACCGCGCAGACGGGGCAGTCCGCATGTTCTCCCTCGCCGTACACCATGGCGGCATAGGCCTTTTCCACACGCTCCCAGCGGTTGTCACGATCCATGGCGTAGTAGCGGCCCATAACGGTGGCCACCTTGCCTACGCCGATTTCGCTGAGCTTCTGCTGCAATTCCTCCACATAACCCTTGCCGCTGCTGGGGGGAACGTCCCGGCCGTCCAGGAAGCAGTGGACGTAAACCTGGGTCAGGTCCAGACGCTTTGCCATTTCCAGCAGAGCGTACAGGTGGCTGTTGTGGCTGTGAACGCCGCCGTCGGACAGCAGGCCCATAAAATGCAGGGCCTTGCCGTTTTCCTTGGCGGAATTCATGGCTGCCAGCAGGGCTTCGTTTTTGTCCATGTCCCCGTCCTGGGCGGACTTGGTGATGCGGGTCAGCTCTTGGTACACGATGCGGCCTGCGCCAATATTGGTGTGGCCCACCTCGGAATTGCCCATCTGGCCGTCAGGCAGGCCCACGTCCATGCCGGAGGCCCCGATCTTGGTCACCGGGTTCTCCTTCCAAATGCGATCCAGATTGGGGGTTTTTGCGGCCACAATGGCGTTGCCCTCATCGGGGGCGATGCCAAACCCGTCCAGGATCATCAAAACAAGAGGCTTTTTCATGGCTTTCTCCTTCATTTTTTTCTGTTTCTATCAACCCTTGGTGGCAGCTTCCACGATGGTGGCAAAATCCTGAGGCTTCAGGGAAGCGCCGCCGATCAGGCCGCCGTCCACATCGGGCTGACTGAGCAGCTCAGCAGCGTTTCCTGCGTTCATGGAGCCACCGTACTGAATGGTGATGCCGTCGGCAGCAGCCTTGCCGTAAACCCCAGCGATGACCTCACGGATCAGATGGCAGACCTCGTTGGCCTGCTGGGCAGTGGCTGTCTTGCCGGTGCCGATGGCCCACACGGGCTCGTAGGCGATGATGACGCGCTTCAGCTCCTCCTCGGTGACGCCGCCCAGAGCGATCTTGGTCTGCATGGCCACCAGCTCGCTGGTGATGCCCTGCTCCCGCTGCTCCAGGGTCTCGCCAACACAGAGGATCACGGTCATGCCCGCGTCCAAAGCAGCACGGACGCGCTTCTGAACGGTCACATCGGTCTCGCCGAAATACTGGCGGCGCTCGCTGTGGCCGATAATGACGATGTTCACGCCCATGGAGGTGAGCATTTCCGCAGAGATCTCACCGGTATAGGCGCCGCTCTTTTCCCAGTGGCAGTTTTCCGCGCCGATCTTGATATTGGTGCCCTCAGAAGCCTCCAGAGCGGGGGAGAGGTCCACATAGGGGGTGCAGGCCACCACCTCACACCCAGCGTTCTTCACCAGGGGGGCGATGGCGGCGATCAGCTCCTTTGCCTCCGCGGGAGTCTTGTTCATTTTCCAGTTTCCGGCGATGACTGCCTTTCTCAGTGCTTTATTCATGTTGTATCGATCCTTTCCAAAGTCTAATTACTAACAGCAAAATGCTAATAACTAAAAAGGGCGGTTTTACCGCCCTTTTTCTTACTGCTTCTCGTTCAGGCAGGCAATTCCGGGCAGCTCCAGGCCCTCCAGGAACTCCAGGGAAGCGCCGCCGCCGGTGGAGATATGGGTCATTTTGTCGGCAAAGCCCAGCTTTTCCACAGCAGCCGCGGAATCGCCGCCGCCGATGATGGAGATAGCGCCGCTCTCAGCCACGGCCTTCGCCACGCCGATGGTACCGGCGGCAAAGTTCTCCCACTCGGAAACGCCCATGGGGCCATTCCAGACTACCGTGCCCGCGCCCTTGATGGCGTTGCTGAACAGCTCAATGGTCTTGGGACCAATATCCAGGCCCATCCAGCCGTCGGGCAGATCGTCGGAGGGAACCACCTTGGCCTCGGTATTGGGATCGTATTCCTTGCCCACCTTGTTGTCCACGGGCAGCAGGAACTTCACGCCGCCGGCAGCCGCCTTCTCCATGGTGGCCTTGGCCAGATCGATCTTGTCCTCCTCGCAGAGGGAGGTGCCGATGTTGTGGCCCTGGGCCTTCAGGAAGGTGTAGGCCATACCGCCGCCAATGATCAGGGTGTCGACCTTAGTCAGCAGATTCTCGATCACGCCGATCTTGTCAGAGACCTTTGCGCCGCCCAGAATGGCCACGAAGGGACGCTTGGGATCCTGCAGCGCGCCGCCCATGACGGTGATCTCCTTCTGGATCAGATAGCCGCACACGGCAGGCAGATAATGGGACACGCCCTCGGTGGAAGCATGAGCGCGGTGAGCGGTGCCGAAAGCGTCGTTCACATAGATTTCAGCCATGGAGGCCAGCTCCTTGGCAAACTCGGGATCGTTCTTGGTCTCCTCGGCGTGGAAGCGGATGTTCTCGATGATCATCACATCGCCGTCCTTCAGAGCAGCGGCTTTGGCCTTGGCGTCAGGGCCGATGCAATCGGCGGCCATGATGACGTCCTTGCCCAGCAGCTTGGAGAGCTCGGCGGCGACAGGGGCCAGGGAGAACTTCTTCACGTCGCCCTTGGCGGCTTCCAGGGCCTTCTCGGTGGCGGCAGCCTGCTCAGCCTCGGGCAGCTCGGCGATCTTCTTGGCTTCCTTCTTGTCCAGCTTTACCTTCTCGTTGAAAATATTGTGGGGGCGGCCCATGTGGGAGCACAGGATTACCTTGGCGCCGTGATCGGAAAGATACTTCACGGTGGGCAGTGCGCCCACAATGCGCTTGGTGTCGGTGATGACTCCGTCCTTCATGGGGACGTTGAAGTCGCAGCGCACCAGCACATGCTTGCCGGCCACATCGATGTCTTCTACTGTCTTCTTGTTCAGATAGTTCATTTCAGACACTCCTTCATATTTGCTAGGGGGTCGTTGGACATGCCGCAGACGCCCAAATTTCCATTCATCATTATATACCAGATATTGGGGATTATCAAGCATTTTTTGCCGAAAACTGCCTTTTGCGGGCTGATTTTCACCCAGGCTGCGTTGTTGCCTTGCCTAAGCGAAAATCCGCTCCGAAAAGGCTGTGCCTCCATACAGTCATCATGCGAACCCAATATGGTTTCAAATGGTCAGCATTTCCGCGATCTCCGGCGCGCCCCACTGGGATAGGGCGTCCTTTAGTCCCTCTGCGATCTCCTCCCGGCTGAAATCATGGGCTTCCAGAAAGCGGTCGTCCTTTTTACTCAGGTAGGAGTAAAAAAGCAGGGCCGTTTTCAGGCTGGGGGAGTCGTTGGGGATCAGCAGGTCAAACAGGGCGTTTTCCGCCTGGTCGATGAAGCCATCGTCCACCAGCTTCAAAAGCTGGTTCAATCTGTCCCGTTCTTCCCGGGTTTCCAGTATTTCCGGCCCCGGTTCGTCAATGTCCTCCCCGCACAGCAGCTTGATGGCCATGCGGATGACCTCATGGATCAGCCGCAGAATGTAGTCCTGTTCAAACATATGGCCTCCTTTCCTATTCCGGTGCTATTTTTCCGCCAGCGTGGCCCAGAAGCAGGGAATGCGCATGTCGTTCAGAAAGCCGCTGCCGTTATAGTCCTCGTAGAGGTCCAAAAGCCGGAATCCAGATTGGATCTGCCCCCGGATCTGCTCATCCAGCGTGTGGGAAAACTGTACGCCCAGATCCAGCTGCTTTGAGCGCTCCAGCAGGGCCGGGTCCTTTAAGGGATCGTAGGGCAGGGAGTGGGTGATTTTCTGCTCGTCCTCTTCGTCTACGATGAAGTTTATCCCGTTATCCAGGCCCGCCATCAGACGGCCGCCGGGCTTCAACACCCGGAAGCATTCCCGCCAGACGGGCAGGACCTCCTGAATATAGCAGTTCGAAACCGGGTGGAAAATCAGGTCAAAGCTCTCGTTGGAGAAGGGCAGGGGCTTTGTCATGTCCGCCCGGACGATCTCAATCTGATAGCCCTCCCGCTGGGCTACAAGCCGCTCGCTTTCCAGCTGTTTGGGGGAGTAGTCCAGCACGGTGCATTTTGCCCCCAGGGCGGCGAAGACGGGCATTTGCTGGCCGCCGCCGCAGGCCAGCCCCAGCACCCGGCAGCCTGAAAGCTCGGGATACCATTCCTTCGGTACGGGGCGGGTGGGGGTGAGCAGCATCTGCCACCGCCCATTTTCGGCAGCCTTGAATTCCTCGTGGGAAATGGGCTTGCCCCATTCCCAGCCCTTTTCTACCCAGCCGTCTACCGCCTGGGCGTTGATGTCCGTATAGTCCATAAAAAATTCCTCGTTTCTGTTAAAATAGGCCGTTTCCAAAGCCTTGCAGAAAGCCTTCCAGCACCTGAGGCCGGTTATGGGCGGTCTCGAAGAAGGGAAGGTTGTACTTTTGGCACTGCTCCTTCATCAAAAGGCTTTGCTCTACCATGTATTGACAGCCCTCAAGCCGTTCCTCGTCGGAGAGCGTATAGCTGTAGTCCTTGGGAGTGTCGTATTGCTTCTGGATTCGGAACCGTTCCTCCGGGGTCACGTCTCCCGTGAGGAAATAGGCAATCCCGCACTTTTGAGAGTCAATGAAGTTTACATAATCTTCCGGCAGCAGCTGATACATGTCGATGACCATGCCGTAGTCCTGCTCGTCATATTCGCCGCTGTCCATCATGGCACGGAGAAAGGGGGCCATCTTTTTGCTGATGACCTGTAGGGTCTCCAAAGAGGAAAGCCCCTGATAGGTGTTGACCCCGGTATCAGGGAAGCACTCCTCAAACCCGGCGATGATGGAATCCATGCTGATGTGCTGATAGCCAAAGCGCTTGGCGATCAAAGCGGAAACCGTACTTTTTCCTGCCCGGGGCACCCCGGCGACAATGAAATGCTTTTTCATAAAATACGCCTCCGAATATCTGCTCACTCTGGCGCCTTCATGCTTTCCACCATGCTGATCTTCTTGAGCTTCCGGTGCATGACCAGGTTTACCAGCACACTGAACAGCAGGGTGAGCAAGGCAGACCACACATAGCTCAGGGGATAGACGACGCGGCCGAACATCACCAGGTCGATCTCCGCGGTGCGGATGACGAACTGGTGCAGGAACATTCCCAGAACCAGTCCCACCGCCGTGCCGATGAGGGTGAGAATGGTGGTTTCCCGGTAAATGTAGCCGTCCACCTCGGCGTCGTAGAAGCCCAGTACCTTGATGGTGGCCAGCTCTTTTTCCCGCTCGGCGATATTGATGTTGATCAGGTTGTACAGCACCACGAAGGCCAAGGCTCCGGCGGAAATAATGAGCACCAGCACAATGGAATTCAGGCTGCTGATGGTGTTGGAGAAGCTCTCGGACAGGGCGTCGGTAAACTGGGTGGCCAAAACGCTTTTGGATTTCAGCAGCTCTGTGGACAGGGCGTCCTCCTCCTCCGGAGTGACGTCCGCCGGCAGCCTGCACAGAACCGCGTTGGGGAGGGCTTCCCTCCCGAAGACGTGCTCATAGGCCGCCTGGGGAAGGTAGAGATAGTGTCCCACATAGTTTTCGCAGATACCGGAGACAGTAAATTGGGCCTCCTGACCGTCCCCGTCTTTGACGGAAATGACGTCGCCCGCCTTCAAATGCTGACGCTCCGCCAGCTTTTCGGAAATGACGGCGCTGCTGTCGCCTGTGGAAAGCTCCACGGGCTCGTGGCCCATCCGCTGCCGGAAGGTCATAAACTCCTGGAGGGTCTCGCTGTCATCGTAAACGAGCAGGTTCACCTCATCCTGGGGATCGTCTCCCTGGGGGATCACCTCCCCGCTTTCCATCCGGACGGCATAATGGCCCTCGGTGCGGTTATTCAGCAGATCTGAAATTTCTTTTGTGGGATTATCGGGGTTTCTATCCTCATCCAGCAGAACCATCAGCTGGTAGTGGTTCAGGTCCTCATACTGGTTGGAGACGATGTGGGAAATGGAATCCCTTACGCCAAAGCCTGTTACCAGCAGGGCCGTACAGCCGGCAATGCCGATCACTGTCATGAACAGCCGCTTCTTGTAGCGGAACAGATTCCGGGCGGTGACCTTCTGGGTGAATTTCAGCCGCTTCCACAGGGGGGTGACCCGCTCCAGGAAGATCCGCTTTCCGGCCTTGGGAGCCTTGGGCAGCATGAGCCGGGCCGGGACTTCCCGAAGGGCCGCGCCGCAGGCGTTCCAGGTGGCCGCCAGGGTGCAGAGAATGGCGGCAAGAGAGGCAAGCAGGGAATTGGCCGGATTCAAGGGCGTCAGGGCCTCGGGAATATCGTACATGATATTGTAGGCCGAAATGATGATGTAGGGGAAAAGCCTTGTCCCGAAGGCTAGGCCGAAGATACTGCCCGCCACGCTGGCCGCGGCGGCGTAGAACAGATACTTGGCGGCGATCTTTCCACCGGAATAGCCCAGGGCTTTCAGGGTGCCGATCTGCTGGCGCTCCTCCTCCACCATGCGGGTCATGGTGGTCAGGGCCACCAGAGCCGCCACCAGGAAGAAGAACAGGGGAAAGACCGTGGCAATGGCCGCGATCTTGTCAGCGTTGGAGCCGTAGCTGGAAAATCCCGCGTTGTCCTCCCGGGTAAAGAGATACCACTGGCCCTTCTCCAGCTTGCGGATCTCCTGCTCCGCGTCTTTCAGCTTTTCCTCTGCGTCGGCCAGTTCTTCCTCCGCCTGGCGTTTGCTGTTTTCATATTCCTGACGGCCCTGGGCAAGTTCTTCCTTGCCCTTTTCCAGCTCTTTCAGGCCGTCCTCGTACTGCCTTTGCCCATCTGCCAGTTCCGTCTCGGCAGAGGCAAACTGCCGCTGCGCCTGGGCGCGGGTCTCTCGCAGAGTGGCGGCGCTGCGGTCCAGAAGGGCCTTCTGGCTGTCCAGCTCCTTCTGCTGGCCCGCCAGAGCTTCCGTCTGCTCCGTCAGCAGCTGCCGGCTGTTGTCCAGCTCTGTCCGGGCAGCCTGGGCGTCGGCCAGGTTCTTTTCGTATTCCGCTTTTCCTGCCTCCAGAGCGGCCCTTGCCTGGGCGCTGTCCGTCCCCTGGGCGGCCAGGGCCTCCAGCCCAGCCTTCAGGGGGGCAAACTGTGCCGCGGCCTCCGGGGACACCGCCTCCAGCTGGGCGATGAGTGCCAAAGCCTGGGCGTCGGTGAGATCGTCACTTACCGGCAGCCCCAGTCCGGCCGCCAGCTGCCGCAATCCGGCCTTTCCCGCGTCCAGTGCCGCCAGATTGTTTTCCGTGTCCTCCAGCTGAATTTTGGCGGCTGTTAGCTGCTGATCGCCCTCCTCCAGCTGTTGATACCCGGCGTCCAGCTGCTCCCGGGCTTCCTGCAATTTTTTGCCGCCCTCGTCCAGCTGGGCCTGATAGGTTTGGATTTCCCTATAGCCCCGGTCGATTTCAGCCTGGGCGGCAGCGATTCGGGAATTGGTATCGTTCCTCTGCTGCCTGAGCTCCGCCCAGCCGTTGTCGATCTCCGTTTTGGCGTCCGCAAGCTCCTGCTGGCTGTCGGCAAGCATCTGTTCGCCGTCTTCCAGCTCCCGCCGGGCGTCCGCCAGCTTTTCGTCAGCCTCCGCCTTGCCGTCCTCATATTCCTGCCGGGCGTCGTTCAGCTCCGCGTTGGCGTCGTCTACGATCTCCTGGTAGCGGAGCGAAACCCGGTCTTCTCCCAGAGGTTCCAAAAGCTCGGAAAGAGAGTCCACCTTGTCCCGGTAGCCGTCTCCGAAGGAATCCAGTTCCTTTGCGCCCTTCACGGTCAGATAAAGGCCGGTATAGTAGTCGTAGTCAAAGGTGTCCAGGGGGGTGAACAGGATCAGGTTCACGGTGCCAGTGCCCGCTGTGGTGCGCTCCTGCTCCATGGAAAGGTACAGGGAGGATTTCACCGTTCCCACCACCGTTAGGGTTTCCGGCAGGCCGTCGTCCGGGCTTTTCTCATCCTGCTGGGGGGTCAGGGTCTCGCCGATCCAGTCCCGGCCCGCTGCCAGGGACTTGGTCCGTACGGCCACGCATTCTCCCGGCTTTTCCGGCATTCTTCCGGAAAGCAGAACAGGAGTGTTGATGGGGCCGCCGCCCTCCGGGGGGAGGGTGTGTACCCTGGAGGTGAAGGAGTCGCCGTCCCCGGTGAACAGCACCAGGTCGGTGTCCCGCACGGGGACAAGGGCCTCCACGTCCTCTAGACGGCTTACAGCCTCCACGTCCTCGTCGGTGAGGCCCAGGGTGGAGACGATCCGAATATCGTGCATGTCGGTGTCGTCATAGTAGGCGTCGGCGGAAATGCGCATGTCGTCCGGGGAAGACAAAAGCCCTGCCAGGAAGCCCACGCCCAGGGCCACAATGGCAAAAATAGCCAGAAAGCGGGAAAGGGTGCTTTTGATGGTGCGCAGAACGATTTTGTGGTAGGTCCTGTTCATGACGCTCTCCTTTCCCGGAAAATCTTCATCGCTGCTGAGATCACCATTCGATCTCCTCCACAGGGGTGGGGTGTTCGTTTACCTCATTGGAAATGGCCTTGCCGCTTTTGATGCGGATCACCCTGTCCGCAATGGCGGTCAGCGCGCTGTTGTGGGTGATGACCAGCACCGTCCTGCCGGTGCTGCGGCAGGTATCCTGCAAAAGGGCCAGCACCGCCTTGCCGGTGTTGTAGTCCAGAGCGCCGGTGGGCTCGTCGCACAGGAGGATTTTGGGGTTCTTCGCCAGCGCCCGGGCAATGGCGGTGCGCTGCTGCTCGCCGCCGGAAAGCTGGGCCGGAAAATTTTTCAGCCGGTCGCCCAGACCCACGCCCCGAAGGGTTTCCGCCGCGTCCAGGGGATCCCGGCAGATTTCGCTGGCAAGCTCCACGTTTTCCAGGGCGGTCAGGTTCTGCACCAGGTTGTAAAACTGGAACACAAAGCCCACGTCATGCCGGCGGTAAGTGGTGAGCTGCCGGGGAGTATAGCTGCTGATGACCTGCCCGTCCAGGGTGATTTTCCCCTCATCACAGGTATCCATGCCGCCCAGCATGTTGAGAACCGTGGTCTTTCCGGCGCCGGAGGGACCTACGATCACGCAGAATTCGCCCTTGTCCACGTAAAAGCTGATGTGGTCGGCGGCAGCGATCCGGTTTTCGCCCATATTGTAGTATTTGCAGACGTTTTCAAATTCGATGAAATGTGCCACAGAGATTCTCCCTTCCATATTAAGGAACCTCTGAGCCAAGCGCCCGGGCCCATTGCTCAGAGCTTCCTTATCAGGATAGTAACCTATCAAAATGATAAATAAAAATTATGAAAAAAGTGTGAAATAGGGAAGAATAAGCGGAAAACAATCAAAGAAATTCGGAGCCGGGCCGGGCACGGCGGGCAGCGGCCCAGTCAAAGCTCCGCAGCTCACCGCTGCAGGAAAGCTGGGGGAAGTCCCATTGCCGCAGGACCTCATAGGCCCCAATGGCCACGGAGTTTGCCAGATTCAGACTGCGCATTTCGTCCATCATGGGAATGCGCACGCAGTGGTCCGGATGCTCAAACAGCAGCGGCTCCGGCAACCCGGCGGATTCCTTCCCGAACAGCAGGAAGCAGCCGTCGGGATAGCGGACGTCCGTGTAGCGGTTTTGGGCCTTTGTAGAGAAAAAGAAAAATGTACCGGTGTTTTTTTCAAAAAATTCGGACAGACTATCATACGTAAAAAGGGTGAGATACTGCCAGTAGTCCAGCCCTGCGTGGCGCAGCCGCTTTTCCGTGGGCTGAAAGCCCATGGGGCCTACCAGATGAAGGGCGGCTCCGGTGACTGCGCAGGTGCGGGCAATATTCCCGGTGTTTTGGGGGATCTCCGGCTCTACCAGAACGATGTTGAGATTTGCCAAAGGGAACCATCCTTTCAGTCAGGTAATGCCATACTGCACGCACAGTACGGCGGGACGATCTAGATTGATTTTTTCATTTTGAAACGCGGGCGGGCTGGCGCCGTCAAGTCTAAAAATGGAAAAAGCGGCTAAAGTGGCCGCCGTACTGCGGGTTTCATTCGGCGCTGACTGACTGCACAAAAAATGCCTCGCATAAAGAAAGAAGGAGCAGGGAACCATGAAATTGAGAACAGTCCTGGGACTGATCAAATGTAACCTATTCCTATGGAGGTTGGACGCAATGTATAAGCAAACGATGAACACGGTAAAGGGCATCGGTATGGGTCTGCTGGCGGGAACCATGGTGGCGGCCATCGGCACCAAGGCTATGAACGGCAGCAAAAAGGCGAACCGCATGAAAAAGAGTGCGGGCAAGGCCATCCACACGGTGGGAAACCTGATCGGCGACGTGGAAAAGATGCTGCGGTGATCTGCTCCCGTCAAAATCCAAGGGCGATCCCACAAAAGGATCGTGCCCGCTTTCACGGGGGATCGCCAAAGGAAAGGCTCCGGAGCTCCGGGGCCTTTTTCTTTCGCAGAGGAGGGCATGGGTGCGCTTCTTCCGCTATTTGCTATGACAATGCTTTCCGGTCATATTTCCCAGTCAAAGCCGGTGTTCGGGTCCTCCTCCGCTTCCCCGGAAGCGGGCTTCTGGGGCTGGCCGTCCTGTTTGTACAGCACGCCGTTGAGGTATTGGTCCTCCCGCCATTCGCCGTCAAAAAGGATGGCGCCGCTCTTGTCAAATTCCGTGCCGTGGCCGTTTCTCCTGCCGTTCTGCCAGCCGCCGTAGTAGAGCAGGCTGCCGTCGCCGTCAAAGAGACTGGCTACCCCTGCGGGCTGGCCGTCCTTCCACTTTTCTACAAGAACGGAGCCGTCCGCCTGCCGGAGGGATACCCCGGCGCCATCCTTCTTCCCGTTTTTCATGGGACCGCCGTACCGCAGACTGCCGTCGTTGTCAAAGAGAAACACCACGCCGCCGGGCTGGCCGTCCTGCCACTGGGAGACATGCAGGGCGTGGTCGGCATTGCGGAAGGACACGCCCATGCCGTCCTTTTTGTCGTCCTTCCAGAAGCCTGCGTAGCACAGGCTGCCATCCTTGTAGAAATAGGAGCCGAAGCCGTTTCGCTTTCCATTGGCGCTCTCACCGTCGTAGATGGTCAGACCATTTCCCTGCTGGGTCCGGATGTGTCCGGCGATGGCTCCGTCCCGGACCACCGTCGCGTATTCTGTACTGGAGGGGAGGGCGGTCGTGGCCGCCGTCTCAGGCTCCGGGGACTCTTCCGGTTCCTCCACGGAGACGATCTTCTGTTCTTCTGTAGCTTCCGCTTCCGGCTTTTCTTCGGCTTCAGTGGCAGTTTCCGGTTCTTCTTCGGGAGAAATTTCCGGTTCCTCCGGGGCCTGAGTCTCAGGCGCCTCTACAGATTCTTCCGGTTCGGGCTCCTCAAAGGCTTCCGCCTCCGTGGGTTCCGGCTCCGACGCCGCCGATTCGGGGGCTTCCGGTTCCGCCTCAGGTTCTTCCGGTTCTGTTGTCAGCTCTGCTGCCGGGGCTTCCGGTTCGGGCTCCGTCTCCTGTTTGGCAGACCGCTTCCAGGGGCGAAGCTGGGCGTGCTCCTTCATATTGGAAAAGCTCACGTCAAAAAAAGTATCCACGGCGTTTTCTTCCTCGGCGGCCTCCTCCGGGGCGGGCTTGCCGTCCTTGGGGTCCCACTGGGGAGAGGGTTCCACGCCGTAAACCCGAAGCTCCGCCATCAGATGTGCCCTGGCTTCCGCTTCCTCCTTGGGGCAGTAGCAAAAATCCCCGTCTCCGGTGGAAACGATAAACTGGGGAAGGCCGAATTTGTCGTTGACAATGCTCTGCTCCGCCCGGTCCTCCCGGTAGGGCAGAGGGAAAAGCTCCGTAGAAACGGGATGCTCCCTGCCGGGCTTCCGGTCGAAGCGCTCCACCAGATCCGAGGTGGTGCTGGGTCGGAAGATCACCCGTGCGTTGAGGGAATCCCAGGGCTCGTAGTATTCGGACCGGAGCCATCGATGGTCCCGGTCAAAGAAGGTCCTGCCGACGATCACGCCCCGGCGGTCCCGGCGCACCAGCAGGGTGCCGTTTTGCTGGTCAAAGGCTTCCTCCAGAACGGCCCGTTCCTCGGCCCGGCCCACAGTCTTTTTCCAATAGAAGCTCCGGCGGCTCAGCTTGCCCCGGACATGCCCTTCCTCGCCGTTGATCCGTTCCCGGGCGACCCGCACGGCTTGTCCGCCGCCGCTGAAATATTCCTTCCTGGCAGCTGCCAGCTCGCCGTGAAGGCTGTCGATGCCATCCCGCTGCGGGAAGCAGGCGCAGTATACGTCCCTGGCCAGCAGGCTTCTGCTGATGATATTTGCAGCTCCTTTATTTTCCATGGCCGATCATCCTTTCCAAGGAAACCTTATCACATTAAAGTATAGCATATTCTCTTTCAAAAGGAAATGGAGAATGAAGAAAAAACGCGAAAAATTGCGTTTTTGGGAAGAAAATTATACATCGGCGGTGAGAACCGCGCCGGGATAGTAGCAGCGGAGAATTTCTCCATAGCTTGCACCCTGCTTGGCCAGAAAGATGGCCCCGGTCTGGCTCATGCCCACTCCGTGGCCCCAGCCCCGGACGGTAAAGACAAACGCGCCGTCCTTTACTTCCACCTGAAAAGCGGCGCTGCGCAGGGAAAAGGCGGAGCGGAGGGCCGTGCCATCCACCTGTTTTCCCCCCAGCAGGGCGGAACGCACATATCCGGAGGGGCTGTATTCCAGCTCGGTCAGCCAGGTTTCCGGCGGGCCGGAAAAGTCCGGCTCCTCCCCGTCAAACAGGGAAGCGGCTGCTGTCTGAAACTCTGTCTGGCTGAATTGCGCCCTGCTGAGATAGCCGTCGGCCAGCATGTCTCCCGGACTGGCCGCCGCCTGCAAATAGGGAAGATCGGCCTCCCACACATTGACGCTGGCCTCGGTAGCCCCGGCGGAGATGGCGAAATAGGAGGCCAGGATCGGTTTCCCGTCCTGGGTGAGAGTCTGTCCCTTTACGGCGGCCACCACCCGGTTCAGAAGGGCGCTGTAGCCGTCAAAATCCTCTCCCCAGCGTTCCTGCATATGCTCGGTGGTGGTCCAGGTCTGCCAGGCTTCCACGTCGCAGGGGATCATTTCCCCGGCCTCCTGTTTTCGGCAGAAAAAGGTGTAGCAGGCTACGGCCTGGGCTTTCAGGGCCTCCTCCGGAGAGGCCAGGTCCATCTCACAGGCCACGGCGGCGGGGAGAAGCTCCTCCGCGGTCAGCTCATAGGTCTTGTCCGCCGAGACGTCGTAAAGCGTGAAGATTTTGGCCGAAGCTCCGCTGTTCCCCCGGGGGCTTCCGGGTTGAATAAAGCTGTCCAGAAATCCTCCCGGCGTGGGGGAGGGTGCCGAGGAGGGGACGGAGGAGGCGGCCGCTTCCTCCGGAGGCCGGCGGGATGCTGCCTGTTTTCCTGTCCTGCCGACCATACCGTACACGGCCGCCGGGATCAGCGTGACCGCCGCGTACAGTGCGAGAAGGGCCATTCCCAGCTGCCAGAATCCGTTTTTCTTTTTCCGTTCCTTCATAAATCTTTTCTCCTTCCAAAAACTTTCCCATAGAAACCTATTGGAAATTTTTTGAGATTATGCTATAATATCCGCAAAGGGCGGCGGATATTATAGATTTGAATTTGCCCGCCCAGTTCTTCGCTACGCTCAGACGGGCGATGGCACATTATACCAACGCGCCTGCGGCGCTTATGCTATAATAATCACTATGTTGTTTTTCGGCTTGACTGGAATGCTTTGGAAATTTCCCTTTGGGATCAAATGGATAGGAATTTGGGCTATGAATGTTGGAAATGCTTTGAAGGTAACCTGTGTGGGGTTTGGCGCAGGCGTGGTCCTGCGGGTCATTCAGATGCTGTACTGCTTTGACTACGGCACCGGCTTTTACACCGACGGCGGGGCCATGGCTCTCTGCGCCCTGGGGGTGGCTCTGGCCGCCTCCCTGCTGGGAGGGTTCATGTGCTACCGGGGCAGGCGGTATTTTGGCTCCTACGCCCCTCGGAAAATTCTGGGCCTGGGGGTGACGGCTGTGCTCTCCGGTGTGATCCTGCTGCTCTCCGCCGGGGTGCAGGCCCTGGATTATCTGGATCACTCCTTCGGCGGGCCCTCGGCCTACGAGTCCGCCAAGTGGGAGGCGCTGCACCTGGCGTTTCTCATTTTGAGCGCCGCCTTTGGCGTGGTGCAGATCATCCTCTCTATCGGCTTCTTCCGGGGCAGGAACAGCCTGGAAAAGGCGCCGCTGCTCTATCTGGTGGGGGTGCTCTGGGCGGTGAGCTATCTGGTGATCGTCTATGTGTTCTACACCCGTTCTCCCTCCTTTGCGGAGAACGCCTTTGCCGTGCTGTCCGGCTGCGCCACGCTGCTGTGCGTCTTTTATCTCTGCCGTCTCTTTGCCGGGGTGGAGGTGGAAGCCGCAGCCTGCCGGGTGTTCATTACCGGCATTTTTTCCGTGGTGTTCACCGTGACCTATTGCTTCTCCAATCTGGCCCTGCTCTGCCTGGGCAGGAGCTATTCCGGGGAGATCCCCATCATGCTCCAGCTGGACTGCCTGGGCGTGGCCCTGTTTGAGCTGACCTTTTTGGTCACCTTCAAGCGCTACAGCCTTCGCCGCACACCCAAGGGAGAGACCGGGGAAATGCCTGCCGTGCAGCTGCCGGAAAGCGGCGGCGAATCCCGGGGGCAGCCTGGAAAGAAGCCTGCGCCCAAGCGGGGCGGCAGACGGTTTCGGCCCGACTGAGCAGGGAAGGAGCGAATCGAAAAAAGTTCTTTTGACGGTCTTGGGCTCCCTCTGACGAGGGAGCTGTCAGCGCAGCTGACTGAGGGAGAGATTCCTGGAGTTCAGATCAATATGTTTGCGCACACCACTTGCGACTTTTTTCTCTCCCTCCGTCAAAAATCAAAGATTTTTGCCACCTCCCTCATCAGAGGGAGGCAAAGGGCAAGGGCTACCGTCCCCGAAAGTTTATCGACAGACCTCTTTTCTTTTTGCCTCGGGAAATTTCGCTGAAAAAATTCTTGCGAAAGGCTTGTATTATTCCAGAAAATGCTATACAATATGGGTAGCAAGAATCCCATTACATTACAGGAGGTTTTACCAATGTCTGTTAAAGTTGCTATCAATGGTTTTGGCCGCATTGGCCGTCTGGCTTTCCGTCAGATGTTCGGTGCCGAAGGCTACGAGATCGTCGCGATCAACGATCTGACCAGCCCTGCTATGCTGGCTCATCTGCTGAAGTACGACTCTGCTCAGGGCCGCTATGCTCTGGCCGACAAGGTAACTGCGGGTGAAGATTCCATCACCGTGGACGGCAAGACCATTAAGATCTATGCTGAAAAGGACGCCAAGGATCTGCCCTGGGGCGAGATCGGTGTTGACGTTGTTCTGTATTGCACCG
>CAZRLJ010000027.1:0-23981 GCA_964600905.1 uncultured Acutalibacter sp. | reverse complement strand
TCTGGGCCGCACCTGGCAGTGCGGCACGATTCAGCTGGACAGCCAGTTGCCGGAGCGCTTTGAGCTGGAGTATGTGGGCGCCGACGGCGAGAAGCACCGCCCTGTCATGATCCACCGGGTGGTCCTGGGCTCTGTGGAACGGTTCATTGGTGTGATCACCGAGCACTTTGCCGGCAAGTTCCCCCTGTGGCTGTCTCCCGTGCAGGTGGCCATCCTGCCCATCAGCGAGCGGCACCATGACTATGCCAAGGGCCTGCAAGAACGCCTGGAGGCCGCCGGTCTCCGGGTGGAGTGCGATCTGCGCAATGAGAAGATCGGCTATAAGATCCGGGAGGCTCAGCTCCAGCAGACGCCCTACATGCTGGTGGTTGGAGACAAAGAGGTGGAGGCCGACAGCGTGTCGCCCCGTCACCGGAGAGACGGCGATCTGGGGGCCATGAGCGTGGAGGAGTTCATCCAAAAGACCGCTGAGGAGATCGCCTCCCGTGAAATCAAGTAAAGCCGTTTTCAATGAGAAAAGCAATCAGGGCCGGGATTTTTCCCGGCCCTGACTTTATTCAGTTGAAAGGAGCTTCACACGCCCGGGATCGCCTCCTGCATGGCGTCCTTGGGGGCGGAAGGGTCAGGAAGGTGATAGGCGGCCTTGTAGGCGTCAAAGTCATGGGTGAATTGAGGGCCGCCGGCAGTCTTGACCGCGTTTAAGTAGCCGTGGGTGTCCATGACGGAATCCTTGATCTGAATCACTGCCACAGCGATATTGGAGCAGTGGTCGGAAACGCGCTCGTAATTGGTCAGCAGGTCGGAGAGAACAAAGCCCAGCTCAATGGTGCAGCGGCCCTCCTGCAAGCGCTTGATATGTCGGTTCTTGACCTCCAGCTTCAGGTCGTCGATGACCTGCTCCAGGGGCTCCACCTTTTCGGCCAGAGCGGTGTTGTCCTTTTCAAAGGCCTCTACGGTCAGGTTCAGAATGTCCACGATGGCTCTGGTGATCACAGCCAACTCGACCTGGGCCTGTTCGGAAAAGCGCAGGTCCTTGTCATGGATCTCCTGGGCCGCCCGCAGAATGTTCACGGCGTGGTCGCCGATGCGCTCAAAGTCGCCAATGGCGTGAAGCAGCTCGGAGGCCTCGTTGCTGTCCGCGTTAGAAATGTCATGGCTGGAGAGCTTGACCAGGAAGGTGCCCAGCTTGTCTTCAAAGGTGTCAATGTCCTCCTCGTAACGGTTGATGGTCTCAGCGGTCTTTTCCTGAAAATCATCCAACAGGCTGATGGCCGCCAGCATGGAATCCCGGGCCTCCCTGGCCATGCGGTTGGTCAGGTTGCGGCATTCGGCAATGGCGAAGGAAGGGGTGTTCAGCAAACGCTCGTCCAGCAGCTCCTGCTTTCCGCTCTCTTCCCGAATGGTGAGAACCGCCAGCTTTTCCAGTTGCTTTGTAAAGGGCAGGGAGATGGCGGTGTTGATCACGTTAAACAGGGTATGTACAACGGCGATGCTCAGCGGGTTGACAGGCGCGTTCACAAAATCAAAGCGGAAAATGGCGTTCAGCCCGTAAAACGCAGAGAGAATGACCACCGCGCCGATCACCTTAAAGTAGAGGTGGACGGCGGCAACGCGCTTGGCGTTTTTATTGGCGCCAATGGAGGAGAGCATCCCGGTAGCGCAGGTGCCGATGTTGGCGCCGACGATGAGGGGAAGGGCCATGCCGAAGGTGATGCTGCCGGTCACGGACAGAGACTGCAAAATACCCACAGAGGCGTCAGAGCTCTGAATAATGCCGGTAAACGCGATACCAACCAGCACTCCAAGGATGGGATTGTTGAACATCAGAAGCAGATTCTGGAAGGCGGGCATGTCCCGCAGGCCGCTGACAGAGCTGCTCATAAATACCATGCCGGTCATCAGCACGGCGAAGCCCAGCAGAATCGTCCCCACATCCCGCTTCTTGCCCTCCTTGTGGGTCATGATGAGAATGGCGCCCGCCAGAGCCAGCAGGGGAGAGAAGGATTGGGGCTTCAGCATCCGCAGGAAGAAGTTGGAGCTTTGAATGCCGGTGCTGCTGAGGATCCAGGCGGTCATCGTAGTGCCTACGCTGGAGCCCATGATGATGCTGATCGTCTGTCCTAGCTCCATAATGCCGGAGTTGACCAGGCCCACTAAAATGACGGTCATGGCCGAGGAGGACTGGATGGCGGCGGTGATCACCACACCCAGGGCCAGGCTTTTCAGCTTGCTGGAGGTCATGGAGCGCAGCAGCCGTTCCATCCTGCCGCCGGCCATTTTTGCCATACCCGAGGACATGACATTCATGCCGTATAGGAAGAAGGCCAGCCCCCCCAGCAAAGTAAATACATCAAAGACGTCCATAAACGATAACCCTCCCAGTCGGATTTACACAGTCTCCGCTTTGCTACATTTCTACATTTTCCATATTAACATATTCCCATTATTGAGCGCAATAGGAATTTAGATAAGTACGGAAAATCGGTCAGTAAAATAGGACGTTTTTCTGTCCAGAAAATGTCACAGTGGAAAAATTCGGAGGGATGTGATAGGATATACGGCAAAAGAAACTATGGCAGGAGGGATCGTGATGGCGACCAAATTTGGCGCGGTGGTGGTGGCCGCGGGGAACTCCACCCGCATGGGCGGCGAATGCTCCAAAACCCTGCTGGAGCTGGGCGGGAAACCGGTGCTGCGCTGGTCTCTGGAGGCCCTGGCTTCCAGCGGACAGGTGGGGGAGATCGCCTTGGTCTGCCGGGAGGAAGACCGGGCGGAGATGGAGCGGATTTCCAATGGGCTTTCTGTGCCGGTGGCGTTTGCACCCGGCGGTCCGGACCGGCAGGCCTCCGTGCTCAGCGGCGTGCGGACCCTGTCTCCCCAGTGGGAATATCTGCTGATCCATGATGGGGCCAGGCCCCTGGCCACGCCGGAGCTGATCCGCCGCGTCTGCGAGGCTGCCATGGAGCATGGGGCGGCCACGGCGGCAGTCCCCTCCAAGGACACCTGCAAGCTGGCGGACGAGGGGAGCTTCGTGACCGAAACGCCGCCCAGGGACAGGCTCTGGGCCATTCAGACGCCTCAGGCTTTCCAGCGGGATATGTATCTCTATGCGGCGGATCGGGCGGCGGACCGGGGAGAGCTTTTCACCGACGACTGCCAGCTGATCGAAGCCGCGGGAGGCCGGGTAAAGCTCACCATGGGGGACTACAAAAATCTCAAGCTGACCACGCCCGAGGACCTGGCGGCGGCCAGGGCTTATCTTGGGCAGGAGGAGAGAAGGGAAACCATGCGCATTGGATATGGATACGACGTACACAAGCTGACAGAAGGCCGGTGTCTGATCATCGGCGGGGTGGACATTCCCTTTGAAAGGGGGCTGCTGGGCCATTCGGACGCGGATGTGCTCACCCATGCCGCGGCAGACGCCATTCTGGGCGCGGCGGCACTGGGAGACATCGGACACCTGTTTCCGGATACCGATCCCCGCTATGAGGGGGCCGACAGCCTGAAGCTTCTCAGCGAGGTGTGCCGGGCGGTCCGGGACAAGGGGTACGAGATCGGCAATCTGGACTGCACCCTCATCGCCCAGAAGCCCAAGATTGCCCCCTATATCCAGCAGATTCGCCGGAATTTGGCGGCGGCCTGCGGCGTGGGGGAGGATCAGGTCAGCGCCAAGGCCACCACGGAGGAGGGCCTGGGCTTCACGGGGGCTGGCCAGGGGATGGCGGCCTCTGCGGTGTGCCTGCTGGAAAAAATCCGGTAGTTCTCTATGGAATACTTGCTTTTTCGACAGGAATCTGTTATCGTAGGGTTAGCGTTCAACGCGCTAAAAATAGGAGAAAACAGGAAAGGATGCTTTTGCGATGAAGTATGATTTTACATCCATCCTTGACCGAAAGGGCAAGGACGCCATTGCCGTGGATGTGGTTCCCATTCCCGGCGTTCAGGTGAAGGAGGGCTTTGACCACATCCCCATGTGGGTGGCGGACATGAATTTCCCCACGGTTCCTACCATTCAGGAGGCCATTATCAAGAGGACGGAGCATCCTGCCTTCGGGTATTTCTCTCCCTCCGAGGAATATTACAATGCCATCATCAACTGGCAGCAGACCCGCAACGGCGTCACCGGCCTGACCCGGGAGCACATCGGCTATGAAAACGGCGTGCTGGGCGGCGTAGTCAGCGCCTTGAACGTGTTTTGCTCCAAGGGGGACAAGGTGCTGCTGCACTCTCCCACCTATGTGGGCTTTACCGGAGCCTTGGGCAACAACGGCTATAAAATCGTCCACAGCCCTCTGCAAAAGGATGAAAACGGCGTGTGGCGGATGGATTTTGAGGATATGGAGAAGAAGCTGGTGGAGGAGAAGATCCACGCCGCTGTTTTCTGTTCTCCCCATAATCCCTGCGGCCGCGTCTGGGAGAAATGGGAAATTGAGAAGGCTATGGAGCTTTACAAAAAGCACGACGTCTTTGTGGTCTCCGATGAGATTTGGTCCGACATGATTCTGGGCGGCCATAAGCACATCCCCACCCAGTCCGTCAGCGAGGATGCAAGAAACCGCACCGTTGCTATGTACGCACCCTCCAAGACCTTCAACCTGGCCGGTCTGGTAGGTTCTTACCATATCGTTTACAACCAGTGGATCAGGGAGCGCATGGAAAAGGAATCCTCTCTCAGCCACTATAATTCCATGAATGTGCTGTCCATGCATGCCCTGGTGGGCGCCTACAGCCCCGAGGGACAGGTGTGGGTGGACGAGCTCCGGCAGGTCCTCACCGGCAATGTGGAGTTTGCCTGCAGCTATATCAAGGAGCACTTCGAGGGTGTGGAGGTTTCCAAGCCCCAGGGCACTTACATGCTGTTCCTGGATTGTACCAAGTGGTGCGAGGCCCACGGGAAGACCATTGACGAGGTGCAGAAGGCCGGAGCCGAGGTGGGCGTGATCTGGCAGGATGGCCGGGCCTTCCATGGCCCCTGCCACATCCGTATGAACCTGGCGCTGCCCCTGTCCCGCGTGCAGGAGGCCTTTGACCGCTTGAATAAGTACGTGTTCAACGCCTGATTTTTCCCTTCGCTGCGTCAGCCAGCCCGCTGGGTATTCCCGGCGGGCTGTTTCCTTTTTTGGTTGTCCGCATAAACTGGAATTGGCGGGGTATCCGCCGATTTCAGTTTTGTTTTTTGGCGGCGCCGCGCCAAGGCCGCCTGAGGGTTTTGCGTGGCGCGGCCTTAAAATCAGATTTTGTTGTAACGAGGTGATCAATATGGGAAAGCCCCTGATCGTGGTAAGCTCTGTGACCTATGCCATGAAGGGCAGGGAGCTTTTGAGCCGGCGCGGCTTCCGCGCCTATGTGCTGCGGGTTCCCCGGACGTCGGAGACAGGCTGTGGGTACGGCCTTTTCGTTCCCGATGGAGCTGACGAGGCGGAACAGGTGCTGCGTGAAAATCATATCAGAATTCTGGGTAGGATGGACAGGGATGATGACGGATGATCTATCTGGATAACAGCGCCACCACCTATCCCAAGCCTCTCTCTGTGCGCAGGGCCATGCAGCAGGCCCTGCAGGAATACGGAGCCAATCCGGGCCGGGGCGGCCATGCGATGACTCTGCGCACCACCAGGGCCGTGTATGAGTGCCGGCAGGCCGCGGCGACGTTTTTCGGCGCTGCGGGGCCGGAATGCGTGATTTTTCAGCCCAGCTGCACCCAGGCCCTGAATTTGGTGCTGAAGGGCTGCCTTCAAAGCGGGGACCACGTGGTGGTCTCCGACCTGGAGCACAACGCGGTGATGCGCCCGCTGACGGCCCTGGCCGGACGGGGCGTGACCTTCACCCAGGCATCCGTGGCGGCCGGAGACAATGACGCGACCATGGAAAACTTTCGGCGGGCCATGGGGCCCCGCACCAAGCTGGTAGTCTGCACCCAGGGCTCCAATGTGTTTGGGATCCGGGCGCCGGTAGAGCGCATTGCGGCCCTGTGCCATCAGTATGGGGCAAAGCTCTGTGTGGACGCCGCCCAAAGCGCGGGCGTGGTTCCCATCAACCTGGCGGAAAGCGGGATCGACTACCTCTGCTGCGCCGGGCATAAGGGGCTGTACGGCCCCATGGGCACGGGGATGCTGATCCTTCGTGACCCAGGCGACAAGCTGGAGACCCTGGTGGAGGGCGGCACCGGGACCCAGTCCCAGAGTATGCTCCAGCCCGACGACCCACCGGAGCGGTACGAGAGCGGCACCTTGAACGTGCCGGGCATCCTGGGCCTGAGGGCCGGGATCGCTTTTGTGCAGCGGATGGGGCCGGAGAGGATCTGGCGGGAAGAAATGGCCAAGGTTCAGCTGCTCTACGACCGTTTGGAAAGGATTCCCGGCGTCCGCCTTTACACGGAGCGGCCCCGGATGCCCTATTATCTGCCGGTGCTGTCCTTTACGGTGGACGGACTTCCCAGCGAAGAGGTGGGGGAGCGCCTGGCCCGCCGGGGGATCGCCGTCCGCTGCGGGCTTCACTGCGCCCCGGCTGCCCACGCACGGATGAATACCCCGGAGGGCACGGTGCGGGTCTCTCCCTCTGTTTTTACCCGGAGGGAGGAGCTGGAGGCCCTGGCCGCCTCCGTCAAGCAGATCGCCCTGAAAGGAGAGGGAAGCCCCCGGCGGCATTCCTAAGGCGCCGCCGCACAATTCGCAGCTAACGCTTTAAGCACCATCTTGCTCGGAAATTTCCCGCAATATTTTACAGAAATCCTCGTCCATGCACAAAGTATGGACTGCGCTTTTTGTCTCATCTGACGAAAAATTTGCCGATGCAATCCGGCACTTAGCATTGCGCGGTGCTGCCCGAAAAAACTTTGTGAGAATCCCGGAAACCCCCTTTTCTTTCCGGGATTCTTGTGATAGAATAAATAATGTATGAGTATGCCCCGCAAATTGCGGGCGCTCGGGAGGAATTCAAAAGGATAGGAGTGAGGTCTATGGACGCCGTCGCCGAATTTCTCAGAGAGACGGGCCAGACCATCATAAGTGTTACCCGCAGCTTCTCCTGGAAGGACGCTGTGGACGTGCTGATCGTCACCTTCCTGCTGTATGGGGTGATCAAGCTGGTGCGGGAGACCCGGGCAGGGCAGCTTTTTAAGGGTGTTGTTCTGCTGCTGGTGCTGTTCCTGATCTCCCATTTTCTGGAGCTTTCGATGGTCAACGTCATCCTGCGGGCTTTTTTCCAGTCCGCTGTGATCGTGGTGGTGATCCTGTTTCAGCCGGAGATTCGAAAGGCACTGGAACAGGTGGGCCGCAGCAAGGTGGGCCGTTCCCTGGCCGGCGTGATTGGAGTCAGGGAGAGGGAGCGGGGCAGCATGGAGACCCGCCAGGCCATCAACGGCGTGGTGGATGGGGTTTCCATCCTGCAGCAGATGCGTATGGGCGCGCTGATCGTATTTGAACGGGACACAAGGCTGGGGGAGATCGTCTCCACGGGAACTGTGGTGGAGGCGGACCCCTCCGCCCAGCTGATCGCTAACATATTTTTCAATAAGGCTCCACTGCACGATGGCGCCATGATCATCCGGGACGGCCGGGTCTACGCCGCTGGATGCATCCTGCCGCTGACCGCCAGCGACGAGGTCAGCGCGGAGCTGGGCACCCGGCACCGGGCCGCCTTGGGTATGAGTGAAAATTCCGACGCTGTGGTGGTGGTGGTCTCTGAAGAGACCGGACAGATTTCCATCGCCGTAGGCGGAAGATTGACCAGAGATTACAACAGGATCACTCTGGCGGAGGAGCTGGAGGCCTTGCTGCTGGGCGGCTCAGAAAGCGCCGGGGGAGGAAAAAAGATCCTGGGCAAGCTGAAAATCGGTTCCGGCGCCGTGAAGGCCCGGGCCAAAAAGACCGATCCGGTCAAGGACCCCGGGAAGGGAGGGAGAAAGGATGCCTGAGGAGAAAAAACCTGAGAGCAGACGGAAATTCGGGCTGCATACCATCATTTACCGGGACACCTTTTTGCTGATTTTTTCCTTCTGTGCCGCCATTATCGCCTGGTTCGTGATGGCCAGCGGAGATACCGAGGCAAACCGTGTGGTCACCGATGTGCCCATCGAGGTGGCGTATTCCCCCGCCGCCGCAGAGGAGGGCCTGCGGGTTTTCAAAATGTCTTACAACTCGGCGGACCTTGAGATTTCCGGCAACAGCCTGATCACCAATAAACTGACCGCCTCAGACTTTAAGGTTTCCGCCAACCTGAATCCCACTTCCGTGAAGCTGGCCGGAAACACCATGCAGAAGATGGTGGTGAAGGTCCGGGCGGAGAAGGTCAGCACCGTGTCGGACTACGGGATCGTCACCATCAATCCCGAGGAGGTCACTCTGGAGTATGACCGCTACAAGGAGGTGACCCTCCCCATTGAAAACCAGGTCAAGTACAGCGCCGATGCGGGCTATGCCTCCGGTACAGTGACCCTTTCCGAGGAGAGCGTCACCATTTCCGGGCCGGAATCCTCCGTGAACAAGATCGGCCATGCAGTGGTGGATTATCAGATTGCCGAGCCTCTGCGGGCGGACGCCAACACCCAATGCCAGATCAAGCTGTACGATCAGGAAAATCAGGAGCTTACGGGCACGGAAGATTTGTACCTGGAAATGAGCATCGACACAGTGGACGTCAATATCCCTGTCCTGCCGAAAAAGACGGTAAGCCTGGTGCCCTCTGCGGTCCGGCGGCCCGGGGGCTTCCCGGATAACCGGATTACTGTGGAGCCTGCGCAGATCGAGATTGCCGGCACGGCGGAGACCCTGGCCGGCATCAATGAGATTACCCTGGATACGGCCATTGATTTCGCAGATCTCAGGGCGAACCAGCGCAATGTGTTTAAGGTGGACATCCCCCTGCCCACGGGCGTGAGAAACCTCAGCGCTTCCGCCGAAAATCCCGTCAGCCAGGCCACTGTCACAGTGAACCTCAACGGCTACCGGGTGATCACGGCAAGCGTGCCTGCGGCCAATGTACAGGCTGCAAATTGCCCTCCCGGAAGGGATGTCAGCGTCAACACCCAGTTCCTGCCGGTGACCGTCATCGGTCCGGAGGCCCAGGTTTCCAAGCTGACAGGGGATTCCATTTCCATTCAGCTGGATCTCACCAACTATCAGGATACCCTGGGCAGCAGGCAGTTGCCGGTTTCGGTATCCCTTACCGGCGCCAGCGCCGATTCCTGCTGGGTGCTGGGACAGTACAGCGTGACGGTGACCCTGGAGAACGCCGTGGCCGCCCAGGCGGAAGTGGACTCCGGCGGCGATTCGGCAGCGTCTGCGTCACGGGCGGCGAAGCTTCTCCTGGAAGACGATGCAGCCGCCACGCCTCAGGAATAACCACGTACAGGAATCACCCTTTTTGACGAGAACGGGAGGCCCTCATGGATGTCCGTGTAGGAGACATTTTGAAAATGAAAAAGCCCCATCCCTGCGGCAGCACGGAATTCGCGGTGCTGCGCTCCGGCATGGATTTCAGGATCAGGTGCTGCAAATGCGGCCGGGAGCTGATGATCCCCCGGCTGAAATGCGAAAAGAGCATCCGGAAGATCATCCGTCCCGCCGAGGCTCCTGCCGGTCAGAAGCAGTAGCGCTGTCCCATAGAACCATGGGAATACAGGAAGGGGCTGATTTGTGATGTTTGAAAACCTGAACGTATTTGAGAACCGGCTGGAGGAGCTGGACCGGAAGCTGTACGATCCGGACACTGCCGCCGACCGGGAGCTGTATGCGCAGTTGATGAGAGAGCGCAGCGAGGTGGAGCCCATTGCCCTGGCCTACCGGGAGTACCGGAGGACAGAAGAGGCCCTGGCCGGGGCCAGGGAGCTGCTGGAGGAGTCCGGAGACCGGGAACTGCGGGAAATGGCTCTGGAGGAGATTCGGGCGAAGGAAGCCCGCCTTGCGGAGCTGGGGGAGCAGCTGAAGCTGCTGCTCCTGCCCAAGGATCCCAATGACGAGAAAAATGTGGTGGTGGAGATTCGGGGCGGCACCGGCGGCGAGGAGGCCGCCCTGTTCGCTGCCGATCTGTACCGCATGTACGCCGCCTATGCCGAGGGCCGGGGCTGGAACACGGAGATCGTAAGCCTCAGCGAAACGGAGCTGGGGGGCTTTAAGGAAGTGAGCTTCCTCATTGACGGCGCGGGGGCGTATTCCCGGCTGAAGTTTGAAAGCGGCGTTCACCGGGTCCAGCGGGTGCCGGAAACAGAGACCCAGGGCCGCATCCACACCTCCGCCGCCACGGTAGCCGTGCTGCCGGAGGCTCAGGAGGTGGAGATGGAGATCGACCCCAAGGATTTGAAAATAGACGTGTTTCGATCCAGCGGCGCAGGAGGTCAGAAGGTGAACAAGACCTCCTCTGCCATCCGCATCACCCACCTGCCTACGGGCATGGTGGTGGAGTGCCAGGATGAGCGGAGCCAGTACAAAAATAAGGATAAGGCCATGAAGGTGCTGCGGGCCCGCCTGCTCTCCCAGGAGCAGGAGCGTGCCGACGCCCAGGTGGCCCAGGAGCGCCGGAGCCAGGTGGGCAGCGGAGACCGTTCCGAGCGGATCCGCACCTACAATTTCCCCCAGTCCCGGGTGACGGACCACCGGATCGGGCTTACCCTGTACAAGCTGGATGAGGTTCTGGCCGGGGGACTGGATCAGCTGATCGATCCCCTGATCGCCGCCGACCGGGCGGAGAAATTGCAGAATCAGGAATAGCGGTCTTTTCGGGAATTTTTTCGGTTTATGGCGAGGCTCAGATGGATACATTATTACTGGACGGAAGCAATACACATGATATAGAGACGGCGGGCCGCATCCTTCGGGAGGGCGGCTTGGTGGCCATCCCCACGGAAACCGTGTACGGGCTGGCGGCAAACGCCCTGGACCCTCAGGCGGTTAAAAAAATCTTTGCGGCGAAAAACAGGCCGGGAGATAACCCCCTCATCGTGCACATCAACGATTTTTCCCAGATCTATCCTCTGGTGCGGGAGGTGCCGGAGGCCGCCAAAAAACTGGCGGAGGTCTTCTGGCCCGGGCCGCTGACCATCATCCTGCCCAAATCTGACCTGATCCCCAAGGAGACCAGCGGCAATCTGGAGACGGTGGCGGTGCGCTTTCCCGCCCATCCCGTGGCCCGGCAGGTGATCGCCGCGGCAGGGGTGCCTCTGGCAGCCCCTTCGGCCAATCCCTCCGGCAAGCCCAGTCCCACCACCTTTGCCCACGTGAGAAATGACCTGACCGGCAGGGTGGAGGCGCTGCTGGACGGCGGCGACTGCGACGTGGGGGTGGAATCCACGGTGCTGACTCTGGCCACAGAGATTCCCCGTCTTCTCCGCCCGGGCGGGATTACGTTAACTCAGCTCCGCTCTGTCCTGGGGCGTGTAGATGTGGATCCTGCGGTGCTTCACAAGATGGGAAATGGCGAAAATGCCGCTTCTCCCGGGATGAAATACAAGCATTACGCCCCAAATGCCGAGGTGATCCTGGTAGACGCATCGCCGGAGGAGTATATAAATTATGTAAACTTACAGCTGGATGCCTACGCCCTTTGCTTTGACGAGGATGTGTCCGGCCTGAAGGTTCCCTGTCTGAGCTACGGCGGCAGATACGAGCCGGAGCGCCAGGCCCATCTGCTGTTTTCGGCCCTATATCGGCTGGATGAGCTGGGAGCGAAAAGGGTCTATGGGCACATGCCCTCCAGGAACGGCGTAGGGATGGCGGTGTACAACCGGCTGATCCGGGCGGCGGGCTTTTCGGTGATCCGCCCCTCCGGCCATGCCGTGGTGGGCCTGACCGGTCCCAGCGGGGCAGGAAAATCCACGGTGGCCGGGCTCCTACGGCAGGCTGGATGCGCTGTGATCGACTGCGACGCCCTGACCCGCAGCGGGGCGGTGTATGACGGGGAATGTATCGCCGAGCTTCAGCGGGAATTTGGTGAGGATGTGGCCCCCGGGGGCGTACTGGACCGGAAGCTGCTGGGGTCGCGAGCATTTTCCGGAGAGCAGCGCCGCAAAAGGCTGGAGGAGATCACCTTTCCCCATATCCTGCGGGCGGTGCGGGCGGAAATGGACGCTGCCATTGCGGATGGGTGTAAAGTGATAGTCCTTGACGCACCCACCCTGTTTGAGGCCGGTCTGGACCGGGCCTGCTCCCGTATTTTGGTGGTGACGGCCCCGGAACAGGAGCGGATGGACCGGGTCTGCCGCAGGGATGGCATTTCCCGGGAGCGGGCGGCTTTACGGTTTTCCGCACAGCGGCCGGAGGACTTTTACACCAGCCGGGCAGATCATGTGGTAGAAAACGGGGCCGGGACGGACTTGACGGCTGTCCTCGCGCCGATACTGGAGGAATGGAAGGGCGAGCTTCAACTATGAAGAAGGGATGTTTCACGCTGGCTGCCGTGCTGGTGACCGTGGGGCTGCTGGCGTTTTTAGCCGGGCCGCAGCTGGCAGAGCAGGGGCTGCGGATGCTCTATCCCCGGCCCTACAGCGAGATCGTTTCCCGGGAGGCCGGGGAATTCGGCCTGGAGGAAAACCTGGTGTACGCGGTGATCCGGACGGAGAGCGGCTTCGACCCCGACGCTCGGTCCCGGGCGGGAGCTGTGGGCCTTATGCAGTTGACAGAGAGCACCTTTCACTGGATCGCCTCCCTCTATCCCCCGGAGGACGCCGACGGCGGCATTGCCGACCCGGCGGTGAATATCCACTGCGGCTGTGCGCTGCTTCGTCTGCTGCTGGATCATTACGGCCAGACAGACGTGGCTCTCTGCGCTTACAACGCGGGGATGGGAAACGTGACGGAGTGGCTGACGAATCCGGAATATTCCGACGACAGGGAGACGCTGCACACCATTCCCTATCCGGAGACCAGGGCCTATGTGAAAAAGGTTTTGCGCAGCCGGGAGCGGTATGGAAAACTCTATGGCGAGGATTGACTTTTTTCTCAAAATAGTGTAATGTATAGGCAAATTTGGTATACAGGAGGACGATTGAAATGGCTAAGAAAAACGAAAAGATCGACGCCAAGGAGCTTGCCAAAGAGCTGTTCAACGACAAGACCCATGGCGTAAAGAAGGCTGGCCCCCAGGAGATGAAGAAGGCCTTCAAGTTTGCCGAGGGCTACAAGGATTTTCTGAATACCGCCAAAACCGAGCGGGAGACGGTGGACTACACCGTAAAGGCCGCCGAGGCCGCGGGCTTTGTGCCCTTTGATCCCGCCCACAAGTACAAGGCCGGGGACAAGGTGTATTACAACAACCGCGGCAAGGCCATGATCCTGGCCGTGATCGGCAAGAAGGGCTGCAAGGAGGGCGTGCGCATCGCCGCCGCTCACATCGACAACCCCCGCCTGGACTTGAAGCCCATCCCGCTGTATGAGGCGGGCCAGATGGCCCTGCTCCAGTCCCATTACTACGGCGGCATCAAGAAGTATCAGTGGACCGCCATTCCCCTGTCCATGCGGGGCAAGATCGTCCGCAAGGACGGCACGGAGATCACCGTCAACGTGGGCGACAAGGAGGGCGAGCCCCAGTTCTGCATCACCGACCTGCTGCCCCACCTGGCCAAGGACCAGATGGGCAAGAAAGCGGGGGACATTATTGCCGGCGAGGACATGAATATTGTGGTGGGCAGCCTGCCTCTGGAGAACGCCGAGGGCGACCAGCTGCTGAAGCTGAATATCATGAAGATCCTCAACGAGAAGTACGGCATTGTGGAGAGCGACCTGATCTCTGCTGACCTGACCTTCGTGCCCGCCTTCCGGGCCGTGGATATTGGCTTTGACCGCAGCCTCATCGGCGCTTACGGCCACGACGACCGGGTCTGCGCCTATCCCTCTGTCATTGCCGCCTTTGATTGCAAAACTCCCGAAAAGACCGCCATTGTCTGCCTGGCCGACAAGGAAGAGGTGGGCAGCGTAGGCCCCACCGGCCTGAACTCCGAGTTCCTGGATTTCTTCATTTCTGACCTGGCCGAGGCCGAGGGCCTGGTTCCCCGCCATGTGTGGGCCAAGTCCAGCTGCCTGTCCGCTGACGTGACCGCGGCCTTTGACCCCAACTACGGCTATGCCTATGAGGCACAGAATTCCACCTATGTGAACCACGGCGTAGGCTTTGCCAAGTATGTGGGCTCCCGGGGCAAGGGCGGCACCAACGACGCCACTGCCGAGTTTGTGGGCTGGCTCCGCCGGATCATGGACGACGCCGGTGTGGTCTGGCAGATCGGCGAGCTGGGCAAGATCGATCAGGGCGGCGGCGGCACCGTGGCCGGCTGCATCTCCAAGTTCAATGCGGACGTTATCGACATCGGCGTGCCGGTGCTTTCCATGCACGCGCCCTTTGAGCTGGTCTCCAAGCTGGACGTGTATATGACCTACCGGGCCGTCAAGGCCTTCTTTGAGGCAAAATAAACCGGATATGATCCCATAAAAACGGGCAGCCGAAAGGCTGCCCGTTTTGCATGTCTGTCTGTTTTGTGCAGAGGAGAAAGTCCATGTGGCCTGCCACAGATACTCCGGCGGCTTTCAGTCCTCCGGGGCCGGGGCGGAGGGCTGCTTTTCGCTGCGGTCCATGGCTTTCAGGAAGCGTAGGAGCAGCACAGCGCCCAGCACGGACATGACCACCTCGGCGGCCAGCTGAGCCAGGGAAAGGCCGTACAGGGGCAGAAAATGGTTTAAGAGGAACAGGGCCGGGATCTCCAGCAGCCCCTTTCTGGCAATGGCCATGAACAGGGACTGCATCCCCTTGCCCACGGCCTGAAATACGCCCACAGCAAGGAAATCCATACACAGAAAGGGAATGGAAAGGGCAAAGCCCCGCAAAAACCAGGTGCCGTATTCCACGGTTTGTGCGTCCTGAATAAAGGCGCGGGTGATGGGCTGGGAGAACACACAGCACACAATGGTGAGCGCGAGAAGGATCCCCTGGCCCAAAAGGGCGGTGAAGCCCAGGGCCTTTTTCATGCGGGGGTGGAGCTTCGCCGCGTAGGTGTAGCCAATCAGGGGCATAACGCCCTGGGTAATGCCGTTATTGATGTACAGGGGGATCATGGCGACCCGGTAGGCGATGCCCATGGCGGCCAGGGCCTCCGGCCCAAAGGGAGCGGCCATGAAATTGAGCAGGACATGGCTGACCACGTTGAGCAGATTCTGGATGGAGGCGGGCACGCCCACCGCGCAAACACCCTTGACAATGGCGGGGCGGAAGGTGAATTCCCGGGGAGAAATGCACACATAGGTGGTTTTGCGCTTGAGAAGCAGATAGCCAAAGAAGTACAGCACCGCAAAGCAGTTGGAAATGAAGGTGGCAAGGGCCGCGCCCTCAGCCCCCATATTGAGGCCGGAAGGCAGGATAAACAGGGGATCCAGCAGAATGTTCAGCACACAGCCGCTCATGGTGCCGATGCTGGCGTGGAGGGTGGCCCCCTCTGAACGAACCAGATAGGCCATGACCACATTGACGATGGAGGGCGCTGCGCCCAGGCATACCGTCCACAGCAGGTAACGCCGGGTGGGGTCCGAGGTGGCGGCGTCCGCGCCCAGAACGCCCAACAGGGGAGTCATAAAAATGGCACAGAGGCCGGAAAAAAGGAGGCCGCACAGCACAGCGCCGTAAAAGCTGAAGGCGGAGCTCTGCTTCAGGGTCTTAAAATCCTTTCGGCCCAGGGCGCGGCTCATCATGCTGGAGCCCCCTACGCCGAACAGGTTATTCACCGCGTTGAAGGCCAGCAGCACCGGAGCGGCCAGAGAAACCGCCGCCGTTTCCACCGGAGCGTTGAGCATTCCCACAAAATAGGTGTCGGCCATGCTGTAGAGCAGGGCCACCAGGCTGCTCGCCACCGTGGGGATGGAAAGGGACGCCACCGCCCGGGGGATGGACTCGCTTTCAAATAACTCCGTTTTGCGATCTCTTGCCATTTTGATCTCCTCCTGACCACTATTTTAGCTCAAAGAGCCGGGGGAGTCAAATGGCAATATACCGTCTTCCGCTTTTCGGGGCCGTGGTTCAGCCTCCGGGCGCCGGGGAGGCAGGCGGGATAAACCGATCCTCGGGGATAGCCTCCCGGTAGCCTGCGGCCCGGCTCCATTCCTTTGTCGCATCGTCCCGCACAACGCTGCTCTGGTGGCTTCTCAGTAGATTGCACAGGGCGTAAACGTCGATCCAGATCTCTCCGCTATCCGTCTCCTTCTGGGATTCGTCAAAGATCAGCTGGAGACCGTAGTGCAAATGGTTGACCTCAATATTGTTCACGTTTTCCTTGGTGCTGTAGCCGGTGCGGCCCACATAGCCGATGACGTCTCCCGCCATGACCACGTTTCCCACCTCCAGCCCCTGGGCATAGGGACGGTTTTGCCGGAGATGGGCGTAGTAGTGGTAGCGTTTGCCGTCAAAGCTGCGGACGCCGATGCGCCATCCGCCGTATTGATTCCAGCCCAGGGCCTCCACCGTTCCGGATTCCACCGCCACCACAGGGGTTCCCACGGCGGCCAGCATGTCGTGGCCCAGATGCTTCCGGTCAAAGCCGTAGCTGCGGCCTGCGCCGAAGTCGTCGTAATCGTTGTAGGGAAAGGTTTTTGCGATGGGGGAGTAGGCCCGAAGTCCGTAGCAGGTTTTCCACCCGTCCTCCGTTTCAATTTCATACTCGCCCAAAAAGCCCTCCAGCACCGCGCCGTAAGCCTCCCGGTAATAATTGAAATACTTTTCCTGCCCGGCGGCCAGGGCGTCCGGGGTCTCTCCGGCGTCTACCTTTTGGGCCAGATCGTTCAAATCGCTCCGCTTGTACCGGGAGAAATCCCCGCCGTATTTCACGCCCAGCCAGGCGATGGCGTCCACCCAGCTCAGATGGGGCCGCTCCGGATCCTCATAGGTGGCCACGTCCAGTTCCATGGCGTCCCGGAGGGCGCTTTCGCAGACGTCGAAATCCACCCATTTGATGAAATCCCCCTGGGCAGGGAGGATGTTCCCGCTTCGGAGCCGGAGCGGCGTTACTACCGCCGCCAGCAGAAGGATGGCCGCCGCCGCGGCCAGAATCGTCCGCTTTTTGATTTTCAAAAGAAAAAACATAGCAAGATCCTCCCAGCCGGATGGCTACGGTTCTCTTGCTATGCTATGAATGAAAAGACAGCTGATAGACCTGAAATGAGGAGAATCTTTCCGGCGGCGGCAATGCTACAGGGCCTTCGCCGCGGCCCGCTCTACCTCCAGGCCGGCCTTGTAGCGGGCAATGTACCGGCGGAAGCCCGCCGCGTCTTCGGGCAGGGGAGCGACGCAGTCCCCGGCGGCATTTTGGAACACCTTCTCCGCCAAATAGCTTTCCAGGGTCTCTCCTGTCATCCGGTTCTTCCGGAACATGGCCAGCAGAGCCATGCCCCAGGGGCCGCCCTCTCCGGCGGTTTCCATTACCGCTACGGGGACGTTCAGGGCCCCGGCCATGAGCCGCTGGCCCACACCCTTGGTCTTGAACAGGCCGCCGTGACCGTAGAGGCGCTCCAGGGAGACTTGCTCCTCCGTGAAAAGAATGTCCATGCCGATCTGCAAGGTGGCCATGGCTGCGTAAAGCTGGGCGCGCATGAAGTTGGGCAGGGTCAGGCGGCTGTCGGGATTCCGCACCGCCAGGGGACGGCCGTCCTCCAGCCCGGTCACGGGCTCGCCGGAATAGCAGTTATAGGAAATGACGCCGCCGCAGTCCGGCTCGCCCTCCAGGGCCTGGAAATACAGCAGGTCATAGAGCTGGGGCTTTGTGAGCTTTGTCCCGGCGGCCTCCAGCAGCTGGCCGAAAACCTTCACCCAAGCGTCCAGGTCAGAGGTGCAGGTGTTGCAGTGGACCATGGCCACCGGGAGGCCGGAAGGCGTGGTGACCATGTCGATGGACCTGTGGACGCAGCTCAGCTCCCGCTCCAGCACGGCCATGGCGAAGATGGAGGTGCCGGCGGACACATTGCCGGTGCGGGGCGCTACGCTGTTGGTGGCGGCCATCCCGGTCCCTGCGTCGCCCTCCGGGGGACACAGGGGCACGCCGGGCTCCAGCTCTCCGGTGGGGTCCAGGAGCCGCGCGCCCTCGGCTGTGAGGGTCCCGGCAGGTTCTCCCGCCGTCAGCACGGCGGGGAGAATGTCCCGGAGGGTCCAGGGGATATTCTTTTCCTTGAGCAGCCCGTCAAATTGGGTGATCATCCGGGGGTTAAAATCCTTGCTTTCGCTGTCGATGGGGAACATGCCGGAGGCTTCGCCCACACCCAGGCACTTTTCTCCGGTGAGCTTCCAGTGCACATAGCCCGCCAGCGTAGTGAGGTGGGCAATATCCCTTACATAAGGCTCGCCGTTTCGCACGGCCCGCCAGAGGTGGGCGATGCTCCAGCGCTGGGGAATGTTGAACCGGAACAGCTCCGTCAGCTCTGCGGCCTCCGCCTCGGTGATGGTGTTCCGCCAGGTACGGAATTCGCAAAGCTGCCTGCCGTTTTGGTCAAAGGGAAGAAATCCGTGCATCATGGCGGAAACGCCAATGGCTCCGGGGCGTTTCAGCGCCACGCCGTACTTTGCCTTCACATCCTCCGCCATGGCCCGGTAGGCGGCCTGTACGCCGGCCCACACGTCCTCCAGGCGGTAGGTCCACACGCCCTTTTCCAGCCGGTTTTCCCAGTCGTGGGCGCCGCTGGCGATGGGGGCGTGATCCGGCCCAATGAGCACGGCCTTGATGCGGGTGGAGCCCAGCTCCATGCCCAGGGCGGTTTCGCCCTGGATGACGGCGTCTCTGATTTTCTGTATTTCCATATGAGAACCCTCCCACAACTTGCTTTTTCTTAAATCATATACCATCCTCCCTGCGCCTGCAAGAAATATTTTTCCAAAGGGCTTGACAAGGAGGAAATCTGATATTAAAATAATATCATAAAGAAAGCGGCGCTTTGCGCTCTGCTTCGAGAAAGGAAAGGGAATTCTTATGGAAGATCGTGAGAAAATCGTCAACAAGTACACAGAAAAAACAGCCAGGACCATCAGCGGTTTCGGCATGCTGTTTTTGGTGATCGCCCTCTTTGCCTGGTTGATCGCCGGGCTGATTCTGGGCATTCTCTATTGTGAAAGCCATTCTTCTGCCGGCGGGGCGCCCGTTGTTGGGATCATAGAGCTGGTCACCGCCTTTGCGGCCATGATCGTCGCCTGCTTCCTCCTGCCGGGTTTCCATGTGCTCCAGCCCAACGAGGCGCTGGTGCTGACCCTGTTCGGTAAATATTACGGCACTATCAAAAAGGACGGCTTTTTCTGGACGAATCCCTTTGCCACAGGCACCAGCCCCGATTCCCGCAGCGGCCTGGTGGTTTCCAACAACAGCGTCTCTTTCTCCGGCTTGAGCAAAAAAATCTCCCTGAAAACCATGACGCTGAACAACGAGAAGCAGACTGTCAATGACGAGCGGGGCAATCCCATCATTATCGGCACCATTGTTATCTGGCGGGTGACGGACACCACGAAAGCGGTTTTCAACGTGCAGAATTACAAGACCTTCCTGAGCACCCAGTGCGATTCCGCCACCAGGAATATTGCCCGGATGTACCCCTATGACCTGATGAGCGACGACGCCGTGGGGGAGAAGACCCTGCGCAGCAGCAGCCAGGAGATCGCGGACATGATGAAGCAGGATCTCCAGGAGCGGGTGGCCATGGCCGGTCTGGAAATTCTGGAGGTGCGTATAACCAACCTGACCTACGCTCCCGAGATCGCCGCCGCCATGCTTCAGCGCCAGCAGGCAGAGGCTGTGGTGGTTGCCCGGAAGAAGATCGTGGAGGGCGCCGTGGGCATGGTGGAAATGGCCCTGGATCAGCTGAATCAGGATCAGGTAGTGCAGCTGGACGACGAGCGCAAGGCCCAGATGGTCAGCAATCTGCTGGTGGTGCTCTGCGGCAACAAGGACGCTCAGCCCATTGTGAACAGCGGCTCGATTTACTGATAGGGAGTGGGCAGCCATGAAGAAGTACGAATATGTCTCTGTGCAGTTCGGCGCCTGGTCCGGGCAGCCCAAGGCGGACCTCCAGTCCATCATCAACGAATATGCCGCCGGAGGCTACAGGTATGTGGGCTTTCTGCCCACGAAGCAATCCGGCTACGGGGCTCTCGCTCAAATCGACCTGGTGTTTGAAAAGGACGTCTGATCCGGATAACCCGCTGGGGAGGTGGCCGCAGTGAACGAAAAGGAAAAAGAGAAAAAGCAGATCCTCCTGCGGATCGCTCCCAGTCTCTGGAAGGAGCTGGCAGCCTGGGCGGAGGACGATTTCCGCTCCATCAACGGGCAGATCGAGTATCTGCTGACGGAGTGCGTCCGCAAGCGGAAAAAGGGCGGAGGCTCGAAAGAGCAGGAGCCCTGATATTTGGCCGCCGTCCGGCCTTCAAAATTCATGCGAAAAGGGTCTCAGTAATGAGGCCTTTTTCTGTTTTTCATAAAAATATGGGAATGGACCCGGAAAAATTTCACAGGGAAAATTTACCCCAGCGTTTGCCTTTCCGGACGGAGAGGATTATAATAGACGACAGTGTGCTTTCGTGCACCTGGAAGGAACGCATTAAAAAAGGAGGAGTGCATGTGCTGTTTGGCAAGTACATCAACCGATACTACTTAAAGCATTTGCCGGTATTGCTGCTGGGCCTGCTGGCACTTTCCATGGTGGACTATCTGCAGCTGAAGATCCCGGAGCTGTACCGCATCATCATCAACGGCGCCAACGGTGAGCTGATCCCAGTGGACGGTGTGGAGGTCCCCTTTTCCATGGACGTCCTGCTAAGCGAGGTCTGCCTGCCCCTGATCATCATCATCCTGGGCATGGTGACGGGCCGGTTCCTGTGGCGTATCTGCTTTTTCGGTAGCGCCATCAAGGTGGAAACGGACCTGCGCAACCGCATGTTTGACCACAGCAAGGACCTTTCCCAGAACTATTATCAGGTCAATAAGGTGGGCAATCTCATGAGCCTGTACACCAACGACCTGGAAACCATTCAGGAATGCTTCGGCAATGGCATCATGCAGTTTTTTGACGCCCTGCTGCTGGGCATCCTGGCTCTGGTGAAAATGTGGGCCATGGACTGGGGCCTGACCATTCTGTCCCTGATCCCGGCTTTGATTCTGCTGGCGGTGGGCAATATCGTCAGCCGGGTCATGACAAAAAAGTGGGAGGAGCGCCAGCGTGCCTTTTCCGACCTGTCCGACTTTTCTCAGGAGAATTTCTCCGGCCTGGCGGTGGTGAAGGCCTTTGTGAAGGAGCTCAAGGAGCTGCTGGCCTTCCGGAAGCTTAACAAGCAGAACGAAGACGCCAATGTGACCTACACAAAGATTTCCACGCTGCTGGGTGTGCTGGTGACGCTGTTTATCGAGTCCATCGTCTGTGTCATTCTGGGCTATGGCGGTTACCTGGTCTACCAGGGGCGGTTCAATGCCGGTCAGCTCATCGAGTTTACCGGCTATTTCTCCTCAGTGGTGTGGCCCATGATGGCCATTTCCATGCTAATCGAAATGGCTTCCCGGGGCAAGGCTTCCTTAAACCGAATCAGCGAGCTGCTGGATGCTCCCGTCCAGGTGAAGGACCGGGAGAATGTGGGCGAGCTCCAGGGCGTGAAGGGGAAAATCGAGTTCAAGGATCTTACCTTCCGGTATCCCGGCGGTGAATACAATGTGCTGGAGCATGTTTCCTTTGCCATTGAGCCCGGAGAGAATGTGGGCCTGGTGGGCAAGACGGGCTCCGGAAAGACCACCCTGGTGGACCTGATCCTGCGTACATACAACGTGCCCAACGGCACCCTGTTTGTGGACGGCCACGATGTGAACACCGTGTCCATCCAGTCCGTCCGGAAGGGCTGCGCCTATGTGCCTCAGGACAATTTCTTGTTTTCCGACACCATTTCCAGCAATATTGCTTTTGCCTTTGACGATGCAGATCAGTCCCGGGTGGAGGAAGCCGCGAAGCTTGCGGACATTCACGACAATATCATGGAGTTCCATGAGCAGTACGGCACGGTTCTGGGCGAGCGGGGCGTCACCGTTTCCGGCGGCCAGAAGCAGCGTATCTCCATTGCCCGGGCGCTGATGAAGAACGCTCCCATCCTGATTTTGGACGACTCTGTCTCTGCGGTGGACACCAAAACGGAAAAGGTCATCCTGGACAATCTCCGGCAGAGCCGGGCGGGAAAGACCACCATTGTCATCGCCCACCGCATTTCCACAGTGGAGCGGCTGGATAAGATCCTGTTTCTGGACGAAGGCACCGTGAAGGCTGTAGGCACCCACGAGGAGCTGTACGAAACCTGCGAGGATTACAGGAAGATGGTGGATCTCCAGCGTCTGGAGGACGAAGCTGCGGTTGGTACGGAAGCCGGTTTGGAAGGGGGCGTCGAGTATGCATGAGTATCTGCCTCTCCTGCTGGTCGGCGCCGTCATCGGCGTGATCGCCACGGTGCTGATCGTGGCCTATGCCCTGGTAAAGGATAAAAAGGAAACCATGGGCTTTGAGCGGAATATGAAGGACAGCGAGATCACCAGGCGGCTGCTGGCTTATGCAAAGCCCTATTGGAAGCGGTTCCTGTTTGTGGGCCTGCTGATGCTGTTCTCCATCGCCTACGACATCATTTCTCCCCTGATCATCGGCTACATTGAGGAGCTGGTGGTGGGAGATTTCCCTTTGAACACCCTGTTTCTTTCTGTGGGGGTCTATGCGGGCATTCTGGTGTTTTCCATGGTGTGTACCTACGTACAGGCCATCACCCTGCAAAAGACCGGCCAGCGCATTATCTCCAACCTCCGCGAGGAGCTGTTCGTACACATTGAATCCCTGTCCCATGAGCAGTTAAACGACATCCCCGTGGGCAAGCTGGTGACCCGTGTCACCAACGATACCAACGCAATTTCCATGATGTTCACCAATCTTCTGGTGAATCTGGTGAAGAACGTGTTTGTCATTGTGGGCATTCTGGCGGCCATGCTCCTGCTGAACCTGGAGCTGACCCTGATGGTGCTGTGCTTTGTTCCCTTTATTGTGATCTTTACGGTGATCTTCCGTAAATTTTCCCGCCGGGCCTACCGGAAGGTGAAGGACCGCACCACCGACATCAACACCTATCTGTCCGAGAACCTCTCCGGCATCAAGATCACCCAGATCTTCAACCGGGAGGAGGCCAAAATGCGGGACTTCCGGGAGCGCAGCAACGGCCTGGGCAAGGCAAAGCGGGAGCAGACCTTTGTGTTCGGTATCTTCCGGCCCCTGGTCTATATGCTGTACATCAGCTCCGTGCTGTGCCTGTTCTACCTGGGCGGCGTCGGAGCCATCAAAAATACGTCGTTTATGGGCCAGGTGATCACCAGCGGCACCATTGTCACCTTTTACATGTACATCAACAAGTTCTTCAACCCCATCCAGAGCCTGGCCGAGCAGTTTTCCTGGCTTCAGTCCGCCTTTGCCTCGGCGGAGAAGGTGTTCTCCATCATGGACCTGAAGCCCGTTGTGGTGGACGCCCCCGACGCCATCGAGCTGGAGGACGTCAAGGGTGAGATCGAATTTAAGGATGTTTGGTTCGCCTATCTCCCTGACGAGTGGGTGCTCAAGGGAGTTTCCTTCCATGTGAACGCCCGGGACACCGTGGCCTTTGTGGGATCCACCGGCTCCGGCAAGACCACCATCCTGTCGCTGATCTGCCGGAACTACGAGTTCCAGAAGGGGCAGATCCTCATTGACGGCATCGACATCCGGAAGATCAAGATCGCCTCTCTCCGGAAGCACTTTGGCCAGATGCTTCAGGACGTTTTCCTGTTTTCCGGCACCATCCGCAGCAATATTCTGCTACGGGAGGAGGGCGTTTCCGATGACCGGATCATGGAGGTATGCCGCTATGTGAACGCCGACCACTTCATCAACCGGCTGGACC
The DNA here is from genome assembly GCA_964600905.1 of uncultured Acutalibacter sp. Lineage (GTDB taxonomy): Bacteria > Bacillota > Clostridia > Oscillospirales > Acutalibacteraceae > Acutalibacter. The sequence continues at coordinate 95 of CAZRLJ010000027.1, read as the reverse complement.
GGGGCCTGGATGAGCCTGTGCGGGAGCGGGGCAACAATTTCTCCGCCGGCCAGCGGCAGCTGCTGAGCTTTGCCCGCACCATCATCCATAAGCCC
>CAZRLJ010000026.1:0-24007 GCA_964600905.1 uncultured Acutalibacter sp. | reverse complement strand
TCAGAGGGAAACTCGTCCTTGGCTCCCTCTGATGAGGGAGCTGTCAGCGCAGCTGACTGAGGGAGAGAGCCCTTAAGAGCCTTTAAGAAAGCTGCATACGCCGCCAAATGTATAGCCCATCGCTTTCTCTCCCTCCGTCACGGCTTACGCCCGTGCCACCTCCCTCGTCAGAGGGAGGTTTTGCGGGTGCCTCGCCCCTGGCTCCCTCTGATGAGGGCGGGAGAGATTGCTCCACCGCCATATTGATACAGGAGCATACACCGCTGAAATTGCAATCCACATCCAGATTGGAAAAGCGAATTACTTTTACTTTCATTGCGTTCAATTTCTCTGTACGAACCAGGTCCTTTTCTGCTTGTTCAGGTGTATAATGACCGCCGCCGTCAAGCTCAATCGCCAACCGTGCCTTCGCACAGTAGAAATCCAGAATATAATTTCCAACTGCTTTTTGTCTTTGAAAACGGATAGGATAGGTTCTTAGAAAATCAAACCAAAGCTTTCTCTCCCAGGGGGTCATGTTTTTCCGCAAAGACTTTGCAAGAGGAATATTGTCCTTGTTGTAGGCTTTCATGATCTCTCCCTCCGTCACGGCTTACGCCGTGCCACCTCCCTCTGATGAGGAAGGCCTTCTTATATCATAATGCAAGTACACGAAAAAATCCAGAGGCGGATACGAACACTTTCGGGCAAAAAATGAAAAAGTGAAAAAACATATTAAAAAAGTGAAGCATGTTGCAAAAAGTGGTAGATTCGTTATAATGATGCTGAGATTACCTCCCGTATATCCGAACACGTACCAAGTACCCATAGAAATGGTGTGATTAGCGATGGAGACCGGCCAGGCTACCAAGGAAAAAAGAAGCGCCCTCCAAAAGGTTTCCACGATTTTGGGCGTGGTTTTGTGCGTGATCTTCATCCCCATGATCATCATCAACGTGATCATGATCGTCCGCAGCTATACCGACCCGGATCATATGCCCTCGGTGCTGGGGATCTCCCCGGTGATCGTGATGTCCGGCTCCATGTCCCCGGAGTTTGAAACGGGCGATTTGATCTTTGTGCAGAGGACCGATCCCTATACATTAAAGGTAGACGACGTGATCTGCTACCTGGAGGACGAATCCGCCGTGACCCATAGGATCATCGAGGTGACGGAGGAGGGCGGCCAGCCGATGTACATCACCAAGGGCGATGCCAACAACGTGGAAGACGTGGTTCCGGTGACGCCGGAGCAGATCGAGGGAAAGTATACGGGCGTTCATCTGGCCGGGGTAGGCGACTTTGCCATTTTCCTGCAGTCCGTTCCCGGCATGATCCTCTTTATCGGCGGACCCATCCTGCTGTTTATCCTGTGGGATGTGATCCGCAGCGTGGTAGAGCGGCGGAAGAACAAGGGCACGGAGGATAAGCTCCGGCAGGAGCAGGCGGCCATGGCCGAAGAGCTGGAGCGTCTGCGCGCCCAGGTAAAAACCGACGGCCAGGGGGATACAGCACCTCCCGACGGGCAGTAATACTTAGTTTGTTGATAACCCTTTCGAGAAGGCTGCTCTTGACCTTCACCTCCTTCTGATGAGAGAAGCTTTGTGGGCGCCTCGCCCTTGGCTCCCTCTGATGAGGGAGCTGTCAGCGCAGCTGACTGAGGGAGAGAGCCCTTAACAAGGCTACATACACCGTCAAAACTTTCTCTCCCTCCGTCACGGCTTACGCCGTGCCACCTCCCTCGTCAGAGGGAGGCTTTGCGGAGGACTCGCCCTCACATCAGGAGAGGCAAAGGGCGGCTGCAAAAACTTGTTCGACACGCTCTAATTCTTACATTTCTTTCGGCGATTCCGGCAAAGGGTGTACTCTGCCGAGAAAAAGCATAATTTGGGCTTCTGAGCCGGATGGCGCTATCCGGCTGCGGTCAGTTTCGACAAAACGGGGCCCGTCAAAACACGGCCACAAGGCCAGATGGAGGAAAAACCAAATGAAAAAAAGAAGTATTGCGGCAAGGCTTGGAGTAGCGGCCCTGGCTCTGACGCTGGTTACCACCAGTCTGTCATCCGGCACGTTGGCCAAGTACATTGACACCTTCAGCGGCAAGGCGACTCTGCAGGTCGCAGCCTGGAACGTGGGCGCATCGCTGGGTGGTCAGCCCATGACCACGGGGTCCACGTCAGTCGATCTGGTGAAAACTGTTACAGGCATCAAAGAGAAAACCGTCCGCGGCACCGGGTCTGGAGACAACTTTAAGGCAGCATACCTGGCTCCCGGCATGGAGAGCAGCTTCGCCATTGAGGTGACAAACCAGGGTGATGAAGGTGGACCCGCTACGGATGTGGCGGTGGATTACTTCATCTTTATGAAGCCCGCTTCGGACAGCCAGACGCCCGCCAATTTCCTGTTCTGGGATGAAGCCGTCAATGCCGGCGGTGGAGATCCCTCCAATATGATGCAGTTTACTGGTGACGCAGACGATGTGACCGAGGCTGGAGACGGCTATGGCTGGATCGTGGCCCGCGGTGTTATGGAGCCTACGACCGATTCCGGTATGAAAAAGACTGTGACTGTCGGCTGGAGATGGCCCTATCAGACAGAAGAAACCGGCCTGGAGGCGACAAAAGCCGCTGAAAATAAGGAAGACACCAACAATGGTATGCCCAAAGGTACAGTTCGCGATGGATATGATGCTAACCTGATGATGGGACAGCAGAGCACGACCTTCGCGGTTACTGTGGTTCTGGTGCAGCATGATCCCTCGGTGGCAATCCCGGCAAATCCGTCTGATCCCGATACCGGTATTCAGTGGAGCCGCTGATCGTACATAGAAGGTAAATAGGTAAAAAGAAAGGTTGCCCTTTGCGGGCAAGCCGACGGTAACAGGCCCTCGGCAAAGGGCTAGGGCTCTTTGCCGGGGGCTTTCTTTCAGCCGGAGCATTTTTTCATCGTTCAAGCTTTCCAGAAGGGAGGAACACGCTGTGCCGGAGTACGGAAAAAAATCTGCGCGCCATCCTGTGCTGCGGGTTCTTCTTGGCGTACTTTTTCTGGCCTTCTGCCTTTCCTCCGGCATGCTGGGCTTTGTGCTGGGCCGGGAGGCCGCCCGGCCCACCGGAGAGCTGATGGACACCATTGTGCTGTCCCCGGAAAGCTCTCAGGCTGCCTCTACCCTGCATTTTCTGTCAGGGCGGGTGGCCCTGGCCGCAGGGGAGCCCTGCGGGCGCGCCACCGTCCGGCTGGACGACCATCTTTCCGCGGTCACCGATGAAAACGGGAAGTACGTCCTTTCCGGGGTGGAGGCGGGCAGCCATATCCTGCGGGTGGAGGACGCCCGGGGGGAGCTTCTGGGCACTGCCGAGATCACCCTGGATTTTTCCAGCGGTGAAGCGCCCTCCGCCGCCGGGGAGGACGGGGCCCCCGCCTTTTACATGCCGGAAAACACCCGGCTGCTGGAGCTTGACCTGACCGTGGAGGAGGACGGCTCCCTTGGGGTGAGCCAGGACAACGCCTATATTGTGACAACGGACGGACAGATGGCCGATTTTGCGGGCTCCGCCCTGAAGGTGGGGGAGACCAGCCTGGCGGTGACTCCCGGCGGTGCACTGATGGACAGCGCCGGGACCGTGGCCCTGCCCGGACAGGGGCTGTCGATCAGCCCCCAGGGCGTCCGGCAGGAGATGATCTCCGGCCGGGAGGTGCTGTCCGGAGTGGTTCCGGAGGAGGACGGCAGCGTTACCATTGACGAGCAGATCACCGTCACCCCGGAGGGAGAGGTCGTTCTGCCCGATGGGGAGACCATCGGCGGCGAGGACAAGGTGGTGCTGGTAGAGGACGGCGAGGCCGAGGAGCTGGAGGAGCTGCCGGACGAGTATACGCCCCCACAGCCGGAGGTTACGGCTACGCCGGAGCCTGAACTGACGCCCGAACCGGAAGCTACCATAGAACCGGAACCCACGGTAAGGCCAACCTCCCGGCCCAACAGGGCGCCTGCGGTGGCTGCGCCTACCCCAGCGCCTACTGTAACTCCGGTTATGCAAACACCAACGGCAATACCGGAACCGACGGCAGCGCCGAAAGTCCCACCTGAGGCAACGCCAACGCCGGAGCCTACGCCCACCCCCATCCCGGAGGAGGAGCGGCTGCAGATCAGCGACCCCGGTACAGGCGCTTCCTGGACCCAGGTGGCCTTTGTGGATCTGTTCAAAAAGCGCTACCCCAACAAAACGGCGGAGGGCCTGGAGCCTGTGGAGGACAACGCCCTGGCGGCTCCCGGCTCCAGCGGATATTATGAGTTCAAGCTGAAAAATCCCCAGGATTTCAAAATCGGCTTTACCATCTCCCTCAAGGAGGAGAGCTTTCATCTGCCCATCATCTACACGGTGCTGGACGAGGATACCAGCTACCCCTACCTGATGGGGGAACCGGCCAGCAAGTCGGAGGTCACTACCTCCGAGCGGGTGGTGATCGCTCCCGGCCAGGAGCGGATTTTCCGCATTGACTGGGAGTGGCCCTACGAGCACTGGTTCCAGTACTGGGAGGAGGACGAAATGGACACCCAGGCTGGTAAAAGCGGCAGCACCTATGTGCTTACGGTGACGCTGAACGCCGTACAGCTGGACGGAGCCGTCACGGACGACGGTGACGGTGACATCCGGTATCCCGGCAAGCATTAAGAGCCTGACTGGCTGGCAGTGAGAGGGGAAAACGCCATGAGGATCATGATCAAGGTCATACGGGTTTTGCTGGCAGTGGTGCTCTGCGCCGTGATCTTATTAAACGGCTGGATGCTGGTGCAGAAGGCTTTTCTGCACAGGGACGCGCCGGAGATTTTCGGCTATTCCCAGTACATCGTCACCTCGGGAAGTATGGAGCCTCTGCTCCCCACCGGGGCTATCATCCTGGTGAAGGAGCAGCCGGAATACGGCCTGGGGGACGTGGTCACCTTCCGCTCCGGCGGCGCGGTGATCACCCACCGGTTGGTGGGGACGGTCTCCGGGCAGTTTATCACCCAGGGCGACGCCAACAACACGGAGGACCCGGAGCTGCTGGCGCCGGAGAATATTCTGGGCAAGGTGCAGTGTGTGGTGGGCGGCCCCCGGGCGGTGGCGGTGGCCATCGGCAAAATGACCCTGTTTTTCCGGACGCCTTTGGGACTTTTGCTGCTGCTTGCCGTGGGCCTGCTGCTGATCAAGCTGCCCGACTGGGTGGGCGCCTTGAAAACACGAGCGGAGGGACGACATGCAAGATGAAAAAGCGGCGGGCGGCTCTGCCCGAAAGCGCACCCGGCTGTTGCGGTATCTTTTGCTGGCGGCGGTGGCCACGGGCCTGTTTGCCTCCACCACCCTGGCAAAATACGCCTCCACCTTCAAGGGAACGGCGACCATGACCATTGCGGCCTTTGCCGGGGGCAGCAGCGTTTTTGACGTGACCATGGAGGACATGTACCCCGGCTGCTCTCCCCATGTGGTCAATTTCACCGTGCAGAATTATGACGGCAGCGGCGAAAGCGACGTGATGCTGGACTATTCCATCCAGGTGGAGACCACCGGGAACATGCCCCTGGAGTTTACCCTGACGGGGCAGAGGGAATCTGACGACAATTACGCCGACAGCCGCTGTGTTGGAAGCCTGGCTCCTTCGGCGGAGGACCCGAATGTCCTCACCGCCACAGGCGGCAGGCTGCCGGTGGCTGCCATTGGCGGCAAAAAGGTGCACTCCTATGCGCTGAAAGTGACCTGGCCCGAAGCGGAGGACGACAGCGATTACAGCCACGAGATCGATATGATCACGGTTTCCGTCACCACGGTGCAGGTGAATCCCACAGGCGGCGGGACCGCCTCCGGGACAACATGAGGTGAATCCCCATGAAGAATGCCACAGAACAGAAGAAAAAGAGCCGCTTTTTGTCAGCGTTGTGCATTGCTGCAACGCTGGCTTTGCTGATTTCTTCTGCGGGGGCCACCTACGCGAAATATATCCGGGAGGACAGAAACGAGGGGGCTGCCGTAGCCGCGCCGTTCTATTTCACCAGCGACAGGCTGACGGAAAGCCAGCCCTATTACCGAATTGACGAGCCCGCCGGGGAGGAGACAGTGGAAATCGCCTTTCGGCTGCAAAACTATGTGGACGACCTCCGCTGTACAAAAAGCGAGATCAAATATACCTACCGGGCGGTGTCCGGAAGCGGCCCTTCCGCCGCAGGCATTGGTGGAGCAGCGGGAGAGGGCGCCCTGGCCGCTGGAGGCGGCAAAACCGGCAATGAAATCACGCTGAACCTGAAAAAATCTGACTTTACCGACGGCGTGGTGACGGTGATCGCCACGGCCTCCACCCCCTACGAAAAGACTATCAGCGCCCAGTTTGGATTTACCGCCCGGCAGCAGGAGCTGCAGTGGAGCGTTTCGGAAACCGGCGGCGCCGTAGTGCTGAAGCTGGCGGGGGGAAAAGACGGCGCGGTGGAGGTCACCTGGCCGGAAGGACTGTATCCGGATATGACAAACCCTATTTTTGAGGGGGAGGCGTCCGGTCAGGCGGACTTTACGGGAAGGAAAATCACATTTACCGCCCAATCGGGCGTGAGCTATGCAATAACCTTTTTGAAGGCCAATGAGAGCGCGGCATTTTCCAAGGAAGATTTCACGGTCACGGCCTCTTGAAGTTGAAAAATCAGAAAATAAGGGAAATTTCCCAGAAGAAAGGGGGTCCGTTCATGAAGCGGCTTATGCACGTGGGGAAAAACCTGCTCTGCGTGGTGCTGGCGGCGATCATCGCTGCGGGAATCAGCCTGAAAGGCCAGACAGAACAAGCCGTGGGGCTGGAACGGACCTTCGATATTGGCGTGAACCCGGAGAGCGTCACCGCCACCCTAGACGATAACGGCCTGCTGACGGTCAGCGGCTCCGGGGCAATTCGGGACTTCACCGGGGAGACCGCGCCCTTTGCGGGCTGCGGCGTTACGGGGGTGAAGCTCGGCGCGGACATTACCGCCATCGGCAATTACACCTTCTACAACTGCGAGCTGCTCCGGGGGGAGATCGTCCTGCCGGAGGGCCTGGTGCGCATTGGCGACAGGGCTTTTTCCGGCGAAAGCGTCGACAAGGCCCCGAAGCCTGACCTGGTGGAGAATGGCTTTACAGAGGCGCTGGTCACCCGGAAGCGGGATAATGCAGAGAGTTCTGACAGCAAATACTATGTGGAAAGGCTGACCCAGCAGGAGATCGGCCAGGAAATTTTCCTGCCGGAGGCCGTTTCAGGGGCTTTTTCCTGCTCCGGGGACAACGAGAGCTTCCGGGACGCCATGGCGGCGCTGGGCTTCCGGGAGGCGGAGGCGCTGCTTTCTGCCACGTTTGACTGCGGCGAGGGGGCTTCCGATCCCGGTGGAGCCGTTACCCGCAATGTGGCTGTGGTGGACGGCGGCGTGGTTCTGCCGGACTGTTTCCCGGGCTTCCGGGGGCCGGAGGGCAGCGAGCTGTGTGCCTACAGCTTTGGGGGCTGGACGGAGTACCGGGACGAGGCTGACGTGGTGCGCCCCGTGGGGTCCAGGTTTCCCATCACGGACCAGAAGGACCTGTATTTTATCGCCAGCTGGCAGCGGACCGTGCTGGTGGCCATTGAAACCAACTTTTCCGACGGCGTCACCAGGTTTTTGGTTCCTGCCGTGGAGGGGTATACGTTTACCTCCTTCCGCTGGCAGTATTGCGGCTTGGAGCCGAATCAGGAGATCCCCCAGGATCAGGAGCTCCTGTCTTGGCAGGACATTCCCGGCGAGGAAGGCCGGACCTATGAGCGCCAGGCGGAGCCGGAGGACGGCAGCCGCCTTTTCCGCTGCGTTGTGACAGCGGAAAAGAAACAGAATATTGTAATGGCCCTGTTTGCTGCGGCCCGCCCTGAGGAGCTGGCACTTGGGGCTGTTTACGGCGTGGAGGCAGATGCTTCCACGCAGGTGCTGACGATCCGGCCGGGAAGCTACGACGGCCAGGCCGTGGACGGAGCGGAGGCGGTGACGGCTCCCAGCAGCACAGGGTACGTGACGATCCCCGAAACCCCCTATTATGCGGCCCCCTCCCCGTCTGGCAAAACGGTGGTGTTTAACGGTTGGCAGGGAGAGGACGGCAAGCTCTACGATCCTGGCATGGTGGTGCTTCTCCCGGAGGAGGGGCTGTTTCTGGAGGCCCAATGGGCGGAAGCCACGGTGCTGTACGTGTCGGCCGACGGATCGGCGGACGCTGCCGGAACCCGCGAACAGCCCTGCGGCCATCTGGACGCGGCGCTGAAAAAGCTGCCCGCTGACGGAACGGTCTACAGCAATATCGTGGTTTTGCTCACCGACCTGGCAGATGAAACGGATCCCTTTACCGGCCTGGTGACCACAGACCGGGTCCCTGAGGTGCTGCTGCCTGCCGGACAGGCGGGAGGTTCCGCAACCATTACCTCCTGGGAGCCGGGGACTGCGTCCGGGGACATACGGACCCTTACGACGGATATAACGGAGGGCGGCGCAAGGCTTGGGGGCAATGTGAGGTTTGAAAACATCTCCCTGAAGCGGGGGACCTCCAGCGCTCCGGGCAATGTTCTCGCGCCCAATTCCGGAGACGATATTTACGCCGAAGGCTATCGGCTGACAGTAGGCAAAGGCGTGACAACCGACGGCAAGCTGGCGCTGCTTGGCGGCAATAAAACGGGCGATCTGACCTCCGGCGCTTCGGAGATGATCGTGCAAAGCGGCGAGTTTCCCAATATTTTCGGCGGAAACGGTGAGGGCAAGGTGTACATCGGCGGCAGCGCCTTGATTTCCGGCAGTGTGTTCGGCGGCGGCAGGCAGGCAGGCGGCTCCGCAGCGGGGGCAGAGGTATATCTGTCCGGCGGAACCGTTGTGGGCAGCGTCTACGGTGGCGGCCAGGCCGGGAATGTCCTGGGAGATTGCTCCGTGGTGATGATGGGGACCGCCAGCGCCGCCAATCTTTACGGCGGGGGCAAGAGCGGAACTGAGCAGCCGGCGGGGGGCAATGTGACCGGGAACACCTCCGTGGTGATCGACGGCAATGGGGCGGTCAGCGGCAATGTGTTTGGCGGCGGCCAGGGAGATGAGTCCCTGGGCGGCGGCAATGTGACGGGAAAAACTGCGGTTCAGGTAGCCGGAAGCTGCTCTGTGGGCGGAAATGTCTATGGCGGCGGCCACCGGGGCCGGGTGGGCGGCACATCCGTCCAGATCAGCGGCGGCACGGTGAACAGCGTGTTTGGCGGCGGCAGCCAGGCCGATGTGGCGGGGGATGCCGATGTTTCCGTAAAGGGGTCGACCGGGCCTGTGACGGTCCTGGGTTCCCTGTGCGGCAGCGGGGAAGCTTCCTCCCTGGTTTCCGGGGACGCCCATGTGCTGCTGGACGGCGAAGGCGCGGGCGTCAGCGTGAGCGGCAGCGTTTTGGGCAGCGGCGGCCCGGATCGGGTGCAGGGCAGCGCATATGTGACCATTCAAAATTTCCAGGGAACGCTGGCGGCGCTTCGGCAGGCCGACCGGATTTCCGTGACAGGCTCCGATGTGACCCTTGCTGGAGAAGAGGCAGACGGGCTGTTTTCCATCACCAGCCTGGGAAACCTGCAGATCACCAGCTCCACGGTGACGATCCTTTCCGATGTACGGGAACTGGAAAGCCTGACAAGCGGAGACGCCGGTGCGGTGAGCACCCTCCGTCTCCGTCCCGGTATGGAGCTGAAAATAGGCAATGAAACGGGCTATGGCCGGGTTAGCGGCGTGTTCTGGCTGGAAATGGCGGAGCAGGCCCAAGAGGGTGAAACCCTTCGCATTGAGGCCGATACGGAAAGCGACTGGGGCGACGGCCTGACGAATACCGGAGCGTTCCTGCGGAAGGATTCAGAACAAAACGCCGACCCGGCGGACAGCTCCAGGCTGCTGGGAATGACCTCCGGTACGGTTGCCGGAAGCCACAACTACTGGGTGCTGGGCGGAACCTCCCCTGGCCCGGAAGCTCTGGCGGCGGTTCAGTCCAATGAGGCCGCTTCTCAGGCGGTTTCTATCGTCCCGGGCCGAAGCTTTGGGGAGCTGATCTCCTCCGGGAACCCGGTGACAGTGTCCCCCTGGGGGGCGGTCACCGCCGAATTCCAAACAGAGATTCCCGCAGGGACAGAGGCGGCCAGCGTCTGCCTGAACCTCTGTACAGTGAGGGTTGAGGGCGAGGCGGAAACGGCTGCGGCCGGGAATTTTCCGGCGGGGACCTGGGTGGTGCTGGCGGATCGGAGTGCAGCGGAGGGCATCCGCTACTATTCCTGTCGCTCCACTGGCGAAGAAAAGCTAAGTTTGAATCAGTTCACCAATATGGACGGCACAGGCGAGGCCTATTCCATCTCCACGGGTACGGACCCCAGCGGCAAAACGCTCCTGTTTGCCGTGGATTTTTCCGGCGCGGCGGAGAGCGCCCTTCTCCCCCAGGGGAACTATTTTCTGGCGCTGACGCACTCGGCTGACGAGGCTCCCGAAAATGCTGCTAGAGCGGAATTTTCCGTGACGGGGGCCGGGACCTGTTCTCTGGAGCTGACAAAGGACGAGAGCACCACCGATACGGTGTGGGCCTTGACCTTGACCCCCCGCGTTCCGGAGGGGGATACCCGCTATGGGGACGGCGTCAGCATCCGCGTGTCCTTTAGCAAGGAGAACGTGGAGGTGGGCTTCCCCGATGTGGGGGAGGTCCGGAATGTGGAAAATGTCCTGCGGGACCAGAGCGGCTCGGTGTGCTTTACTCTGCCGGCCAATCAGTCCAGCACGGTCCTTTTTGACTTGAGCGCTGTGCCGGAAAGCATGTTCGCGGTTGGGGAATACACCGTTTCTGCCGCCATGGGGCCTGGCGCGGGCCTGCAAACGGGCAGTGACCAGGGGGTCTCTGGGGCTGCGGGAAATACCGTGGAGTTCCAGTTGGCAAGAGCGGCTCAGCAGGAACGGTCCCTCAGTGTGGCTTTGGGCGGAAACGCTTCCCGGCTTGTGGATGTGTCCCAGGGCGAGGCGACGCTGGAATTCCAGTTGGGCTATAAAAACCTCCAGGACGGAGATCATCTGGAGGCGGATTTGTTCCGCAAAACGGGAAACACGCCGGGGGAGGAAAGCTACACGCGGCTGACGGACGCCGGGTGGGTCCTGTCCCAGCTTCCCGAAAAGTTCAGCGGTTCCGAAGCCAAAGGGACCGTGACCCTGTCGGTGCCTAAGGCGGCGGAGCCCGGAACCTATCGGATGAAGTTCCGCATTGTGGGCCAGGACGGCAGCGAAGAAGCGGCGGAGCTTTATAACTTCATTGTGAAGAAAGCGCGGGAATAGAGACGACACAGGATGGCAGGAAAGCGAACAGCGAAAAAAGGCAGCAGGCTTTGTATGCTGCCTTTTCTTCTGTTTTGGCTGTTTACAGGAGCGATGTTTTTTATCGCGGTGATCTGCAATACCATTGCCTTTATTGTGTCTTAGCGGAAAAATAACATGGCTTTCCCGCTCCTCTGTTTTGGGTCCATGTACCCGAAACAGAGGATTGCTTTTTTCCTGGGAAACGGGTAAAATGGAAACAGTGGAAAGCAATGGAAGGGAGGTGGTCCCGTGGAGCCACAGCGGGAGCTGCCAAAAAAGTACAAAAAGGAATTTTCCCATTCCTATGCCCTGGGGCCTTTTCCCACCTTTGAGCTGCTTCTGCACCGCCCGGAGCAGGCAAGAGCCGTGTATTACAGCGAGAGCTTTCGGGACAGGGAGAAGCTGACGGCCCTCTGCCAGGAGCGAAAGGTCCCCTGCATATGCTGGCAAAGGGCGCTGGACCGCATTTCCCAGAAGGAGATCTGCTATGCCGCCGGAGAATTTGAAAAATATCCCGGCAGGCTGCGGAGAGACCGGCCCCATGTGGCCCTGGTTGATCCGTCGGATATGGGCAATCTGGGGACGATCCAACGGACGCTGCTGGGCTTTGGTATCCGGGACCTGGCCATTGTAGGGGATAGGGCCGCCGACCTCTGGAATCCCCGGGCAGTCCGGGCCTCCATGGGGGCGCTGTTCCAGCTGAATGTGGAATGGTTTCCGGATTTTCCGGCCTATCTGGCGGCCTGCGGGGAAGGGCGGGAGATTTTCCCCTTTATGCTGGACGGCGGCACGGTGCTGACGCCGGAGAGCTGTCCCCTCTCCCCCTGCTACACCCTGGTTTTCGGCAACGAGGCCGCAGGCCTTCCGCCGGAATTTCAGACCTATGGGAGGAGCCTGTTCATCGACCAGACCAATGCGGTGGATTCTTTGAATCTGGCGGTGTCCGTGGCCATCGGCGCATATCTGTTTACCCAGAAAAACGGAGGAGCATCATGAGGGGAATTCCGGAAGTTGCCGTGCTGGCGGACATCCATGGGAACTATCTGGCGCTGAAAGCCTGTTTGGACTTTGCCCACCGCCGGGGGATACGGTATTATCTGTTTTTGGGGGACTATATCACGGACCATCCCTATCCCCAGCGGGTGCTGGAGCTGCTCTATGAAGCCAAAAGCAGATTTGACTGCCGATGGGTCCGGGGGAACCGGGAGGAATACGTCATCGACTACCGGGCAAACGGCGGGAAACAGGGGGACGGCACGGCGTGGACGGATTCATCCGCCCAGGGCGCGCTGCTGTATTGCTATGAAAATCTGACGGACCGGGACATCGATTGGTTTGAAAGCCTGCCCATCGCCGGAAGCTGGCAGATAGAAAATGCTCCGCCCCTTGCCTATTGCCACGGCTCGCCCTTTCGCACCAGGGCCAGCCTGGCAAGAGACCCGGAGGTGCTGGAGCGGATGGCGGCTTTGTCGGAGGATTTTCACATTGCCGGGCACACCCACAGATACAGGAAATTCTGGGTTCGGGGCAAGCAGATTCTCTGCGCGCCCTCGGTAGGAGTCCCTACCTTTCGTTGCAGCAGAAGGAGTGGGCCGCAGGTGACCGAATATGCGAAGGTGGCCCCGATGACGATTTTGCGCCCCATAGAAGGGAGCTGGCGGGAGGAAGTCGTTCCCGTTCCCTACAACTGGGAGGGGGCCATCAAAAATCTGGAAGTCTCCGGACTTTCCCGGCGGGCGCCGGTGTGGGCGGCAATGCTGCGCCATGTGGTGCTGACGGGGGAGGACCCGACGATGGTTGTACCCTCTTGGGCACAGGCGCTGTACCGGGAAGAGACAGGGAAGCAGGCCGGCTGGCCGCAGGTTCCGGAGGAATACTGGCGCAGGGCGGCCAAGGAATTTGGCATAGAGTTATTTTGAGAGGAGCAAGATTATGTGGATTTGGATTTTGCTGGCGGTGCTGGCACTTTTACTGATCGCCCTGTGCGGGGCAACCTGGTACTTTTTCAAGCTGTCCATTGTGCGGGCGGAAAAGGAAAGGCCCCAGGAGGATTATTATGAGGGGGAAGGTTCCATCTGGAAGAGCTTCGGCGATTCTATGCAGCGGGCCCAGTCCTGGCTGAAGGAGCATACCGCCGAGCATGTGACCATCACCTCCTACGACGGTCTGAAGCTGTCGGCCCTGTACGTTCCCGCCGAGACGGAAAACCCGAAGGGCACGCTGATCGTGTTTCACGGCTACCGGTCTTTGGCCACGGTGGACTTTGCCCCTGAGGTGGAGTTTCTTCACAGTTTGGGTTACCGGCTGCTGGTGCCCTACCAGCGCTCTCACGGCGAGAGCCAGGGAAAGTACATCACCTATGGCGTGAAGGAGAGCGTGGACTGCCGGGATTGGGCCAGGTATGCCAGAGAGCGCTTTGGGCAGGAGGATATTTTCCTCATGGGCATTTCCATGGGCTGCGCTACGGTGGTCATGTCCGCCGGACAGGAGCTTCCGGAAAACGTGCGGGGCATCGTGGCGGATTGCGGCTTTACCTCCCCCTGGGACATCATGGCCTTTGTGGCCAAGCGGGATTATAACATTCCCGCCTTTCCCCTTCTGTACTGCGTGGACCTGCTGGCCCGGTGTGTGGCGAAGTTTTCCCTGAAGGGCGCCGATACCCGGAAGATTTTGGCAAGGACCACCCTGCCCGTGCTTTTTATCCACGGAGAAGCGGACGATTTTGTGCCCCTGTACATGACAAAGGAAAATTATGAAGCCTACGGCAAAATTTCCGGCAGCAGGGAGAAGGAGCTTTACCTGGTGCCCGGCGCGGCCCATGCCCTGGCCTACGCGGTAGACCCTGAGGGCTGCCAGAGCAGAATCACCGCGTTTTTTGAAAAATACCATAGCTGATAAGCCCTGCTTCCTGGCATAGCGGAGAAATGCCCATGGTAATCAAACTAAAATACGGCAATACAAACACATTCTTTCTATCCGGGGAAAAAGGCAGTCTGTTGATCGATACGGATTATGCGGGCACCATGCCCGCATTTTACAGGGAGATTAAGAAACACGGCGTCATGATAAACGACATAGGCTATATTCTGGCAACGCATTATCATCCCGATCATATCGGCCTGGTGAGCGAGCTCACAGATATGGGGATCAAACTGCTGCTTATGGATGTGCAAAGGCCATACATACATTTTGCGGACGAAATTTTTGCCAGGGAGAAAAAGCTGGAATACGAGCCTATCCGTGAAGAAAAGGCGCTTTGCATCAGCTGCGATGAAAGCAGGGCCTTCCTTGGCAGTTTGGGAATCTGCGCGGAGATCATTTCAACCCCAAGCCACAGCAGTGACAGCATTTCACTCATTATGGATGACGGGACATGTTTTGTGGGTGATTTGGAGCCTGCCGAATACCTTGGGGCATATGAGAACAACACCGCGCTCGGGGAGGATTGGCGGCGGATTTTGGATTTTGACCCTAAAATGATCTATTACGCCCATGCGAATGAAAAGCGGATGTGAGCATTATCGGTACAGCGATGCCTTGATTTTGGGAGAAAAACGCGAACCTGCTTTCTCCGGTTTTTTAGAAAGGAAAGCGATTTATGGCACAGGAACGAACCCGCAATATGACTGAGGGGTCTCCTATACGGCTCCTCATTTCCTTTGCCCTGCCGTTGATGGCGGGGAATGTGTTCCAGCAGCTCTACACGGTGGTGGATACCGCCGTGGTGGGCCAGGTGGTGGGCGTACAGGCTTTGGCAGCTCTGGGCGCGGCAGACTGGCTGAACTGGATGGTGTTCGGGGTGATCCAAGGCTTTACCCAGGGCTTTTCTATCCTGATGGCCCAGCACTTCGGGGCAAAGGATTACCGTCAGCTTTCCCGCTCTGTGGGGGCGTCGGTGACCCTGTGCGCCATTCTGGGGCTGCTGATTCTGGGGGTGAGCCAGGGGGCGGCGGCGCCGGTGCTGCGCGTGATGAATACGCCGGAGGGGATCATGCCCACGGCGGTGCTGTATCTGCGGATCCTCTTTGCGGGCATTCCCATCAGTATGGCCTACAATCTGCTGGCTTCCATCCTGCGGGCTTTGGGGGACAGCCGGACGCCCCTGTACGCCATGGTACTGGCGTCCCTGATCAATGTGGGGCTGGACCTGGTTTTCGTCATGGCTTTTCACTGGGGTGTGGCGGGAGCCGCCGGGGCCACCATCATTGCCCAGGGAATTTCGGTGCTCTACTGTTTTCGGACGGTTCGAAAGATCACGGTGCTTCGGCTGAACAAGGCCGATTTCAAGCTGGATGGCCCCACCCTGCGGGCGCTGATGCGGCTGGCCTCCCCCACCGCCCTGCAAAACGCCATTATTTCCCTGGGCGGCATGGTGGTCCAGTCCGTGATCAACCGGTACGGAATGCTGTTCATTGCCGGGTTTACCGCCACAAACAAGCTGTATGGGATCCTGGAGATCGCCGCAACCTCTTACGGATACGCGGTCACCTCCTATGTGGGGCAGAATGTGGGAGGCCGCCTGCTGGGGCGGATCAAGCGGGGAATGCGTTCCGCCGCCGTCATCGCCCTGATCACCTCGGCGGTCATCGGCGCGGCCATGCTGTTGTTTGGCAAGGTCTTTCTGGGCATGTTCATTTCCGGCACAGCCGAGGAGGTGGAGGCGTCCATGGTCATTGCCTACCGCTACCTGGCCATTATGAGCGTGTGTCTGCCCATTTTGTATATGCTGCATATCTACCGCTCGGCCCTGATGGGGCTGGGGGACACCGTAGTGCCCATGCTTTCCGGTTTTATGGAGATGGCTGTGCGCATTTCCGTGGCCCTGTTCCTGCCCCTGGTGATGGGCCAGGAGGGCATTTACTGGGCGGAGGTGGGAGCCTGGACCGGAGCCGCGATACTGCTGGTTTCCGTCTATTTCATCCGGGTGGCCGCCCTCTCCCGGCGAAAGGGCTGGAGCAATGGGTAATCGGACAGACTGCTTCAAAATAGCAGTTGCATTTTGGTCCGGTTTACGCTATGATAATTTTCAGAATCATGTTCCAAAAGGGAGGAAAGATCATGAAAAACATACCTGATGTTAAGCTGGGGATCGTCGCCGTTTCCCGTGACTGCTTCCCCATTGCTTTGAGCACCCAGCGGCGCAAAAACATCGTGGCCGCCTACAAGGGAAACCTCTACGAGTGCCCCGTCACCGTGGAAAACGAGGCAGACGCTCAAAAAGCTCTGGCCGACGTTCAGGAGAAGGGCTGCAACGCGCTGGTGGTCTTCCTGGGCAATTTTGGCCCCGAGGCCCCCGAAACCCTGATTGCCCAGCACTTTGACGGCCCGGTGATGTACGTGGCCGCCGCAGAGGGCGACGGCGACCTGATCAACGGCCGGGGCGACGCCTACTGCGGCATGCTGAACTGCTCCTATAATCTGGGAATGCGCCATCTGTCCGCCTACATCCCGGAGTATCCCGTGGGCACCGCAGAGGAGTGCGCCCAAATGATCGCCGGGTTTGTGCCCATTGCCCGGGCCGTGATCGGTGTGAAGAACCTGAAGATCATCACCTTTGGCCCCCGGCCCCAGGATTTCTTTGCCTGCAACGCCCCCATTAAGGGGCTCTACGAGCTGGGCGTGGAGATCGAGGAGAATTCCGAGCTGGATCTGCTGGTTTCCTACAGGGAGCACGCCGGCGATCCCCGCATTTCCGAGGTCTGCGAGGACATGAAGAAGGAGATGGGCGAAGGCAAGTACTATACCGACCTGCTGGAGCGCATGGCCCAGTTTGAGCTGACCCTTCTGGACTGGGCG
The DNA here is from genome assembly GCA_964600905.1 of uncultured Acutalibacter sp. GTDB lineage: Bacteria > Bacillota > Clostridia > Oscillospirales > Acutalibacteraceae > Acutalibacter. The sequence goes on along the minus strand of CAZRLJ010000026.1, from coordinate 6,894 downwards.
GAAAACCACAAAGGAGCCCGGGAATACGTGGCTTTTGCGGACAAGTGCTGGCCCGCTTTCCCCAGCCAGTTTGGCTTTGAGCCCTGCTATGTCAACTCCCGCCTGGCAAGCCGGGGGATCCCGGTCTCCTGCGAGGTGGATATTTACGGCGCCCTCAGCGAGTATATCGGCGCCTGCGTCTCTCAGGACGCTGTGACCCTGCTGGACATCAACAACTCTGTGCCTGCCTCCCTGTATGAGGAGAATATCAAGGGCAAGTTTGATTACAGTCTCACCGATACCTTTATGGGCTTCCACTGCGGCAATACCCCTGCCTGCAAGATGTGCGCCGACCGGGCTGTGAAGTATCAGCTGATCCAGCACCGTCTGCTGGAGCCCCAGGACAGCGAGCCCGATTTCACCCGCGGCACCCTGGAGGGGGACATTGCCCCCAGCGACGTCACCTTCTACCGCTTGCAGTGCGACAGCGAGGGCCAGCTCCGGGCCTACGTTGCCCAGGGCGAGGTATTGCCCGTGGCCACCGGTAGCTTCGGCGGCATCGGCATTTTTGCCATTCCGGAAATGGGCCGGTTCTATCGCCATGTGCTGGTGCAGAAACGGTATCCCCATCACGGCGCCGTGGCCTTCGGCCATTACGGAAAGGCCCTGTTTGAGGTGTTCAAGTTCCTGGGGGTGAAGGACATCGCCTACAACCAGCCCAAGGCTCTGCCCTATCCCACGGAGAATCCCTTCGCTTAATAGCCAGCTGTTACCAAGCTTGAACCCGGTTTTTGCGGGCGGCTTAGTGCCCAGGCTGCGTTATCGTCCTTGGAAATACACAAAGTATTCCCTGCGTCCTCTGCCTTGCCTGAACACAAATCCGCTCCGCAAAAACTGCAAGCACAGTAAACTGCGGGTTCAACTTGGCGACAGCTGGCTGAGGCGCCTGTCGCAGCTGACTTAGTAAATAAAAAAGGGTCCCTTTGTGGGGCTCTTTTTGTTTGTCTTGACATTTTTCCGGCAGCCCGGTACAATAGAACCAGTGATACCCCAATTTGCGAAAGGATGTTGTCAGATGGAAGAAAAGCGCTCCAAAGACGGGAAATTTGTGGTTGTGAAAAACGAAAACGGCCCGGAGCTGGGGTTCTCCCCGGAATCTGGTGTGAAGATCATCGAACAGGACGGCCTTTATTTTAAGGACCTGGCAAAAACCGGGGAGCTGCTGCCCTATGAGGACTGGCGGCTGTCTGCGGACCAGCGGGCCAGAGACCTGGCCTCCCGGCTCACCGTGGAGCAGATCGCCGGGCTGATGCTCTACTCTCCCCACCAGATGGTGCCTGCCCCGGCTGCGGGGCCCTTTCCCGGCACCTACGGCGGCAAGGCCTTTCCGGAAAGCGGCGCGAAGGCCTGGGAGCTGACCGACCAGCAGAAGGCCTTCCTGACAAAGGACAACATCCGTCACGTTCTGGCCACCGGGCTGGAAAATGCCGCCACTGCCGCCTGCTGGAACAACGAAATGCAGGCGCTGGCGGAGTCCATGCCCCTGGGCGTGCCGGTGAATACCAGCAGCGATCCCCGCCACGGCGCTCAGACCTCCGGCGCGGAGTATAAGGGCGGCGCGGGAGCAGATGTTTCCAAGTGGCCGGAGGGCCTGGGCATGAGCGCCACCTTCTCCCCCGAGCTGTGCGAGCGCTTTGGACAGATAGCTTCCAAGGAGTACCGGGCCCTGGGAATCGCCACCGCCCTCTCTCCTCAGATCGACCTGGCCACTGAGCCCCGCTGGATGCGTTTTGGAGATACCTTCGGCGAGCATGTGGGCCTGGCCGAGGACATGGCCCGGGCCTACTGCGATGGCTTCCAGACCACGGAAGGCCAGGAGGACGGCTGGGGCAGGGACAGCGTCAACGCCATGGTAAAGCACTGGCCCGGCGGAGGCGCCTGCGAGGGCGGACGGGACGCCCACTATGCCTGGGGCAAGTACGCGGTCTATCCGGGCAACAATTTCGAGGAGCATCAGAAGCCCTTCCTGGAGGGAGCCTTCCAGCTGAAGGGCGCCACCGGGAAGGCCTCGGCCGTTATGCCCTATTACTGCGCGCCCTGGGGGCAGGACAAGAAAAACGGCGAAAATGTGGGCAATGCCTACAGCGAATATATCGTAAAGGACTTGCTGCGGGAAAAGTACGGCTATGACGGCGTGGTCTGCACCGACTGGGGCGTTACCGGCGATGTTTCCGGCGTAGAGGGCTTTGAGGGAAAATGCTGGGGCATGGAAACAGAGTCTCAGACGGAGCGCCATCTGCGCATCCTTATGAACGGCGTGGATCAGTTCGGCGGCAATTCCGATTCCGCCCCGGTGATCGCGGCCTATCAGGAGGGCTGCCGGCGCTACGGAGAGGAGTTTATGCGCAGACGCTTCGAGGAATCCGCGGTCCGGCTGCTGAAAAACACCTTCCGCTGCGGCCTGTTTGAAAATCCCTATCTGGATCCGGAGGAGAGCTCCGCAACAGTAGGCTGCGAGGAATTCTGCCGGGAGGGCTTTGACGCCCAGCTGAAGTCCGTGATCCTGCTGAAAAACAAAAACGGCGTTCTGCCCCTGAAGCAGGGGGTGAAAGTCTATGTGCCGAACCGCCATATTGAAAGCACCATGCTGTTCTTCCGCATTCCCGGCCCGGCCAGGGACATTGTTCCCGTGCCGCGGGAGCTTCTCGGCAAGTATTTCACCGTGGTGGATACGCCCGAGGAGGCGGATGTGGGCATTGTGTTCATTGAAACGCCCATCACCAACCCCTATGAAAAGAGCGACCGGGACCAGGGCGGAAACGGCTACTTCCCGGTGAGCCTGCAATTCCGTCCCTACACTGCCGAAAAGGCCAGGGAACAGAGCATTGCCGGGGGCGATCCCTATGAGGATTTCACCAACCGCAGCTACAAGGGAAAGACTGTGAAGGCCGCCAACGAAGGGGACCTGGACAACATTTTGGAGACGAAGCGCCGCATGGGAGGCAAGCCCGTCATTGTGGTGGCGGAGCTGAACAAGCCCATGGTACCGGCAGAGTTTGAGAAAAGCGCCGACGCCATCGTGGCTCATTTCGGCGTGCAGTCCCAGGCGGTGCTGGACATCCTTACCGGCAGGACCGAGCCCAGCGCCCTGCTGCCCACCCAGCTCCCCAGAGACATGGAAACGGTGGAGACCCAGCTGGAGGACGTACCCTTTGATATGATCCCCTACACCGACGAATGCGGCAATACCTATGATTTTGGTTTTGGCCTGAACTGGTCAGGCCCCATTCACGATGAGCGCACGGAAAAATACAGGAAGGGATAAGGGACAGCTTCATGAAATGTGTCATTTGTGGGAAAGAGATGCCGGAGAACGCCAAGGCCTGCCCGCGCTGCGGAACCATCGTGTCTGCGGCCGGTTTTCCGGCGCAGCCAACTCCTCAGGCGGAGCCGCAGAACCAATCGGCCGGTCAGCCCGCCCCGGAACAGCATCTCCAGTATCCCCAGGCCGTGCCGGGCAGCTATCCTGTGGGCAGGCCAAAAAAGAAAACGGGCCTGATCGTGGGGGTCGTGGCCCTGGCGGCGGCGCTTGTGGTGGTTTTGGGCGTTTTGGCCCGGAATCTCCTGAACAACCCCCTGCGCAGATTCGACAACGCCCTGGAACAGGGAGACTACCTTGCGGCGGCAGAGCTGGTGGATGAGATCCAGGATGGGATCAGCCGGAACGACGCCGTACAGCGTCTGACGGATGTGGCGCAGACCGCCTACGACGATTTCAATGAGGGAATGATTTCCTTTGACGAGGCCCGGGAGATCGTGGAGAATATCAGCTACGGCTTGTCCACGGACGGGCTGGTGTATCTGGACCAGGAGCTCTCGCTGCTGAAGGGTTCCAAGGACGCTTTTGAAGCCGGGGAAGCTGCCGAGGCGGCGGGAGAGTACCTGGAAGCCATGACGTGGTATGAACAGGTCATTGAGGAGGACGCCAACTACCCCGATGCCGAGGAGAGGTGGAACCAGGCGGCCGCCGCCTACGAGGCCGAAGTGCTTGCGGAAGCGGAGGCCCAGGCGGACGCCGGAGAGTATAAACAGGCGGTTTCGCTGCTGGAGGAGGGCTTGGACGATCTGCCCGACAGCGAGCAAATCGAAAACCGGCTGGAGGAGTACCAAGAGCTGCTGGAAAATAGCGGTCATTCCGGGAGCGGGTCCAGGATCACTGCCAGCGGCAGATATGCCACGATCCAGGACTTCCTGGAGTCGGACGTCATGCAGAATCAGCTTCAGAAGCTCCAGAACACTCTGGAGGAAAGCGGTCTGAACCTCCAGATCACCGCGGAGGGAAATAAGCTGGTGTACACCTATGTGTTTGATTCCCTGGGAGAGCTGGGCGATGCGGGGATCGACCTCATGGCGGGACTGCTGGAGGACGCGATGGAGGAACAGCGGGGTACCTTTGAACAGCTGGCCAACTCCCTGAAGCTGGCCGTAGATATGGACGACCCGGTCGTGGAGGTGCGCTATCTGGCTCCTGACGGCACAGTGATCTACTCCGCAGAATTCAATGGGGATTGACCGGAAACCGCCCCGATGAATTTCCGGGGCGGAATAAAAACGATGTGAAAAGCGGCATGGCCAATTTGGCCATGCCGCTTTTTGTTGTGGGCTATTCTTCTTTTTCGGTCAATGGCTGGCAACGCTTTATTGGAACGCCGTTTGGACGCCGGCAGCTCATTCCTCCCAATTTGGAAATCCCCTGCCGATGATGACCGGCCGATCCTCCGGATCAAAGGGCAGAACGGACGCGTCTTCTTCGGTGACGGTATATTTTACCCCTTCCCCCTTTGCAACAAGGGTTCCGTGGGAATAGAAAACCTGCATGTCTCCATCCTGATCTGCGCTGCCCCGGAGGCAGAGGAGGTGCTCCTCTCCGGGGGGCATAAAATACACATTGCATTCAGAAAGATTGCCGCTGAGCACTGTGGTACCGTTTTTGTGCAGCTCGGCCGTGGTAAACGAACCGTCAACATACAGGAGACTGTTTCCCTGTTCAGGGGACATATTTGTTACTGCAAGCCAGCTTCTCCATTTACCGGTATAAGTGCAGGTGAAATAATTGTGGGAATCCACGTCAAGCTGACTGTATACGGGTCCCAGCTCTGCGCCCGGGAAATAGGAGTGGTATACCGGCATCGGATTTTCGGGCTTCGATTCTTCGTGACCGCTGTATCCGTAAAGAACCTCTCCGCAGTCGTTTGATATTTCCATATCGTTAAAGAAGGCGGCGGAGAGAATGGCATAGTCGGAATCTTCATACCCCCATTCGTATTCCCACAGCTCTCCGCCGGAATGCTGGGTCTGGGTTTCCGTGCCGTCTGGCTTCGTTATGGTACGGGTGTAGCTGTCGCTTTCAGAGCAATCGGCCGCAAGCATACCATCGTCCAGAACCCAGAATTCATATGTGAGCGAAGGCATGGTCGCCTCTACCGTTTGCAGGGAGTCGTCTCCTATGCCCCGGTATTGCGCCACTACATCTGCGCTCCAATTTGGGTTGCCCTCAAAGGCGTATACGAATTCATCCGCCACAATCCTACCGTGGCTGTCGAGTTTTATGGTGCCCATCTCCAGCCCGTCAAAGCTTTCGTAAACCGTTCTTCCGTCTTTATAGTGGAATGTGGCCGAAGCCTTCATGCCATTTGGGTACAGCCTTTCCTCCGTGGTGTAAAAGGTGATAGTCTTTGTAAAGGGAATGTCCACCGTGAACTCTGTTCCGGGTTCCACCGGGATTCCCTCCTCCATGGCATATCCGTATACAGAGTGGGTGGAATTGCAATAAACAAATGACTGGTCATCATAAAAAAGTAATATAGGGTCTACATCTTCGCCGATGGAAAAAAGCCGGAAGTTATTCTCCTCTTCAAACTCCATTGGCTCGAGTACAGGAAGCATCATGGAAACGGTAACATAGTCACCGTTTTCGTCGTCTGGTACCTCCACAGTCGTTTGACGGGGCACATATGGGCACTGGCTCTCCTCCGGGGGTTCGCTGTCGCAGGCTGAAAGAAGCAGGAGTGGCAGAATCAGCAACACTGCGCAAAAACGTTTTTTCATAATAACCACCCCTATCACTAGAAAAGCAGAGAGTTTTTACTAATTTATTTTAATACAGATAAGCACTTTTTGTCAAAAGAAATACGAGCCGGGCCATATGCCCGGCTCGTATTTGCTGCTGCGATGTTAAATTGTGAATTTCACTTCGCCCAGATTTTCGTTTACTTTAAGCATTGTGCCGAAGGGATGGGGCTGAGCCTGTGCGCCCTCAAGGTTTTTAACGCTTTCTATGCCGCGAAGCAGAATTTGCAAATTCTCCGCCCGGCCCGTGAAGGCAAAGGAAAAGCTGCCATTCTCATTTTTCGCGGAGACGGACAGCAGGGGCTTGCCCTCCCAGTCCCGCACATCGGCCTGGGCGGCGCCCTTCAGCTGGAACACGTGGAGGGTCAGGCCTTTGCCGTAATCGTATTCCACGTTCTGGTCGTCGGCGCCCACAGGGATGATAGAGTTTTCCCTGGCCATCAGGGGCAGGCTCATAAAGTCGTGGACCTCGTGGCGCCACCTGCCGCCCTCCACGATCTCACCCGTCAAGAAATTGGTCCAGGAGCCCTCCGGCAGGTAGTAGTCCACATCCCCCTCTTTTGTAAAGACGGGGGCCACCAGCAGGCTGTCGCCCAGCATGTACTGGCGGTCCAGGTCAGAGCAGGGAATGTCCTCCGGGAACTCCAGCACCATGGCGCGCATGGTGGGGACGCCGGTTTCGTGGGTCTCCACGGCGGCGGAGTACAGGTAGGGCATGAGAGTGCATTTCAGGTTGGTAAATTTCCGCAGGACGTCCACGGATTCCTCGTCAAAGAGCCAGGGCAC
>CAZRLJ010000025.1:0-24317 GCA_964600905.1 uncultured Acutalibacter sp. | reverse complement strand
TTAGTTGTCAGATTAAGGGCCAAGGGCAGTGCCGCCCCTCCATCCTGACGCAAGAGGTAATTCAATTTTATGAAGACCAACTTTGCTGTATCTCAAAAATTCTTCGCTCTCTTTCTTGCCGCTTTCGTGCTTTTGCTGTCCGGCTACGGCTGCACGCCCGCAGAGAGCGCTAAGTCCGCTTCCATCGAAGCCTCCGGCGGGTTGGAGGAAAGCTCCTCCCTGGCGGCGGCTGAGAACAGGGGGGCGTCCTCGGTTGTTCCCCCAGCGGCGAATGATGGGTCTTCCTGGTATTCGGATCCCAATCGTCTGCCCTCCGTCGCCATAAAAGACGCCATATGCGGTGAACCCATCACGGAGGAGACGGAAGAAAGCTTTCTGGAGATCGCCTACACGCTCCCTGCCTATTCCGTGGAAAAAATAAGCCCTTTTACCTCCACCTTCCTGACCCGCGGCAACGCGCTTCCCCTGGGGCTCAGCAAGTTTTGCCCCACCATCAGCTATGTGTTTCCAAACGGCGGCAAATACGATTCCTTTCTGGATGTGTTCGTCCGGGAAAAGGACGGCCCCGTGGGGGAGAATTACGCCGCCTATTCCTGCTTTGTCGCCCCCTGCGGCCTCACCTGGCAAAGCGAGGGAGCCATAGCGGAGGAAACGGTCACCGTGGATTCTTACCACAGCAAGGAGGATTTTTTCAAAAAGAATTTTTCCGACGCCGTGGAGGGGGAAAATTCGGCATTCACGCGATGCAGCCATCCGCTGTACAGGGAAAGAAACGGCATTGAGTTCATGATGTACTCCTATGACAGGGCGGTGGACCCCGATGCTCCGGAAACGGGCGTCTGGGACGTGCCCGCAGTTTATGAGAGGTACGGCGAACACTTTATCGTTGAAACGGAGAAGTACCTTTATATCTTCGCCCTTTCCGCCACGGAGGAGGACGAAACGCTGAAGACCGCCTTCCGGGACATTGTCAAAACTGTGAAGCTGACAACCGGTGAGGGAAGGGAACCTCCGGTCTGGGCAAAAAAGGGCTGGTACATTTATGAGCCGGAGAACGTGAGCTTCGGCCGGGACGAGCTGTCCGGCACGATCCCAGACTGCATGGAAGCCTATCTGAAAACACAATGACCTTATCAGCCTTTTTTTCAATGAAACTCAGCTTGCAGACAGTGATATTGCGGTAAAAGATATTACAAATCCTTTCAAAATGGAAAAATCAAAAAAGAACTTGCATTTTTTGCGTTTCCGTGCTATGATAGTCTCCACGTGATTGGAGAATAAGGAGGTGTACTCATGCCCAATATCAAATCTGCGAAGAAGCGCGTGAAGGTCATTGCTGCAAAAACCCTGCAGAACAAGGTCCTGAACTCCCAGCTGAAGACGGAGATCAAGAAGGCGAACACTGCCATCGAGACCAACGCCGAGGACAAGGTTTCCGCTGTTCGGGTGGCCATCAAGAAGATCGACCAGGCCGCCGCCAAGGGGATTCTGCACAAGAATACCGCTGCCAGAAGGAAGTCTTCCCTGGAGAAGAAGCTGAACGCCGGCGCCTGATGGCCGGGGTTTCATACAGAAAACCAGCGCAAGGGTCATGTACCTTGCGCTTTTTCTATGTGCGGTGTTGCCTTAAGGGCTTTTCGGCCGCCCTGACGGGAAAGGTCGGAAAAAGAAAAGGATTTTGCCGAAGAATGGCGGAATTCCGGGAGAAAAGCTATTGACAGCCGCCAAACATCATGATAAAATTGTGAACAAGAGTGGGACGTGTGCTAAAAAGCGGGTATGCGCCCATTTTCGTCATTTATTTTTGGGGTAAGGAGGGCTGAGCTATGGCATATAAGAGGATCGGCGACCTGCTGCAGGGAATGGGCATGATCACAGAGCAGCAGATGCGGGACGCGCTGGAAATACAGAAGCAGAACAAGAAGCGCCTGGGCGAGATCCTGGTGGACAGCGGCTTCGTGACAGAGCAGCAGATCATCGAGGCCCTGGAAATGCAGCTCGGCATTCAGTACATAGATTTGACAAGGACGGCGATCCCGGCGGAAATGGCCCAGGTGCTGCCCAGAAATATTGCAAGAAAGCATAATGTGGTCCCTGTTCGTATGGACCGCAACACCCTCTACCTGGCCATGGTGGATCCCCTGAACTTCATGGCCCTGGAGGAAGTGAAGGACGCCACTCGGAAGCGGGTGGTCCCCATGGTGACCACCAACGCCTCCATGGAGCGGGCCCTGCTGACCCTCTACGGCAACGAGGGCGCCGCCCGCGCCATTGAGGAGATGAAGCGGGAAGTCAGGGTGGATACGGACGCCTCCGCGTACCGGGTCACCGCCATCGATGACGAGACCCAGTCTGCCCCCACTGTGCGCTTTGTCAATGCGATCATCTCCCGTGCCGTTCAGGAGAGGGCCAGCGATATTCACCTGGAGCCCTATGCCGACGAAATGCGGGTGCGTATGCGTATCGACGGCTTGATGCGCAACATCATGACGGTGCCCAAGGAGCTGCAGGCCTCTGTGATCTCCCGCCTGAAGGTCATGGGCGGCATGGACATCGCCGAGCGCATGACCCCTCAGGACGGCCGTGCCGACGTGCAGACCAAGCAGAAGGAAGTGGACCTGCGTATGTCCACGATCCCCACCATCCACGGGGAAAAGCTGGTAATTCGTGTGCTGGACAAAAGCGTCCAGCTTCTTGATAAGGCCGCTTTGGGCTTTGAGGGCAGAGAACTGAAAAAGTACGACCAGCTGCTGCAGACCCGCTCCGGTGTGGTGCTGATCGTGGGCCCCACGGGCAGCGGCAAGTCCTCCACCATGTACACCATGCTCCGGGAGCTGAACACCGCCGAGGTGAACATCACCACCCTGGAGGACCCGGTGGAGTACCAGTTGGAGGGGATCAACCAGGTCCAGATCAACGAAAAGACCGGGATGCTGTTTTCCAGCGGCCTGCGGGCCATTCTTCGTCAGGACCCCGACATCATCGGCGTGGGTGAGATCCGCGACGGCGAGACGGCGGAGATCGCCATGCGCGCCGCCATTACCGGCCACCTGGTGCTGTCCACCATCCATACCAGCAACGCCATGTCCTCCATCGACCGTCTGCTGGACATCGGCGTAGAGCCTTATTTGATCGCCGGCGCTGTCCGGGGCATTATTTCCCAGCGGCTGGTGCGGCGGATCTGTCCCCACTGCCGTCAGGAGTATCACGCCTCCGCGGAGGAGAAGTCCGCGCTGGGTCTCCCGGCGGAGCAGGACTATGTGTTCTACCGGGGCGCAGGCTGCCCGGAATGCTTCCATACGGGCTACCGGGGCCGGATCGGTGTTTTCGAGACCCTGATCCTGGACCGGAAGCTCCGCAACGCCATTGCCTCCGGGGCCGACCGGGAGATCATCCGCCAGCTGCTCAGCGAGGGAGACTTTGTTTCCCTCCAGGATAACTGCCGCCGTCTGGTGCAGGAGGGCGTCACCACCGTAGAGGAAGCCCTGCGCACCATCAATTCGGCAGATTCGTAAGGGGGAGAGGCCATGAGAGAGCTGATTCGCTGGGCCAGCGCCTGCCATGCTTCCGACCTGCACCTGGCCTGCGGCCTGCCGCCGCTGGTTCGGGTAGACGGGAGCCTGACGCCCCTGCCCGACCGGGCGCCCCTGACGCCGGAGGACTGCGTCCGCTACGGGGAGGAGCTTTGTCCCAAGGCGCTTCCCGATTCCGGCGAAGTGGATTTTGCCCTGACGTTGGAGGGGATCCGTCTCCGCGTGAATCTTTTTTACGTAAGTGGCTGCGTTTCTGCCGCCATCCGTCTGCTGCGGGATGAGATCCCGGAGGTTTCCACTTTGGGCCTGCCGCCAGCCGCCCTGACCCTCACCGGGCTGACCCGGGGCATTGTGCTGGTCACCGGCGAAACCGGCAGCGGCAAGTCCACCACCCTGGCGGCTATGCTGGAGAATATTAACAAGACCCGCAAAGCCCATGTCATTACCTTAGAGGATCCCATAGAATATCAATATACCCCCAAGGGCTGTTTGTTCAATCAGCGGGAGATCGGCCGGGACACCCCCAGTTACTCCCAGGGCCTCCGCGCCGCCTTGCGGGAAGACCCCGACATCATCCTGATTGGAGAGATGCGGGACATAGATACCATCGACACGGCGCTGACAGCGGCGGAAACGGGCCACCTGGTCTTTGCCACCCTGCACACCAACTCGGCGGCGGACTCTATTGACCGTATCGTTTCCGTGTTCCCGGAGGGCCGCCAGCAGCAGGTGCGGATGCAGCTTTCCATGACCCTGAAGGCCGTCCTGGCCCAGCAGCTCCTGCCCCAGATCGGCGGCGGGCGGGCACTGGCCTGCGAGCTGATGATGGTCAACGCCGCCATCCGGAACCTGATCCGGGAGGGCAAGACCCCGCAGATCGCCAGCACCATTGCCACCTCCATGAAGGATGGCAGCGTCTCCATGGACAATTCCCTCACGCGCTTGTGCCGGGAGCGGAGGATCAGCCGGGAAACGGCCATCGCTGCCGCCCAGGATCCCGAGCTTGTCAGCCGGGGCGCAATATGATCAGTATTCTTGCAACAATATATTTTCCATGATATAATCGAATACACTGGAATACACTGGAAAATAGAATGATTGGGAAACTCTGAGTAAATGGACAGGCGGAAAGTCCGCCGCCGAGGTGTATTGCTCAGAGGTTTCCAAAAAGAAAAGGGTGGTGAGTCCCATGGCAGTTTTCAAATATACGGCGGTTTCCCGCGACGGCGCAAAGGTGTCCGGCGTGGTGGAGGCCTACGACAGCTTCGAGGCCGTGGGAAAGATCAAGGAAACCTGTTCCATTGTCACCACCATTACAGAGGTTCCCTCCCTGCCGGGGAAGGGCGTGAACCTTCTGGAGGGCCGCAGGCTCTCCGATAAAACCCTGGCGCTGCTGTGTTCCCAGTTCACCAACATTTTGCAGACCGGCCTGCCGCTGGTCCGTGCGGTGGAGCTGATCTACCGGCAGACAGGGGAGAGGCAACTCAAGGATTTGCTGAAAAAGGTCACCGAGGATGTTTCCTCCGGTTATGGCCTGGCCCAAAGCTTTGAAAACAAGGGCGGGAAAATTCTTCCCACCACCTTTATAGAAACCGTCCGCGCCGGAGAGGAATCCGGCACCCTGGTGGAGACCTTCCGCAAGCTCCATCAGTATTACGAGCGGGCGGCCAATATTAACAGCAAGGTCCGCTCCGCCATGATGTATCCCGCTTTTCTGCTGGCGCTTACGGTGGTTGTGCTCTTTGTGGTGCTGGGCGTCACCATGCCGGTGTTTACCGGGATGTTCCAGCAGTTTGACGTGGAAATGCCCGCTCTCACCCGGGGGCTCATTGCCCTGTCCAATTTTCTTTCCGCTTACTGGTGGCTGCTGCTGATGGTGCTGGCCGCTGTGGTCATTGCCCTGCACCTTTACGCCAAAAGCGAGAAGGGCAGCCTGCAGGTTTCCCGCCTGCTTTTGAAGCTGCCGGTTCTGGGCCGGGTGAACCTGATGAAAGCTGCCGCACAGTTTGCGAACACCCTTTCCACCCTGCTCACGGCGGGCGTGCCGCTGATCCGCGCTGCGGAGGTCACCTCCCGGGTGCTGGATAACCGGTATTTGAGCCAGCGGATCGGTCTCACCGTTCCCTCCCTGGAGGAGGGCAACCGCATGGGAGAGCAGCTGATGCGCCAGGGAGATTTTCCCGAAATGCTCTGTGAGATGACCATCATGGGCGAGGACACCGGCTCCCTGGAGGATACCCTGGACGCCGCCGGGGTCTATTACGATGCGGAGACGGCCACCGCCTCCGAGCGTGCCCTGTCCATGCTGCAGCCCACCATTACGGTGATTATGGGCATTCTCATCGGCACGGTGGTGCTGGGGCTGTACCTGCCCATGTTCGCACTGTACCAAGGAATGTAATGCTAGATTTTAGATGCTAGATGTTAGATTTTAGATAAGGGCGATAAGAGCAAAGGAAAAGCCCTTACCTCCCTCTGTCGATAGATTTTAGATAAGGGCAAGGAAGAAGCCCTTGACCTAACTCCTAATAACTAATTTCCCATTACTAATTCGGCTTACCCAGGCATTGCCTGTGAGCATAAAAATCATTTTTGAAGTGAGGTAATCGAAATGAAACTCAAGAACAAAAAAGGCTTTACCATGGCCGAGCTGCTCATTGTCATCGCCATCATCGCGGTGCTCATTGCTGTGGCTTTCCCTGTCTTCGGCGCTCAGCTGGCCAAGGCCGAGTATGCCGTTGACGTGGCCAACGTCCGCGCTGCCTACTCTGAGGCTGTTGCCGACGCTCTGATGACTTCGGACTACCAAGGCGGTAAGCTGACTGTCCCGAATTCTGGTTGGCTCAAGATCAAAGATGCTCCGGTCAATGGGTATTTTGTTAATACGCCTGCAGCACTGACTGCTTCTGACACCGCCAATACCAATGATGTTGGTAAACAGGCAATTATCGTTTCCCCTCCTGACGGTGTGACTGCACAGTACATTCTTGTGGACGAGGACATCCTTTTTGTGACGGAATAAGTTTTCTTCTGATTATTTCCAATCTTTACATCGTTTCATTTCTTTGCATAACCGGCTTCCGGCCCTGTGGGGCCGGAAGCCGGCGGCAAAGAGATTGACCTGTGGCCAGGGAGGACCGGTATGCTGAATCTTGTGCCGCTTTTTACGGCTTACGTCCTGTTCCTCACCGCCCTTTTGGGCCTGGTCATGGGGAGCTTTCTCAACTGTACCGCCTGGCGGCTGGTCCATCACGAGCCCATTGCAAGGGGCAGGAGCCACTGCGTTTCCTGCGGCCATGTGCTGGGGCCGCTGGATTTGATCCCGCTGTTTTCCTGGCTTTTTCTCCGGGGAAGGTGCCGGTACTGCGGGGAAAGGATTTCCCCCCGCTATCCGCTGACGGAGCTTTTTTGTGCCGTGATCTATGTTTCCGTAGTTCTGCGGTATCAGCTTACCTGGGATACCCTGCGTTTTCTGTGGCTGCTGTCGCTGCTGTTCGCGGCGGCGCTGGTGGACCTGGAGGACGGCTGGATCCCCGACAGGCTTTTGGTGCTGGGAGCGGTGGGCTATGTGCCCACGGCCCTGCTTTCCGGAGGCTGGCAGCTGCTGGTACGGGGGCTTTTCGGCGCGGTGGTGCTGTTTGTGCCGCTGCTGCTGCTGGTCCTTCTCATGGATAGGATCATGGGCGCGGAGACCATGGGCGGAGGAGATTTGAAGCTCATAGCCCTTCTGGGCCTGTATTTCGGCTGGGATCAGGGGCTGTTGCTGATCCTGGTTTCCTGCGTTTTTGGGCTTCTTCTGGCCGCAATGGCGGGAAAGCTCAAGACCCGGACAAAAACGCCCTTTGGCCCCTCGCTGGCTTTGGCCGCCTGGGTCACCGCCCTGTTCGGCGGCCCGGTGATCGGCTGGTATAGGGGATTTTTCGGAATTTAGATTTTAGATGTTAGATTCTGGAGTCCAGAATCTAGCATCTAGAATCCAGAATCTAGTATGAAAGTTGGTGCGCCGGATGAGTCAGACCATACTTGGGGTCGATTTCGGCAGTTCTGCGCTGAAGCTGGCCCTGTGGGACGGGGAGAGGGTTCTCCGCCTGGTGGAGGAGCCCATGCCGGATCGGCTGGTCCGGAGCGGCAGCGTGGTTTCTGCCGAGGCCATGGCCGCTTTTTTGAGAACCACCCTGAAAAAGCACAAGCTCGCCGTCAAGCGTGCCGGCGTGATTTTGCCTGCTTCTCAGGTCTTTCTCCAGCGCTCAGAGCTTCCTCCCATGACGGAGGCTCAGCTGAAGCTGAATCTCCCTTACGAGTTTCGGGATTTCATCACCGAGGACCGGGACCGCTATTTCTACGATTATGCCGTGCTGAACGTCCAGAAGGATGAAAATGACGAGCCTGTGAAGCTGGAGCTTCTGGCAGCCGCCGTTCCCAAAGAGCTGATCCGGCAGTACGAGGACATGTTCCGCTGGGCCGGGCTGAAGCTGAAAATCGCGGTGCCTGCCGAGGTGGCCTATGGCAATCTCCTGCGCCGCTATGAGAAGAACCATCCTGAGGAGGCCGGGATCACCCGCTGCATCGTGGATTTCGGCCATACCGGCTGCCGCACCTTCTTTTATGGCGGCAGTGCCTTTGAAACCCTCCGGGAGGGCGACCGGGGCGGGGCGGCCATTGACGATCTGCTGGCGGAGCTTCTCCATGCGGATCCCCACATTGCCCGCGCCTATAAGGAGAGCAACCAGCAGGGCGAGCTGGAGCTGCCCGAGGTCCGGGCGGCCGTTCAGGACATCCTGCGGGAGATCCAGCGCACAGTGAATTTCTATAGCTACAATAACCCGGATAAGGATCTGCGCCGGATGTGGATTGGCGGCGGCGGAAGCCGCATCCCCCACCTGGCCAGGGAAATCCAGGAGCTTGTGGGCATTCAGCCGCTGCCTGTCAGCGGCCTTGTGGCCAGTCCGGAGGAGCCCAGCCTTGTCAACACCTGCGCCGCCGCCATCGGCGCTGTCATGCAGTGAGGGGGCGGTCCATATGAATTTGAACAAATCAATGACCCTGGGGAAGACAACGATCCCCGGAAAGCAGACTATCAACCTGATGATGCGCGACAAGGAGGGGGTAAAGCTCCAGGTGCTGATTCCCGCCGTCCTTGTGGGCGTGCTCCTGATCGGCCTGTTCTGCAAATTTGCTGTGATCGACCGCATTTTCTCCGCCTACCGGGCGGAGAGTGAGGCGGCCTCTCTGGAGCTTCAGGTCGCTGCGGCGGACGAAGCCCTGAAAAATTACGATGAGGTGGAGGAGGAGTATGCCCGGTATTTTTCTGGCGCTCTCACCGATACCGATATGCCCCGGAGCGGGGAGGAGATCATGTCTCTCATTGAGCGGCGCTTATTGAACAGCGCCACCGTTTCCAGTCTGAGCTTTTCGGGGAGCACGGTTTCCCTGCAGCTGTCGGTGGCCCGGCTGGACAATGTTTCCGGGATCATCGAGGCGCTTAACGCCGAACCCGCTGTGGATTCGGTGGCGATTTACACTGCCGCCAACACCGATGGCGGCCCACAGTCCCAGGCAGAAGGGGCTGCGGCGGACAAGGAAGCCACCATTATCATGACCATTACGCTGAAGGGGGTAGACTGATGCTGAAGCGACAGTTTTCCACCCGTGAAAAGGTCCTGCTGGTGGTTCTCGCCATCCTTTTGCTGGGCTGCTTCTACTACCTGGTGGTGGACCGGCCCGTGCAGGACATGGAGCTCAGTGCGTCCATGCGCAAGGCCGAGGCCGAGGCCACTCTGGAGATCAGGGAGGCCAGCCTGACCAGGATGCGCCAGATGCAGCAGGCCATCGAGGAGCGTTCCGCTTCCGATGCGGCGGAGGTGCCCGACTACGACAACTCGAAAAACGTGGTCCGGCTGCTCAACACCGCCCTTGCCGGCACCAGAAATTACAGCCTGTCTTTTCCCGCCGTGGCGTTTGATGGCTCCATTGCCAGCCGCACGGTGGAGATGACCTTTACCTGTGACAATTACCAGGCGGCCAAGTCCGTTTTGACCGCTTTGACGGAAGGCCCCTATAGCTGCCGGCTGACGTCTCTTTCCATGGAAGCCGCTGGCAATGCCCAGCAGGGCGATGTGAAGAACGGCGAAGTGACGGTGAAGGCCGCTGTGACCTTCTACGAATTCTCTCCCCTGTCCGGGAGGGAGGCTGCGGCGGAATAAAGGAACTTCTTGTCGGACTGACCCGTTGATTGAATCAGAAGCTCCTAAGGGGTCAATACGCAGATTGATGGAGACGAGATTATGGATCGAACTCAGAAGATGACACGGAAACGGTCCGGCTTCACCATGACGGAGCTGGTCGTGACCATTTCCATTATATTGCTGCTTTTTGTCGTCGGAGTCCCGGGGGCTGTTGCGCTGCGCAATAACCTGAAGATCACCGGGCTGGATGCCGTTGCCCGCACCCTCTATCTTTCCGCACAGAATACCATGGTCAAAATCGACGCCGGTGAGTTCTCTCCAGAGCCCACCGACCCTTCTATGCCTGCAACAAAACCCGATGATTTTCCCCAGACGGGGGAGATGAGCTGGCAGAACGACCAGGGCCAGTACCGCTATGCCCAAAACGGCAGCGCTACGGCGAATCTCCTGTTGCCTCTGGGCTCGGTGGACGATTCTGTCCGCCTGGGCGGGTATTATTATATCGAGTACAACTGGCAGACCTCCACAGTCTACGGCGTGTTTTACTCCGAGGAGCCCTTCAACTACGCCAGCGTCAGCACGATGGCGGATTTCCGCACGAACAAGGGCGTCCGCAAGGGCCTGATGGTGGGGTATTACGGCGGCAGCAGCGTCAAGCGTGAGGAGATCAAGCGCTGCAACATGCCGGAAATCTTTATTGAAAACACCGATGTTCTCCGGCTTTCCATCACCAATTTTGATCCCGACTACACCGTTGCGGTCACCGTATCCGACGGCACGAACACCGTGACCTTTGACCGCGCTCAGTTGAGCGCTGACGTTGCAAACCAGACCCTGACCCTGCTGCTGGACAGCCTGACAGAGCAGCACTTTCGGGACATTTGCCCTGAGCTGACCCCCGGCGCGGACCTGACCATCCGGGTGGAATTCAGCAAGGAGGACTGGGTATCCACCTCCGCCTCCGCCAGGGTCAACAGCCTGTTCGCCGACCGGAATCAGGGCGTGGTTGACCTGGCCTATCCCAGGCACCTGCAAAACCTGGACACCGCGTTTTCCCACGTGGAAGACGGCGTGACGAATGCCGTGCAGACCGCCGCCATCACCTGGCCGGAGGACGTGGCTTACAGCTCCATTGCCAATGAAAACCTGCTCAGCTTCAACGGCTGCGGCCTGGAGATCCGCTCCCTCCACGGGGAGAACGGGCTGATTAAATCCGCCTCAAATTTGGAGCTGGAGAACATCCGGCTGGTCAACCCCGTGATCGACTCCACCGGCACAGACCCTGTGGGCGTGCTGGCAGGTTCTCTGACCGGCGGCTCCACCGTGACCAACTGCGGCGTTTTCGTGGACGTGCTGAGCGCCGGCGGCGACGCCATTGACTATGAAAAATATCCGGCCTATGGGCTGTCGTCCGGCAATGTGGGCGGCGGCCTGATCGGCTCTGCGGCAGACTGCACGATCACCGGTTCCTTCGCGGCCCTGCCCCGGCTTTCCGCGCCTTCCGGCGCGGGGCTGATCGGCTCCGCCGCGAACTGCACGGTTTCCCACTCCTATGCTGCCTGCGACCAGCTTTCCGCTGCCGCCCTGCTGCTGGGAGGAGGGACAAACACCACGGTGAGCGACTGCTATGCCGTGGGCAATAAGAACACCGAAAAGGCCGACCGGGACGCTGTGCCCTTTGCGGGCGAGGCTGCCGTTTCCAACAGCTACTGCGCCTATTCATACCTGGGGGCGGAGGAGAAGAAGCTCCACGATCCCGACTACACTGTTTATGACGGGGATGGCAGCGCCAAGGCCGTTGACAGCGAGACCCTGGCTGCCTCTGTTACGGAAGCCAGCGCCCTTTCCGCGGCCCAGTCCCATCCCTATGCGGCGGCACTTGACGGCAAGGCCTTTCCCTATCCCGGCTTTGCGGACCTGGAGCACTACGGCTCCTGGCCCACGGACGGCATGGTGGAGGTCGCCATCAAGCTGCTGCTCGCCACCGGGGAAGAGGGCCCCGACGCCGGTGTGGTTATCGTCACGGACAAGAGCCAGAAGGACGAGGACGGGAATCCCAAGGTTATCTACAAAAGCGACGATGAAAACAAGCCTGAGGTCCTTCGCGTCAAGCGGGGAAGCCTCCTCACCGTTACGGTAGAGACAAAGGACGGCTATGAATATCAGTCCCTCCAGGTGGACGCCCAAATCTATGACAGCACCGTGAAGGAGCTGGACGTTACGCCGGATAAGGACATGGAGATCACCGCCACCTTCCGGCAGCAGGCCTTTACCCTGACCTGCGCCAATGTGGAATATACCCCGCAGCTTTCTTCCGGCGGCAATTATACCGTCTATCTTCCCGGGAAGATCATGAATCCCGGAGAGAAAGGTCCTGTCAATACGGGCTCTCAGGTCCGGGTGGAGACCTCCTCTACGGGAAATCAGACGGTATATGTCAGCAGCGTTTGGTATACCAAAAACGGGGACAACACGAGGTATCCGGTAGAGCGGGACGTGGACGGCGATTTTACCTTTACCATGCCCAGCTTTGACGCCACCCTTCACGTGCAGTTTACCAATCGAACAATCAGCTGCGCCGTCCAGTGCTATGTGATGGACGTAAACGGCGAGTATCAGCTCGAAAAGACCCTGCCCGGCCGGAGCTACGGCGTGGGCGAGGTTATCGGGGAAAATCTGCTTTTGCTCTTGGCCGACGAGGCGGACCTGGCCCTGACCATCTCCGATGGCGGCCTGGAGGAGCACGTGCTGCATTTTGCCTCCGGCGATGCGGCTCCCAATGGGGGCGATCCGGTATTTCATATGACCCTGAACGAAGCGGGGGAGATTACGGAAGCCGACTCTCCCTACACCACGGTCAATAATGATCGGAACAAAACCTTCAACGTCCGGCTGTACTTTGCCCGGAAGCAGTATACGGTTACCCTGGTGCCGGGGGAAAACATTTCCCAGGTGGGCTTTGGCTCGCCCACCAGTGAGGAAGCTGTGTCCAAGACTTATTACTATGGCGCAAACGTGGTCATTGACGCCAACACAGAGGACGGCCAGAGCTTCACCGTATGGACCTCCAACACCACGAAATTCCTGAATTCCTCCAACAAGCGCCACAGCTTCCAGATGCCCCATTTTGACCTGACCCTTACCGCGTCTTCCCAGGAGGACGTTTATCACGTGCAGCTGATGCTTTACGAGGACGGCGAGGCCTGGCTGAAGAGCAGCGCCTCCCGCCAGAAGAAGGATGTACGGGTGGAGCTGGTGAACACGGAGGATCCCACGGAGGTTTACCTGCTGCAAAACAGCGATTCCGCCGAGAATTCCTATGTTTCCGAGGGCAATGTGCCCGCCGTGCGCCAGCAGGGCCAGGGCTACTATATCCGCGTGGACGGTGAGTATTATACCACCTCCGGCGCCTATTACAACGGCGGCGAGGATGACCGGGTCGTGGTGGTTGTGTGGTCCAGGCCGGTCACCTATGACGTGCTGTTCTACTCCGTCAATTACTATCCCAATCTCCAGGAGTACACCGGTACTTTGCCCCAGGAGGGCACCTACCTCTTTCACCATATGATCAGCGTGCCCGGCAATACCGGCGCACTTCAGGCGGCAGAGGGCGAGGCCAACAGCGTTTTTGACGGCTGGAAGGACGTTTACGCCGGTGCTGACGGCGAGAAGCTCTATTATCCGGGAGAAAACTTCCAGGTCATCAGAAAGACCGATTTCTTTGCCGAGTGGGTAAGCAGCCACACCGTGACCTATCATGCCAACGGCGGGGAGGGCGGCGAGCTGCCCTCCGATCACAACATGTATCAGCAGGGCGAAACCGCAGAGCTTCAGTTTGGCTCTCTGACGAGGGCGGGCTACACCTTTGTGGGATGGAGCGTGAACGCGGACGGCTCTACCCTGGATTACGCTGTGGCGGACTATTCTGAGAAAGTTCCCCAGTATACCTTCACCAAACTGGATGGGACGTTGAATCTCTATGCAGTCTGGGAGGCCGACAGGTATCAGATTTCCTTCTTTGACGAAAACGGCCAGCCCCTGACGGATGACGCCTATCCGACGGAAGCCGGATATGGTGGGACGATCTCCCTGCCAGGCTATAATGCGGCAGGCTTTATCGGCTGGGCGGAGCTTTCTGGCGGCTCGGTGCGCTATCAGCAGGGAGAGACCCTGACCGTCACCGGAGATCGGGAGTTCCATGCCCGGGTCTACAATGATACGGTGACCATTACCTTTTACGAGCGGCGCAACAACGGGTGGAGGCAGTGCGGCGCCGTCACGGTGGGCCGGAATGTTCCCACTTATCTCTATTGCAGCGGAAAGACCGATGTTGCGGGCTGGAATACCTCTCAGAATTTGGATGGTACTTTCTACCCCTGCGATGGAGAGGGACGGGGTCTGACAGCTGCGGCGTTCAGCGCGAATATGAGGCTTTATGCCGTTACCGGCAAGGTGTATAACTATAATCGGGAGACCTGGCACACCACCCTGAGGGATGCTGTGAACAACAGCAATGCCGGGGACACCCTGGTGGTTTACGGCGATACCACGGAAACGGGGCGGATCACTTTTAGCAAGAATCTGGACGTGACGTCCGTGTGCGACGCCACCATTTCCTGGGCCAATTCCTTCTCCTCTTCCGGCAGCGAGTTTTCCGGCTGCATGACCATGCAGGATTGCACGGTGCGTTTCGGCGAGACAGATGTTCCCGGTATGGAGCTGGGGGCCGGAAAAACCCTGACCTTTGACGCCAATGGGCGCAGCCGTGTGCTGTCTCTTAATTCGAATGCCGTCTTCCATATGTACGATGGGGTCACCCTGACTAACGGAAGGATCGGAGATTCCAGTCAAGATTGGGGCAATGGAAACGGCGATGCTGCTGCCCGCGCCAATTTCGGCGGCGGCGTCTATGCGGGACTTGGGGCCACCTTCTACATGCACGGCGGCGTCATCTCCCACTGCTCCGCAGTCAGGGGCGGCGGCGTTTGGTTGTACGGCCAAGCCGCGACTCAGAACGGCAGCCATATGGTCATGGGGGATATGGTAACGCCTGCCGTCTATTCTCCCACGGCAATCTATTACAAAAAGGCAACTGACGGCGATTATTACGTGAATGTGACGGATACTGTCACGCCTTCCAACTATAAAAATTATCTGATCACCCAGGGCAATCCGGAGATCTGCTACAACACAGCCACCCGGAATCTGGGAGGAAATATGGACGGCGGCGGCGGCCTGCTGATGCTGGACCTGCCCAACGGCAGCCTGAAGCTCTACCGTGGCAGCATCCATAATAACGCTGCGCCTAACTCCAACGGCGGCGGCATCATGACCGACAGCGCCAACAATGGGGATTATCTGCGTATTTACGAGGTGGAGATCAGCCACAACTCTGCCGTGGATGGCGGCGGCCTGTTCCAGTGGCAGGGAACCCTGTTTATCTACAACAGCAATATCCGCCAGAACTATGCCAGCGGAAACGGCGGAGGCGTTTACCTGCGCAATAGTGGGCAGACCTGCGACATCGAGTTCTCTTCCGGCGTCATCGCCTATAACGAGGCCGTAGGGAATGGCGGGGCAGTGTATGTGGAGGCTGGCTCCGGCAGCTATAGATCACAAATGCGGATGTCCGGCGGCAATCTGTACCGGAACCGCAGCGGCTACGGCGGCAGCAACGGCCGGGGCGGCGGCGTTTATCTGGTCTGTGAGGGAAACCGGAGCGGTCAGTTCCTGCTTTCCGGCGGCAGTATCTTCCTGAACCAGGGCTACAGCAATGGCCTGGTCGATGACGACATTTATATGAACGGGACATATTATTCGGGCAATTTGCCTCTGATCACCGTGCCTGCGGGCAGAACGCTGGACCTTTCTCACAATTCCCTGGCCGGCGGCAGTAAGATCGTGGTGGACCGGGGCGACGCGGCCGAAAACCGTGTGATCGTCAGTTATGGAACCGCCACTGCTTTCCGCACAGCGGACGCGGATGAATTTGTCTATCACGGAGACGGCACGCTCAGCGTTGTTCCCGACGCCGCGAATCGTGTGCAGAAGCTGGGAGTTTCCGAGGATGCCCGCACCGTGACCTTTAACACCAACGGCGGCACGTTCTCCGTGACCGGAACTGCCACGGAGAAAACCTACCTGGTGGGCGCCAGGGTTCCCCTTGGCGACTTCCCCGCCGTGCAGAGACCCGGCTATGTTCTGGCAGGCTGGGCCGCCTCCGCCACGGCGTACCCCTATGAATATGTGGCCACCGCAGGGGAGGATGGAGCCCTCACCGGCAGCGGCTATACGGTGACAAGCGCCCACGCGGCCCAGGTTCTGTACGCCATGTGGGAGCCTGCGGTGCTGACCTACGATGTGAACACCGACTACCCAGGCGTTTCCGCCCCTGCCAGCGTCACTGCCGGAGACCGGTATAACATCATTCTGCGGGCGCCCAGCGTCACCAGCTTTACCGAGGGCGGCAAGACCTGGGAGTTTAAGGGCTGGGCCGAGACTGCGGACGCCGCTGAGCCCACCCACCTTCGCGGCCAGACCTATGCCATCAGGAGCAATGTGACCCTGTACGCCGTGTGGAGCCGGGGGGATTTCCTGGTTTCCTTCCAGCCCGGAGAGGGCTCCGGCAGCATGGAGCCTGTTTCCGTGAAAAACAGCGGAACAGGCCTGACTGTCATCGCCCCTCCATGCGGCTTTACCCGCCAGGGCTGGGCATTTGCCGGCTGGAATACTGCTGCTGACGGCTCCGGTATTCCCTATCAGGAGGGAGAAGCCGTGCCCGTGTCCGGCGACATGACTCTGTACGCCCAGTGGGTGAGGGCATGGACCATTTCCTTTAACTTCAACGGCGGCGGCGGAAGCATGGACGCCATTGTGGTGAATAACGGAGAGAGCGCAACGCTTCCCGACTGCACCTATACCTGGAGCGGCTATGCGTTTACCGCCTGGAATACCGCGGCCGATGGCTCCGGTACCACCTATCAGGCGGGGGATACCGTGACCGTGTCCGGTGACATGATCCTGTACGCCCAGTGGAGCCCTGTTTCCTCCTCCGGTATACCGGGGGAGAACACCGGGTCCGGAACGGCTTCCGGCGTCAGCTCCAAGCTCCTTTCCAAGGAGGCGGGGTCATGAGGGCTGTTGTGGGAAAACTGAAGGACAGGTCCGGCGCTTCCATGATCATTGCCCTGGTCTTTTTCCTGGTCTGCGCCATGGTGGGGGGAGTGATCCTCACCGCCGCCTCCGCCAATGTAGGGCGGATGGCCCGGGAGCGCCTGGCGAGCCAGCGCCGTCTGGCGGTGACCTCGGCAGCCCAGCTCATTGCCGGCGACCTGCGGGATACGGAATTTCGCGGGGTTTACTGCCGGGTGGAAACGGTGACTACCACCATCCATACCACCCCCGGGGCCGATGGGGAGGAGGACGTGACCTCCACCTCCGTGGCCCGGGACGAAAAAACGGAAAAGGCTCCGGAGAAAACCGGATTTTTCGGTTCCAGCAGCCTGCTGAAAATCAGCGTCCTGCCGGGGATCAGCCAGCTTTATTACAGCAAGCTGGCTGCTGAGAACGTGGAGGGCATTGTGGATACGCCTCCTGCTGAGCCCATCGCCTGCCGGCTGTCCTTTGGGGCCATGGAGGAGCAGGGGATCCCGGCGGTGGAGGGAGTGCTGGAGATCGACCAGGAATACGGAGTCACTGTCCGTCTTTCCGATGAGGAGGGCGGCAGCCGGCTGACCATGACCTTTGCTCCGGTGGTGTCCCTGCCGGTCACAAGCACTGAGACCCGGAATGAGGAGGCTGCCGACAGCGCCACGAAAACCACCAGCACCTACTACACCACCACCGTTACCTGGGACGAACCGGTGATCACGGGAGGTGGGCAGTGATGATGAAAAAGCTGAAAAGGAAGCTGCGCTCCCGCCGGGGCGAAACCCTGACGGAGACCCTGTTTGCCGTGCTGCTGACCGCCCTGGCGGTGACCCTGCTGCTGATGATGCTGCAAGTTTCCACCCGCATGAATCTTCGGGCCGAGCAGGGCGAGCAGAAGCTGTACGCGCAGCTCAGCAACGCCGAGGCGAATGCGGAGGACGCTGCCTTGCCGGAGGAGGGCTCCGTTACAGTGACAGTGCGCCCCGGAACGGATGAGACCGCCCCAGGGGAGGACGTCATTTTCGGCTCTGTGAAATTTTACGGAGAGAAGGATTCCCTCGTCTCCTATCGATGGGAGGGAGCGAAATGAAGGGCTTTTTCCGAAAGCTCCGGTCCCGCCGGGGCATGACTCTTTCCGAGGTGCTTACAGCCGTTCTTGTGCTGGGGCTCCTCACAGCCGCCATTGCGGCTGGTACCGCGTCGGCTGCCAAGGTCTATCATCGCTCGGTGGCGGCGTCCGAGGCCCAAAACCTCGTTGACACCCTGACGGATACCCTTTTTGAGGAGCTGCGCTACGCCCGGAACATCCGGGTGCTGGAGGACAACAGCGTGGTTTTTGACAGCGAAACCTTCGGCTCCGGCGTTTCCGTCCTCAATGACGGGACGGCGGGAGTGGTGATGATCGGCACGAAAAATGCGGACGGTACGGTGAAAAAGAGCTGTGAGCTGATCAGCTCCAAGGTGTATACCTCCGGTCTACAGGCCAAGGTGGACCTGACCTATGAAAAATCGACCAGCCTGTTCCAGATGACGATCACTGTGACGGCGACCGGAATGAAGGACCGGGAAGCGGCCCTGTCCGTCCGGGCGCTGAATGTATGAGAGGGAGCGAAGCTATGAAAAGTAACGTGCTGAGTACCGACCTGACCGGTAAGGTGGCAGTGGTCACAGGAGCCGGCGGCGTGCTGTGCAGCGGCTTTGCCCGCACCCTTGCCCGGGCCGGGGCCAAGGTGGCCCTGCTGGACTTAAACGAGGAAGCGGCCCGTGCCGTGGCGGAGGAGATCGCCGCAGAGGGCGGGACTGCCAGGGCTTACGCCTGCAATGTGCTGGAGGAGGAAACCTGCCGCCGGGTGGCGGATGCGGTGCTTCATGACCTGGGCCCCTGCGATGTGCTGATCAACGGCGCGGGAGGAAACAACCCCAGAGCTACCACCGATAAGGAATATTTTGAGCCCGGGGATCTGGACAGCGAGACCAAGAGTTTTTTTGACCTGGACGCTTCCGGCGTTTCCTTTGTATTCAATTTGAATTTCCTGGGCGTACTCCTTCCCACCCAGGCCTTTGCCAGGCAGATGGTAGGCCGGGAGCACTGCTCCATCGTGAACATCAGCTCTATGAACGCCTACACGCCCTTGACTAAAATTCCCGCCTATTCCGGTGCCAAGGCCTCGGTGTCCAATTTCACCCAGTGGCTGGCGGTGCATTTTTCCAAGGTGGGCATTCGGGTCAACGCCATTGCCCCAGGCTTTTTTTCCACCAAGCAGAATGCGGCGCTGCTCTGGAATCCCGACGGCAGCCCCACCGCCCGTACCGGGAAAATTTTGGCAGCCACGCCCATGGAGCGTTTTGGCAAGCCGGAGGAGCTGGAGGGCGCCCTGCTGTTCCTGGTAGATGACCGGGCGGCGGGCTTTATCACCGGCGTCTGCATTCCCGTGGATGGAGGTTTCTCCGCCTATTCCGGGGTGTAAACCGGAGCGCAGTAAATAGAACAAAGGGTACGCCGGGATGGCGTACCCTTTTGCGTTGCCGGAATTCCGGTTATTTTCCCCGCCGCAGGAGACCGGCCGCGGCCACATAGAGCAGCATCACTGCCCCTGCGCCGAAGAACACGGCGGTCATGCTCAGCCATTCCATCAGCCCGCCCATCAGTGGGAACAGCGCCACCATCACCATGGAAAAGCACATGCTGCTGACGGACAGAATCGTGGCCCGCTGGGCCGAGGGGATCAGCCGGTTCAGCTCGTTGGACTGGAGGGGGTACAGGGCCGCGTTTGCCATGCTGGCCAGCGCGTAGCCCGCGATTGACAAGGGGAGGGGAGAGCCGCTCATCAGCAGGATCCCCACCGCCACCAGGAGGCCTCCAACCAGGGAGGCCCTGCTGCCGAGACGGCTGCCGATTTTCTCGCTGAGCAGGGCGCCAACGCTGCTGCAAGCGCTGACTCCCAGCTGCAAAAGGCCAATGCGGCTTTCCGTCAGGCCCCGGGCATAGTAAAAATTCTGGCTGTACAGGTAAATGGCAGTTTGAAAGCCAAAGAGTATTGCATAGTGGAGCAATACAAATTGCAGCTGCCGGTTTCCCCGAATCAGCCGAATGCTGGCGGAAAAATGGCCCCGTACCGTCACTTGCTTTTCGGGATTCTCCGGCTCTGTGAAGAACAGGCACAGCAGGGTGGAGACGATCCCCAATCCGATGGAAACGGCGTAGCACAGCACATAAGAAATTTCCGCCAGATAGCCGCCCGCCAGCAGGGTCAGGCCGTTGCTGACCTCCGCCAGAAAGGCCAGGCGGCTGTTCAGATGAAAGAAGCGGTCCTCCTTTTGCGCCTGCAGGAGACTGTCGTACACCAGGGCCTCCTCCGAGCCGGAGCGCAGATTATATCCCCAGCTGGTGAATACAAAGGAAACAGCCAGCAGCCAGAAATTGGTGGTGGAAAGCATGATGACAGAGGAGGTGATGTCGCAGAGCCCACCCGCCACCAGCACCCATTTGCGGCCCCACAGGTCCGCCAGGGCCCCGGTGGGAATCTCCGAGAGAATTCCGGTCAGGTGGAAAACGGCCTCCAAAAGGCCCACCTGCCAGAGAGGCAGGCCCCGCTTGATGAGAAAGAGGACGAATATGCCCTCACAGATGGAAAAGTTTGTCAGGAGCCGGTACGCGGCGTCCAGCCCAATATTTTTTCGATCAGAAAATTTCATAAAGTGATCCTCACATTTTTGGGGCAACGCCGCATAATTCACGGCTAACGCCTTAAGCACCATCTTGCTTGCAAATTTTCCGTCATATTTTGCAAAAATCCTCGGCCATACACAAAGTATGACCTGCGGTTTTTTGCTTCATCTGGCAAAAAATTTACTGACGCAATCTGGCACTTAGAATTATGCGGTGTTGCCCTTGAATTTTAGGCATGAATAAGGGACTCGGTTTTTCGTTTTGAAAAACCGAGTCCCTGGGGATCACCGCGCGAAAATCAATGCTAAGCTGAAATGGGCGCAGTTATCCCCTGATCGCCTGCATCATATGCCATCACGATACTGCTGCTGCTCAAAATGCGAGCTTTCATGGGGAACTGCTCCTTTCGCTGATTTTTTGTTAGCATACCACGAGCCAAAAATTTTGTCAAGAAGATTTTACTCAGTCACATGGCCGGAGCTGACGCCCTGAACGGCATCGTTGAGGGGCAGCCACTCCATGGCCTTCAGAATGTACGTGTCCCAGAAGGTCCAGTCATGGCCGCCGGGGCCTTCCTCCCAGGTGACGTCGTAGCCCAGGGAGACCAGGCGGTCCCGGAAGGCGTGGTTGGGGGCAATCAGGCCGTCCTCAGTGCCGCAGGCCATAAAGAATTTGGGCTTGGGGCCGGATTTTGCCACCTGCTCCGCCAGGGCGTCGTAATCGTTCCTGCCGCCCCGAACCTTGTCCAGGTCGCCAAAGCAAGCCTCGTAGTAGCCCTTGTTGGTCATGAGAAAATCGGTATATTCGGTGTTCGCCATCATGCCGTCCAGGATCAGGGCGGAGGACAGAGCGCAGACGGCGCCGAAGGTTTCGGGATGCTGCAGGGCGTTGACGATGGAGCCGAAGCCGCCCATGGAAAGGCCGCCGATAAAGGTGTCCTCCCGCTTTCGGGACAGGGGGAAGGACTTCCGGGTGAATTCCACCAGGTCCTTGGCGATAAAGGAGCCGTACATAGCGCTGGTTTTCGGGTTGTCCACATAGAAGCTGTTGTCGCCGGAGGGCATCACCACGCAGAGGTCCCGGTCCTGGGCCCAGGACTGGAGCCGGGTGCCGGAGACCCAGTCGGTATAGTTACCGAAAACGCCGTGGAGCAGATAGAGGGTTTTCAGGGGCTTCTCCTCAGGAGCAGGCTGTCCAAGGAAGACCATTTTGTCCGTGGGCAGCACCACCTGAATGGGAACGGTCCGCATCAGGGACGTGGAAAAGAAATTGCATTGAATCAGTGCCATAAGAATACCTCCCAATGTTTTTTCTTTATTATACCCGAAATTGGATGAGATGTAAATATTTTTTGTAAATTGTGATAAGGCTTTTGTAAGGATCACAAGGCTCCTTGGCAGACCGGATTTTTCTGTGAGATTTTCAAAACGAGTTGATAAGTTCTGAAAATGTGATAAAATCTTCCTGAGACAAACTACAAGATCAGGGAGGCGGCGTCGTGACAAATAGTGAAAAGCTGTCCCGTCGGAGGGTAGAGGGATTTCTGCGGGCACAGGGACAAGAAATCGTGAACGGCAAAGGAGAGCCCATCCTGCTCTCCGGCTGGGGATTGGGAAACTGGCTGCTCTGCGAGGGCTATATGTGGAAGGCGGGCCCTCGGGGCGACCGCCCCCGCACCCTGGAGCAGGTGGTCCGGGAGCTGGCGGGAAGCCGGTACGCGGAGAAATTCTGGCAGCGCTTTCGGGAAAATTACATTCGCCGGGAGGATATTCTGCGCATGGCGGAGCTGGGCTATAACTCGGTACGCCTGCCCATCGGCTGGCGCGTGCTGATGGAGGATGAACCCGGCGTCCACTGGAAGGAGGAGGGCTTTCGGCTGATTGACAATCTCCTGGATTGGTGCGAAGAGGCCAGGCTCTATGTTTTTTTGGACCTGCACGGAGCGCCCGGCGGACAGACTGGGGCAAATATCGACGACTGCGTTGACGACTTTCCCCGGCTGTTTTCGGACCGGGACAGTTGGGATAAGGCCATTGCCCTATGGGAGGAGCTGGCCAGGCGCTATCATGACCGCTGGATCGTAGGCGGCTACGATTTGCTCAACGAGCCTATCCGCCCTGACGACGGGCGCAAGCCCTGCCAGCATCTGGTGCCAAAGCTGCGTGACTTTTACACGGCGGCCATTGAGGCAGTCCGCAAATATGACCGGCGGCATATGTTCTCCATTGAAGGGCATCACTGGGCCACCAACACAGCGGTATTCTGCCGGGATTATGACGATAATATGGCGATCCATTTTCACCGCTATGCTGTCATGCCGGACATTGGGGCTTTCCAGGAGTTCCTGGAGCTGTCCAGGCGGTGGAACAAGCCCCTCTGGCTGGGCGAAAGTGGGGAAAATACGCCGGAATGGTTCGCGGCGATGTACCCTCTGGGAGTCAAGCTGGGAATTGGGTACAATGTCTGGCCTTGGAAGAAGATGGCCTGCGTGAACTCTCCCTACTCGGTAAATCCGCCGACGGGATGGGAAAAATTCACCGCCTACACCAGGGGGGGAGAACGGCCGTCCTATGAGGAGGCCCAGGCCATGCTGGACGGGTATCTTGAGAATATGCTGCTGGAAAACTGCAAAGAAAACCCGGCAGTCAGCGCCTCTGTTCGGCGGGAGCCCGGCCGCTCCATCTGTGCGGTCGATTTTGACGAAGGCGGCAGCCGCGGTTTCTGCAAGGAGGAAAGCGTCTGTGGGTACCGGAAAGGCTCCGGCATGGAGATTGTTGAGCCGGAGAAAATGCCCGAAAAGCGCTTTGGCTTCGACAGCTGCTGGGACGCCCTCAAGCTGGCCCTGCACCCGGGAGAGTACGCGGAATACACCCTGTACGGTGTGAAGGAGGGCAGCACTGTCTCCGTTATATTGGCAGAGGGCGCCGCCGGAATGCTGGAACTGTTTCAGGACGGGCAAAGCCTGGGAGAGACCGGCGGCAGCGCGCCGCTGTCCCTGATGCCCGCCCGGGAGACCGTGATACGGATCCAATGCGCCGAAGGTAAGCCCGTCCTGGAGCGTCTCATCTACCGCTGAGAGGGGAAATTAGCAGGAAGCGATCCCTTTCTTTCCCTTTGAGGATTTTGGAACACACCATTAGTAAGCCTGCGTTTTTGTAAATCCTGCCAGGCTCTTGCCCTTGCGTTTTTCATTCACCATGCTATAATCATCTCATAATTTCATTCTTTCAGCAAAGAAGGCAATCATTATGCAGGAAATCAAGATTGAACGGACCAAAACGCCCAAGGAGAAGCCCCAGGATCAGAATAAGCTGGGCTTCGGCAAAATTTTCACCGACCACATGTACATCATGCCCTATGAGACCGGGAAGGGCTGGCACGATCCGAAGATCGTCCCCTACCAGAACATTGAGCTTGCCCCCTCCGCCATGGTGTTCCACTATGGACAGGAGATGTTTGAGGGCCTGAAGGCCTACCACACGGAGGACGGCCGCACGCTGCTGTTCCGTCCGGACAAAAATATTGCCCGGGCAAACCGCTCCAACCGCCGCCTGTGCATTCCGGAAATCCCCGAGGACGATTTTCTGAACGCCCTGAAAACCCTGGTCAGCGTGGACCGGGACTGGATCCCCACCGTTCCCGGCGCGGCCCTGTACATCCGCCCCTTCGTCATCGCCACCGATCCCTATCTGGGTGTGCGCCCCTCCGACACCTATCTCTTCATGATCATTTTGTCCCCCTCCGGCGCTTACTACGCCAGCGGCCTTGACCCGGTGAAGA
>CAZRLJ010000024.1:0-25582 GCA_964600905.1 uncultured Acutalibacter sp. | reverse complement strand
AATTCCCCTGTTGGAATCGTGCTTCGATCCCAATAGGGGAATTTCCTATTTGTATGCCCAATGGCCGCCTTCCTCAAATGATGAAAATATTGAGAAGTTACGGTTATCTTCTCGCTTGACTTGCCAAAATACAGGTAATTACTCTCTGAGCAATCAACCCTCGGTCCCGGGCGGGATAGTAGTCTAACAGGGGAGCGGACACAGTCCGTATTTCTGCTTCGGTCAGCTTTGGGAGCTTCAGCTGCACCCCATATAGGCTTTGCGCAGAGTTGCGCTGCCTTGTGAAGGTGGTGAGAAACGGCCGGGCGCGCAGGGAAGAAATCAGGGCGGAAGGGGAGACGTCCATCTGCAACAGTTGCATGTTGGACAGAAGTCCGGCGCCATTGTCAAATATCGGGCAATAGTGAAAGACAGCGTCCTGCTCGATAACGGCAATGTTGTTCAGGTGGCGGTCGTCGTTGCAGAAAAGAGCGTCAAGCTCAAAGAGCAGGGTCAAATACTGGGGGAACAGCTCCAGCCCTGTGATCGCCGCCGTTTCCTCCGCCAGATAGGCGATCCTCTTTTTGTCGCTGGAAAGCCGTGACAGCTTTTCCTTCAGGGGAAACCCCAAATGATTGGATAAGAGGCGGTTCACTGTGATCAGCGATTGACCGGGCTGTAAAAAGTTCTTGCTGGAACAGCCTGTGCGCTCCCGCCCGTGGACCCACAGTCGCTCCATAGAGTAGCGAACAAAGGTAAAGGGAACATCGGGTTCCAGATTACTTTGCTCCAAAAGCGTGGAAATGACAGTTTCCGCCAGAGCTTCATACCCAAACTGATCCAGCTTATACCAGCGGTCGGTTTCTTTGTCGTACCACTTTTCCTGATTCCCTTTGGAGGAGGTTTCGGCGATTTTTTCGTCGCTTACAAGTTTGATTGTCATTACAGCACCTCGATGGACAGCCATTGCAGGTCCTCCGCCATACGGCCGCCGGTCTTTTCGATGATCGACATGGGATCGTATTCCGCAAGCCCCAGCGCTTCCAGATACTCTCTCAGCCCTGCTCTCTGCCGAGGAACGCACCTTTCTTCCAGGAAATCCATGAAGTCTTTCCAAGTGGGGAAGGGGTTGTTCCCGAAGGCTGTTTTGAGCGGGGGAACGTCTTCGTTTTCCACAGCCAGGGTGTGCTCGGTAAAATCGGCATAGATGGCGGAGCAGAGCGTTTCCTCGTCATAAAGGCGAAGGATTTTGACTTCGTGTCCCAGCTCCTGCTGCTGCCGGGCGAAATCCCTTCCCGAAAGCGGGCGGGATACAAGGATTTTTGTCCCGTCAAACTCCAGATGGAGTTCTCTTTGACCTTCGGTGACGCCCATCTCTTTGAGCCATTTGGTAGGGAGAGTGACCTTACAGGTGCGCGCCTTGCCGGAAGCAGTCCCGCCGGCAGAGCTGATATTCACTTTTGCGCTGCGTTGCTCCATAATCTCACCTCGCTCTTATTCTTATTATATCTAATTCGGTACGAATAATCAAGAAAATTATTTCTGCTGCTGAGTGGTCTCTATTACAGTCCATCGGATTAAATCCCTGCCGAAATCGTCACCTGGTACCGGCAGGGGACAGTTCTGTTCTTCCCCCAAATTGCAGCGGTCATCATAAAATGGAATCGTCGAGTAAAAAGTCTATAATGCCCACATTGAGGATCCCATTATC
The DNA here is from genome assembly GCA_964600905.1 of uncultured Acutalibacter sp. GTDB lineage: Bacteria > Bacillota > Clostridia > Oscillospirales > Acutalibacteraceae > Acutalibacter. The sequence continues at coordinate 23,892 of CAZRLJ010000024.1, read as the reverse complement.
GTCGTACCAACGCTTCCTAATGTCGTGACGCACGATGATCTTTGGGAAGGAGTCGCCGGCAAGGAGGAACGGCTTGTTTTCCGCAAGGGACTTTTCTTCTGTTCCCAGGGCATAGGCAGACTGGATATATACCTTTTTTCCGCCCAGAGTTGCAATGAAGTCGATCTCTCTTGCTACCTGAGTTGGTCTTCCCGCAGCGCTCTTTTCAGTAGAATAGATAATGCCCACATCTACGGAGCAGCCACGAAGGATCAGCTCGTTGTAGATGATGTTCTCCATGATATGAGTCATTTCCTGCTGACGGAAGCCGATCCGGGCATTGCGAAGCCCGATGTCCTCGCAGTAGTATTTGTTGGGATAATCGAAGTAGCTTTTCCCTTTGACGTCCCAGCGCTTGCACTCGCTGAACAGAAAGGCGTCAGACAAGTGATCCATATATGATTTTACAGTATTGATGGAAACCAGATTCTCACCGGCACGCTTCTGCATGGTGTTGATGGTGTTGGCAACCTTATTGGGATTGGTGAGGGAGCCGATGGAGGAAGCGAGCAAGTCGAGAATGGCGGCAAGCACATCTTCCCGCTTAACGCCTTTGCGTTCCACAATATCTTTCAGGTATACTTCGGAGAAGAGTGATTGCAGATAATTCATTTTTGCAGCGTCAGAGGGACGAGAAAGCACAAGGGGCATTCCACCAAAAAAGGCGTAATTTTCAAACGCCTCCGATTTGTCACCGCCCACAGCAGAGTAGAACTCCGCAAAGCTCAAGGGGTGGACTCTGATTTCATCGCTGCGTCCTCTGAACTCAGTTAAAATATCGCTGGACAACATTCTGAAATTGCTTCCGGTAACATAAATGTCCAGATTGGAAAGTGATTTCAAGTCATTGAGAGCGTCATAAAAGGTGATGGGCTTTCCGTCTTTGTTGTAGGGGTTCGGCACTTCGTCAGACATCTGTATTTCGTCCACGAAGAGGTAAAACTGTTCGTCCTGATTCTCTACGATACCCCGCGCATAGCCTGCCAGCTCCAAAGGGTTTCTGTAGCGGATATCCTTTGCCAAGTCCAGCTCCAAGCAGAGAATATGGTCTTCTGTTATCCCCTGAGATAGTAGGTGCTTTTTGAAAAGATTGCGGAGCAGATAGGATTTACCGCTCCTGCGGATCCCGGTGATGACCTTGATCTGACCGTCCCACATATAGGATATCAGTTGATTTAAGTAGCGGTCACGTTTGATTTCCATAGAGGCCTCCGTTGAAAACTTAGTCGAAAATACGATGAACTTATCAATAGCTATTATACCCGCAGCCGATGAGAAAATCAAGGCGTTCTGTAAAAAGCAGATGAGATTTTTATCTATCACTGATGCCCCAGATGTCCCCCAGCAGTATACTCACCCGATACCGGCAGGGGAAGGTTTTTTTCTGCCCGAATTTGGCTTGTCCCCTGAAGATATAAGCAATTTGCCTTGCACCTGCGGTAAACGTTAAAGAAATATTACGCCAGCCAGAATGACCAGGAGGATCTGATCTCGATTGGCACCATTGGGCTGATCAAGGCGGTGGATACCTTTGATCCGGGGAAGAACATCCGGTTTTCCTCTTACGCCTCCAGGTGCATTGAAAACGAGGTGCTCATGTGCTTTCGTAGCGGCAGGAAAAGCGCCCAGGACGTGTCCATCAACGAGCCCATCGACACGGACAAGGACGGCAATGCCCTGACGCTGATGGATACCATGGCGGTGGATGACACCATCATCGACAGCATAGACCTGAAGATGAAAAGCGAAAAGCTATACCGTTTTCTGGACAGCGCGCTGACCGACCGGGAGCGGAACATCATCTGTATGCGGTACGGGCTTCGTGGATACCGCCCCCAGCCCCAGCGGGTGGTGGCAAAGCGTCTGGGCATTTCCCGGAGCTACATTTCCCGCATTGAGAAAAAAGCCCTGGAAAAGCTCCGGGAGGAGTTCGCCAGGGAGGGAGATTCATAAATGGAAAGCAGCCCGCCAAAAAATCGGCGGGCTGCCTGTGGGCAGAGAAGGTTTATGAAATCGCTTAAATGGCGTCCAGCATCTGGGCGAACAGGGAATTTGCCCAAGCGAACCAAGGGCGGGTGAACTGCCGGGGATCGTCTGCGCAAAAGCCCTCATGCATGAAATTGGTCCCGGCGTGGGTGCGGGCCAGCATGGAAAGGCAGTCCTCGATCTCTGCCGGGTCGCTGGAGGTCAGAATCTGCATGATCAGCGAGATGTGCCAGATGTATCCCGGCGGGGTATGGGGGCTGCCGATCCCTCTGGCAGCCTTCCCGCTGACGTAATAGGGGTTGTCCTCTGACAGCAGGAACCGGCGGGTGTTCCGGTAAACCGGATCCTCGGCGCTCCGGTAGCCCAGGTAGGGGATGGAGAGCAGGCTGGGGGAATTGGCGTCGTCCATCAGATTGTAATTTCCAAAGCCGTCCGTTTCATAGGCGTAAATCTTTCCGTATTTCGGGTGGTCCACAATGCCGTAGGTTTCGATCCCGTCTTCGATTTCCTGGGCCAGCTCCCGGCAGCTTGCGCTGAGCCCATCGTCCCGGAAGCTTGCGTCCACCAGCTCGGCCGCCTTGCGCAACGCGGTCACCGCCATCATGTTGGAGGGGATCAGGTAATTGAATTTACAGGAATCATCCGAGGGGCGGAACCCCGACCAGGTCATTCCGGTGAAATTCACAGGCCGACCCTTTCCTCCCATGGGCAGGGTGTCGCTGGGGGCCCAGGCGTTTTCCCGGACAAACCAGTAGGCAGAATGTGTGCCATGGTTCTGCTCCGTACGGAAGGTCCGGAGGATGGTTTCCACCATCCGGCGGAAATCCGGGGTAAAGACGGAGGCGTCCCCGGTGGCGGAATAGTAGTCCCAGGCCAGGGTGAGAGGGGCGCAGAGGGAGTCCACCTCATACTTGCGTTCCCAGATCCAGCCGCTGGAAAAATCGCTTCGGTCATCCTCGCTGTAGCCCTTTTCTTGCTCGCTGCTGTTGAAAGCGTTGGAATAGGGATCACGATTCACATAAAATTCCTGCTTCTCCAAAACGCTCCGCAAGATCCCCCGCAGTTCAGGGTCCGCCCCGGCGTACTTCACATAGGGCTTGACCTGGGCGGCGCTGTCCCGCAGCCACATGGCGGGAATGTCCCCGGTGATCACGAAGAAACTGCCGTCGGGAAGCTCCTGGACCGTGGTCTCTATGGTATTGAGGAAGCACTGCCGGGCCAGGGGCGCCAGGGAGGGGAAACGCCGGGCGGTTTTTTCCTCCAGCTCCGCCGCCTTTTCCAACAGGATTTTGGGAATTTCTTTCATAAAACAACGCTCCTTTTGAGAAGGCTTTTTGCCGCTATTATACCAGCGCACGGAACGTGCGCTGGTATAATGTGTCCATCGGCCGTTACACCGTAGGTGCAAACCGGCCGGGACAAATTTCAATCTGTATAATATCCGCTTTGCGGATATTATATCCTTTTTTGCGGGGGACTGCAAGGCGTTTGTGTTCTATGTCTTTCCCCGCTTTTTTCGCTGCTTGGCGGGACGGCTATCCTAAGCGGCGGAAAAACGCCGGGAGGCCGGGAATCCCGCGCCGCGCGATGCAGAATGGAGACATCGGAAAACCGCTATTTTCTTTCCGGAATTATGATTGTTTTTCCTTTGGGGGCTTGATAAGATGATACCAAAGAGCTTTCCACAGGGAAGCGGACGGTCAGTTTTACGGGAGGAGTGCTCAGAATGCGGGAAGTACGGGTAGCAATGATTGGTGCGGGAGTGATTTCCCACCGTCACATGACGATCTATGAGAACATCCAGAAGAATGCGGAAAAGCTGGGCTTTACCGCCAAAGTTGTGGCGGTGGCAGAGCTGGATGAGAAAAAGCTGAAGGCCTGGGGAGAGCAGTACGGCTTTTCAGAAAAAGATCTGTACGTGGATTTCCGAACCATGCTGAAGCGGGACGACATCGATGTGATCGACGTCAACGTACACAATAATTACCACACGCCGGTGACGATTACCTGCCTGAAGGCGGGCTATGACTGCTATGTGGAAAAGCCCATGGCCGCCAGCTTCCACGACGCCAAGCTGATCAGCGACTGCGCGGCAAAGCTGGGGAGAAAGCTCCATGTGCAGCTGAGCTCCCTCATGACTCCCCAAAGCAGGCTGGCCCGGGATATGGTGCAGAGCGGCCGCTTGGGCGACGTATATTACGTGAATTTGGAAAACGTATCCCACCGCTGGAGGCCGGGACTGGACTGGCGGCCGGGGTGGAGCTCTTCCCCGCTTACCACGGATTTTTACACCAAAGAGATCGCGGGGCACGGAAAATCCATTGACATTGGCGTATACCTGATCAGCCAGATCCTGTTTATTCTGGGGCAGCCGAAGCTGAAAAGCGTCAACGGCTTTGCGAGAAACGGAATTCCGGTGGATCCCCGTCTGGTGGAGAACCCCCTGGGTTTCGGCGTGGAGGATATTGCCGACGGCTTTGCAAGATTTGAGAACGGCATAGGCTTTCATTTCCTTTCCACCACGGCGGCCAACACCCAGGACTACAGCAAGACCTATATTCTGGGCTCCAAGGGCGGGCTGGACCTGATCGATACGGACACCAGCGGCGGCCGGTGGGCCAGACGGCCCGGCCAAACGCCTTTACGGGGAGAGCCGGAGCTGCGCTATCACGGCGAATTGGACGGCCGTGACGTCTCTATCGATTTGAACTGTGACGCCAACGGCGTCATAGAGACCAGGGTAGACCCCAAAAAGCTTTTGTACAACGACAACCAGAGCATGTGGCTGGCGTACTGGCTGGGCATTCTGGATGACAGCACAAGGTATAACACTCCCTCTATCGCCATGGATATGCTGAAATTTACCGACGGCATCTTCCTTTCAGAGGAGCTGCATCGTGAGGTCTCCGCCGCGGAGATCGAGGTGCTTTCTCCCGCGCTGTACCAGCCCCAGCAGGAGATCGGCGGCGAACTGGTGACATATGATACCTCCTTTTAATCTTTCATGATTCCTAAAAAAGAGACTGCTGCAAAATTTTGCAGCAGTCTCTTGCGTTTGAGACAATTTTGCCGGATTGCGGCGGGCCGGCCCGCCGGGAAAAGAAATTTACCCCTTGAGCTTCGTGCGGTATTCATAGGGCGTTTGGCCGATTTCCTGCTTGAACATTTTGGAAAAATGGGCCATGTGGGTGTATCCGCAGGACATGGCGATCTTACTGACGGAAAGATTGGTGTCGGTAAGAAGCTGGCAGGCCAGCGACATACGGGCCTTAATGATATAGCTTTTCAGGGAGATATTGAGCTTTGCCTTAAACACCTTGGAAAGGTAGTCGCTGTTCAGGTAGACGTGCTGTGCCACTGTTTGACAGCTCAGCGTTTCATCGCTGATATTTTCCAGGATAAAAGCTTCGGCCTCCTGAATGGTTGCCGTCAACGAAGCTTCAGAAGGGTCGCCCTCCTCCGCCCGGCGGGAAAGGTCCTGAAACACGGCGCTGGTCTTTTCTCTGGAAATTGCCTTTTTCCGATGGGCAAGGGCCCGCTTCAGGATCCCTGTCAGCTCCTCATAATCCACGGGCTTGAGCAAATAGTCAAAAGCGCCCAGGGAAACGGCCTTTTTGGCATAGGCAAATTCCGAGTAGCAGGTGAGAAAGATACAGACTGTGGCAGGATAGGTCTCACTGATAAACTCCACCAGCTCCAGGCCGCTTGCTCCCGGCATTTCAATGTCGCACAGGACAATATCCACCTCCTGCTGGGAAAGAAGCTCTTGGGCGTCGAAGGCGGTATTGGCGGAAAGAACGGTTTCCACCTGCATAGAGGCCCAGTCGATCCCCTTTTGCAGTGCCTCCACTGCGATGGGCTCATCGTCCACGATCATTACGGTATAACCGGATTTCATTCTTCATTCTCTCCTTTCTGCTCCGCTTCAAATGTAAGCGGAATGGTGAATTCGGACACGCTGCCGCCATTGTTGTAAAACCGGGCGTACCCCTCGCCCTCATAGAAGAGGGAGATCCGCTCGGTCACATTGGTGATGCCGATGCGATGAATCTCGTCTTCACTCAGACGCTTCCCGGAATTCAGAGTAACCAGGACGTCCGGCGGGAAGCCCTTCCCGCTGTCCCGCACGCTGACCCGCATTTTTTCTCCGTGACGCTCGATTTTGATTTTGATCAGGGTCTGCTCCTTTCCGCTGCGGCCGTACTTGATGGAATTTTCCACAAAGGTTTGGATGGAGATAGGCGGGATCAGGGCGTTTTCCAGGCCGTCTTCCACTTCTTTTTCATACTGGATCTCATTGGGAAAACGGAACTGCTGGATGTTGATATAATTCTGCACATGCTCGAGCTCCTCTTTTACGGTGACGAGGGAGGCGGAGCGGTGGAAAAGATAGCGGAAATACCGAACCAGGCTCAGGGAAAGCTCTTTCACGTTTTCATACTGCCTCAATTCGGCCAGGCTGTAGATCAAATTCAGACAGTTCAGGAAAAAGTGGGGACGTATCTGGACCTGCAAATAATCCAAATAGGTTTGGCGCTCTTTGAGCTGCTGCTCATAAACGGAGATTTTCAAGGCCTCGATCTCGTCCATCATCTCGTTAAAGGATTGGTTGATCGTGGCCATCTCCAAAATGGCGGTGCGATTGGTGGTGCGGGCAGTGGAATCCCCGGTTTTGACCCGTTCAATCACCAGCAGCAGATGGGAAAGAGAGCGGTTAAAAATGGACCACAGCACGGTCAGCGTGATGGGAAGCAGCAAGACCCCGGTAGCCAGGGTAAACAGCAGCGTCAGGAAAAAGGGGGAAAAGCTGGCGAAAATATCCTGGTTGGCAATCAGCGCTACCAGATAGGCGTCTGCGGTGGAGGAAAAAGCGTTGATGGAAATATATTTGATCCCGTCTACCACCTCCGTTTGATAGAAGGTGCCCTCCTCGTTCAGGGAAATTTGCTGGGCTTCCAGTTGGGACTGGGTCAGGATCATGCCGGAGGCATCGGTGAAAAAGGAGTATCCGTGCTGCGTTTCCAGCTTGTCCAGGTGGCGGATCAGGGAGTTCATGTTTACGTAGCAGCCCGTATAGGAGTTGTTGGAGCAGACGATGCACATCAGGTAGTTCTGTCCGTTGACCGATTGGATAAACCAGCGGCTCTTCCGCAGGTCGGGAGAGCTTACCAGCTCCTTGACGAGGCTGTAGGCCGTGGTACGGGAAACATTTTCGATCTGCTCCTGGGTCCCGTTGGAGGCAAAGCCAAAATACTCGCTGCCCAGAGCATCGGAGGGGACATAGAGGAAATACCCGGTGATCTCCGTGTGGCTGCTGGTGAGGGATTGCAGCGTCCGCTGGAGCGAGCTTTTCTTCAGGGCGCTTTCGGAGATGCTTTCATCTACCAGCAGCTCCATCAGATCCTTATTGTTCAAATTGAGGTCGATCAGAGAATAGTAAGCATTGCGCAGGGTGATGTCCGTCTGCTCCAGATAGAGTTCCAACAGCTCGTACCGCCGCTGGGCGGCGTCTGCCGAAAGGCTGTCCAGCGTGTTTTTGGAGACAAGCAGCGCAATGGCAACGGCGAAAATGCTGTAAACAATCAGAATGACGGCAAACCAATACTTGACCGAATGAGCCTTTTTCATGTCCATTCCTCCTTCATCAGCAGGAAATCTAGAAGAATTATACAATTTGATGATGGAAAGTTCAAGGAAATGTCGGAAAAACGACAAAGTGTTCTCGCAAAAGTGGTAGATGATCCGGGAAATCGGCCGTTACAATGGAACGGATAGGTGTTAAAAGAAAAGGAGGGAACAAAATGACAAAAGATTTGACCAAGGGCACCCCCTGGAAGGTGATCGCGCTTTTCTCCGTTCCGGTTCTGATCGGCAACATTTTTCAGCAGCTTTACAACCTGGTAGACACGGTGATCGTGGGGAATACCCTGGGCTTTCACGCCTTGGGGGCGGTGGGGTCCACCGGGGCACTCAGCTTTCTGGTCCTAGGCTTCTGCAACGGGCTCACAGCGGGGTTCGCGGTGCCTGTGGCCCGCAGCTTCGGAGCGAAGGATTATGAGAAAATGCGGCACTATGTGGGGCTGTCCGTGCTCTGGTGTGCGGTGATCTCCATCCTTATCACCTCCATGGCTGCTGCGGGGGCCGGCGGGCTGCTTCGGCTGATGCAGACCCCGGATACGCTGTTTGATGACGCTTACCATTATATTTTCCTGATTTTCCTCGGAATTCCATGCACGATCCTTTACAATATGTCTTCCGGGATCCTCCGGGCTGTGGGAGACAGCAAAACACCCCTGTATTTTTTGATTTTTGCCAGCGTGGTAAACGCCGGCGTGGACTTTTTGTTTATTACAGTCTTTCACATGGGCGTGCAGGGGGCGGCCTTCGCCACGGTGCTCTCCCAGGGAATGGCAGGGGTGCTGTGCGTGATTACAATTTTTAGAAGATTCCCCATTCTGCACATTTCCGGAAAGGATTTGAAGATAAATAAAGAGATGACCTTGGATATGTTCGGCATCGGGTTCCCCATGGCCTTTCAGTTTTCCGTAACGGCTGTCGGCGCCGTCATTTTGCAGCGCACCGTCAATGACTTCGGGGCGGAAATCGTCAGTGCCTACGCCGCGGCCAACAAGGTGGAAAACCTGATGGTACAGAGCTTTCAGACCGTAGGCACCTCCATGGCCACCTACTGCGCCCAAAACCTGGGCGCAAAGAACTACAAAAGGATCCGTACCGGCGTGCGTTCCGCCTTTCTGATGACCCTGCTCTGCGCCGGTTTTTCCGCTTTGATGAATCTGGCGGCGGGCCCTGCCCTGATCCGGCTTTTTGTCAGCGAGATCTCAGCAGAAGCCATGCGGGCGGCCAGGACCTATCTGCTGTTTATGGCGGCGGGCTACGGCGGATTTGCTCTGCTGTTTCTCTACCGCAACGTCTTGCAGGGCTTGGGAAAATCCTTCTTCCCATTTCTGGGAGGCGTGCTGGAATTCGTGCTTCGGCTGTTTTTGTGCATCTTTGCCCTGCAGGTCGCCTGGGACGACTGGAGCCGCTATCTGGTGGTGTGCTTTGCCTCTCCCAGCGCCTGGGTGCTGGCGGCCCTGTTCCTGTTTGTGCGCTACCGGTTCTATGACCATGGATTGAAAGATTTAGCTGCACAGCAGAAAGCGGCGTCGTAAAAAAGCATGTCGGAAAAGTTATCTTTTCGTAACGAAAAAGTGGTAGATAAACACCTTAACACCAATTATACTAAAAGCGTCATTAGTCGTGCACATAAAATGTGCAAAAAGACAAAGGAGGAACGTTAATATGAAAAGACATGTAGGCAAAAAGCTGCTGGCCATCGTCCTGATGGCGACACTGCTATGCTGCCTGTTTGCCGGGTGCAATCAGAGCGAACCAAGCTCTTCTCCCGCTTCCAGCAGCACACCGGCTGTACAGAGCAGCGCGGTAAACTCCACACCGGAGAGCAAGCCCGACGCGGAAGTCGTGACCCTGAGCATCTACCTGATGAGCAGCAGCGTTACCGACGACGTGGAAGTGGTGGAGCAGGCGATCAACGAGTATGTTGAGCCTAAGATCGGCGTCAACGTCGACCTCACCTTCATCAACTCCGGCTCCTTCCAGGATACGGTATCCAACATGGTGCGCTCCGGCGACCCGCTGGACATCACCTTCCTGTCTGAGACCAATCTGCGCTCCCTGATCGGCCAGGACGCCATCACTCCCCTGTCCGACCTGCTGGCCCAGTACGGCGACGGGATCGAGGAGGCCGTTGGCAAGGAGTTCCTGGACGCCGCTTACATCGGCGATGAGATCTACGCCATCCCCTCTTTGAAGGACATGGCCATGAGCCGTATGCTGGTTTACAACAAGGCCATCGCCGAAGAAGTGGGCGTTGTGGAAGACCTGGATAAGGTGGAGAGCATTTTTGACCTGACTCCCATCTATGAGAAGGTTGCAGCGGCGCACCCGGAGCTGGATATGTTCGGCGGCGCTCCCAATGCCATGACCTTTGACAGCTGGGACGCGGACAAGCTTTCCGACAGGCTGGGCGTTCTCCCCAACTATGCCCAGGATACCACTGTGGTCAACCTGTTTGAAACAGACGAGTATATGGAGCTGTGCAAGCTGATGCGCACCTGGTATACCAACGGCTGGATCGACAAGGACATCGCCACCGGAACCGACTTCTGGAATGCCCGCCTGAAGGCCAAGACCGCCTTCTCCGGCATCACCTCCTACAAGCCGGGCAACGTGGAGACCTGCTCCAATCAGGTAGGCTATGAGCTGGGCGCCTGCATCCTCACCGACGCCCTGCGCACCACCTCCAATGTGATGAACGCCACCCTGTGCATTCCCGCTTCTTCTGAGCATCCCGACAAGGCCATGCAGTTCCTGCAGCTGTGGTACACCGACCCCGTGGTGGGCAACCTGATCATCAACGGTGTCGAGGGCGTTCACTATGAAGTGAAGGAAGACGGCGGCATCGGCTATATCGGCACTGCCGACGACTGCAAGTACTACAACTACGGCATGGGCTGGACCTATGGCAACCAGTTTATCACGCATGTCTGGACCGGTACCGCTCTGGACGTGTGGGATCAGACCAGAGAATGGAACCAGAAGGCCGTCTCCTCCAAGGCGTATGGTTTTGCCTTTAACAACTCCGATTACCTCAATGAGATCGCTGCCTGCAGCAACGTGCTGACCAAATACTGCGGCGACCTGGAGACCGGTACCATCGACCCTGAGGAAAATATTCCGAAGATGGTTCAGGAGCTGAAGGACAACGGCATTGACCGCATTATCGCCGCCAAGCAAGAGCAGCTCAACGAGTTCCTGGGGAAGTAAGTCCGGCAGTTAAGAATCGCTGAAGAGACAGATAGTGCAAGGCGTAGGCATTGAGCTTTTGAGTGGCTATCGCCTTGCATTTTATCTAAAAGGCTAAAAGGACAAGAGGGTGACCGATGTGACGCAAAAAAAGAAGAAAACCGGATCGATGCTGTTTCGCCGCTATATCCCTGTGTACCTGTTGATGCTGCCGGCGTTACTGTACTTATTTATCAACAATTATCTGCCCATGAGCGGCTTACAGCTGGCCTTTAAGCAGTATTCCCAGAAGCTGGGGGTCTTTGGCAGCAAGTGGGTGGGCTTCAAAAACTTTGAGTTTCTGTTTGCCACCAAGGACGCCTGGAACATCACCATGAACACCGTGGGATACAATCTGGCGTTTATCGTGATCGGCACGGTGTTTGCCATTTTTATCGCCGTGCTGCTCGCCGAGGTAAAGGGGAAAAAGTCCATCAAGCTTTATCAAACTGTGGTGCTTTACCCTTATCTGATTTCCATCATCGTAGTCGCCTATCTGGTAAACGCTTTTCTGGCCGGGCAGACCGGGTTTATCAACCGGGTGATCCTGGAGCCTTTGGGACTGGAGGGAATCTCCTGGTATTCCTCGCCTCAATACTGGCCGTTTATCCTGGTGTTCGTCCATCTCTGGAAGAGCAGCGGCTATAACATCATTCTGTACCTGAGCACCATCAACAGCATTGACAAGGGCTATTACGAGGCGGCAGCCCTGGACGGCGCCAGCAGGTGGCAGCAGTTCTGGCACGTGACGCTGCCCTTCCTGAAGCCTACCATCATTACGCTGACGCTGCTGTCGGTGGGCCGCATCTTCTATTCTGATTTCGGCCTGTTTTACCAGGTGCCGCTGAACTCCGGCGCCCTGATCGATGTGACCAACACCATCGACACCTATGTTTACAGGGGCCTGATGGAGCTGGGTAATATCGGAATGTCCTCTGCGGCTGGCTTCTTCCAGTCTGTGGTCGGCTTTGTCCTGGTGCTTTTGGCAAACTTTATTGTAAAAAAGGTCAGTGCGGAAGACGCGATGTTCTGACCAAAAGGGAGGTTAAATTATGGTCGGTAAAAAATCCGGCGCGTTTCCCATTTTTGTCCATGTGGTCATGATCCTTCTTGTGCTGATCTGCCTGTATCCCTTTGCAATCATGTTCATGTCTTCCATTTCCTCGGAAGCTTCCCTGATCAGGCACGGGTATAACCTGTTCCCCAGCGAGATCGGCTTCGACGCATACGACTACCTGCTAAAGCGGCCTATGCTGGTGATCCGTTCCTACGGGGTCACGCTGATCAGCACGGCAGTGGGAACCGTCTTGGGGCTTTTCATGAGCATTTTTTTGGCCTATGGGCTGTCGTTGCGGGACCTTCCCGGCAGGAGCGCGTTTGCCTTTTACGTGTTCTTCACCATGCTTTTCAGCGGCGGACTGGTCCCCACTTACATCATGTGGTCCCAGTGGTTCCACATTAAAAACACCATATGGGCGCTGATCGTGCCAAGGCTGATGGTAAACGCCTTTCAGGTCATCGTGATGCGGTCGTATTTCCAATCCAACATTCCGGATGAGATCAAGGAAGCGGCCCGGATAGACGGGGCCAACGAGTTCCGGATCCTGTTCCAGATCGTTCTGCCCATTTCAACGCCCATCATCGCCACCATTGGCCTGATGATCGCTTTGGGCTACTGGAACGACTGGATGAATGGCCTCTACTATGTGACGGATTCCAAGCTTTTCAGCGTACAGCAGCTGCTGAACCGCATTTTGGCGGACGCACAGTACCTGTCTCAGAATACGGACAGCGTGGAGGTTTCCACAAATATTCCCACAAACAGCTTGAAAATGGCTCTTGCAGCCGTGGGTTCCCTGCCCCTGATGCTTCTGCTGCCCTTCTTCCAGAAGTACTATGTGAAGGGAATGACCATCGGCGCGGTCAAGGGATAAAGGGAGGAATTTTTATGAAAATTGGTTCGCAGCTTTACAATCTGGGTAAGTCTCCGCTCTCCTTCCGGAGCAAGCTGGAGGTCATCAAGACCCTGGGCTACGACGCAGTGGAGCTGGCCGGCTTCAACGGCAAGGATTATGAAGGCGTCAGCGCCGAGGAATTCCGCGCTCTCCTGGATCAGCTGGGGCTGGAGGTAAACGGCGCCCACGTGCAGTACGGCCGGCTGGAGGACAGCATGGACCGGGTTATCGATTACCACAAGCGCCTGGGGGTCCACTGGATCGGGATCTCCCGTCCCATGCCTTATTTCCCGGAGGGAACGGACATGGCTGTGATCCGGGAGCGGATGGCCCATTATCCGGAAACCAAGGAAGAACTGGATGCGGTGATCGTAAACGTGAACAAATATGCCGCCCAGCTGCGAAAGGCCGGGCTGGATCTTTACTATCACACCCACAATTTTGAGCATATGACCATCGCCGGGGAAATGCTGCGGGAGCGTCTGCTGAAGGAAACGGACGTCATGCTGGAGATCGACATCTGCTGGGCGACGAAGCAGGGCGCTTTGACGCCGGAGCAGCTGACCGAGTTTATCACCAGCCACAAGGACCGCATCATGTGGCTGCATCTGAAGGGCAACGACCACAACGAATCCTGCCCCCTGGACCAGGGACAGCTGGACTGCAAATTTTACTATGACCTGGCAAAGAGCCTGGGCCACGATTACGCCATTGTGGAAGACGACGCCCAGAAGCCGGACGCGATCACCGGGATCTGCCGCAGCCGTATGGCAATCGAGCGGTTCGAGTCGGCCCATTGACCGGACCGGCAGAATAGAAGGGAGAAAAAAAGATGACAGTGGAAGAAAGGCTGAAAAAAGTACATGAAATCTTGGACCAGCCCATGGTCATGGGCAGCTTCATTGGCCCCATCAAGTCCGGGAGCCTGCGGAACCACTCCGTTTGCGGCGTGACCACCGGATACACCTTCCGGCTGAACAACCTGAGCTACCGCGGAATTTGGCTTTCCACCTTTGAGGACGTCCGGGTCACGGTGGACGGGAAAGAGGTTCCCCAGGAGTATATCGTGCTGGAGCTGAAGGACATGAAGTTCCCCATCCGGGATCTTGGCGGTCACAGCCAGGTTTTCTGGGGCGCGGAGGACGAGTGCAGCCTGCTGGTGTATCAGATCGGGGGACTGTCCGCCGGACGGCACCATATCGCAGTGGACTTTGTCCGGCGCAACGACTTTGGCCATACGGTGGGCAACGGAACAGAGGGATATGAGGAGGCCCAGGAATTCCTGAATCCCCTGCATATCCATGGGGAAGAGGAAATGGAGGTAGTGGAACAATGAGCAGACTGAAGCACAGTGTCACGCTGTACGGCTTTGGCCCTGAGTACATGACGGGCCAGCAGTCCCTGGAGGACATTCTCAAACAGGTAAAGGCCATCGGCGCAGACGGGTTTGAGATAGTATCTCCCCAGATGGTGAACGGCCATCCCAATCCCAGCGAGGAATGGATGAAGCGTTTTGTAGACCTGTACCAGCGGCTGGAAATGACCCCTGTCTGCTACAGCATCTATGTGGACAACGGAAAGCACAAGGGACGCTTCATGACAGAGGACGAGCGGCTGACCTGGACCATCAATGAAATGGAATACGCCAAGCGCATGGGCTTTAAGGTGGTGCGCAGCCAGGAGGGCCTGCTGGCCGGGACCATGGAAAAGCTCCTGCCCTACGCCGAGGCGCTGGATCTGCATCTGGCGGTGGAGCTTCACGGCCCCCATACCCCGGATTCTCCGGTGTTCCGGGATTTTGAAAAGCTGTACGAAAGGGTGCAGTCCCCCCATCTTGGCTTTGTGATGGACTTTTCCTCCTTCCTGTCCGGCGCTCCCGCCACCGTGCTGAACACCATGCCGGACGAGCTCTGCCACAAGGAGTTGCTCCACAAGATCCGCCGCCTGTTTGAGACCACCGAGATCCCGGTGGAGGAGCTGAACAAAATGATTCTGGAGGAAGGCGGAGACGAGGCCGACGTCTATGTGGCCCAGAAGAAGCTGTACACCGACCGCCACGGAAAGATGGGTTCGGACTATTTCCGCACCTCTCCCGATTACGAGGGCTTCCGCCGGTATCTGAAATATTCCCAGTACATGCACGGCAAATTCTTCCATGTGGACGAAAACCTGGTCTGCGAGGGGATCGACTATCCCGGCTTCCTGAAGATCATGAAGGAAGAAAATTACCAGGGCTTCATTGCCTCCGAATACGAGGGCGGCCGGCACCAGCCGGGCATTACCCAGGTGGAGGAGATCGAGCGGCATATCCGTATGCTGGATAAGCTGTGGGAAGAAGCCTGAGAAACAGGGGAAAGGAGACAAAAGCATGAAAAAAGTAAAAGTCGGTGTTGTAGGCTGCGGAGGCATCTGCAAGGGAACCTACATGGAGAACATGGTCAACAAATTTGAAGTGATCGACGTGGTTGCCTGCGCGGATCAGATCGAGTCCCGTGCAAAGTGGATGGAGGAGCATTATCCCGGCGTGAAGGCCATGAGCGTTCAGGAGCTGATGGAGGATCCGGAGATCCAGATCGTGGTGAACCTGACCTACCCTGAGTCCCATGTGGAGATCACCAAGGCTGCCTTTGAGCACGGCAAGCATGTTTACTGCGAGAAGATGATGGCCCCCACTTTCGCTGACGCCAAAATGCTGTATGACCTGGCCCAGGAAAAGGGGCTGCTGTACACCACCGCGCCCGATACCTTTTTAGGGGCCTGGGAGCAGTCCGCCCGGAAGTATATCGACGATGGCATCATCGGAAAGCCCCTTACGGTTCACGCCCAGGTTTCCCGCCATTACAACCCGGAATCCCCCTTCTTTGACACCAAGCCGAAGCATTTCTTTTTCCCGCTGCACTACGGTGGAGGCTTCCCCTTTGATTTGGGGGGATATTATCTCCACGAGATGATCAATCTCTTTGGTTCCATCAAGCGGGTGGCCGGTTTTGGCGGCAACCTGTTCCCCCAGAGGGTTTTTGAAAACCCCAAGCACCCCAGATACGGGGAAATCTTTGAGACCAACACTCCCACCACCCTGCTGGCTGCTCTGGAATTTGAAAACGGGATGCTGGGCACCTTTAACATTTCTTCCGATACCTACACCAGCCATGCCTTTAACGTGGGCGGCACCCAGGGTTATCTGAAGCTGGGCGACCCCAATATGTTTACCGATACGCTGGTGGTGACCCGTCCCGGCGCGAAGCCCGATCCCAGTATGCTGGGGAAGCCGGGGCCCAGAAGGGGAGACCCCAATGACGACGACGTGCAGCAGCTGGGAGAGTGGAATCCGGAGCAGTCCGTTGAGCTGCCCCTTCTCCACGGCTTCTATGAGTCCTCCCGGGGTGTGGGCCTGGCGGATATGTGCTATGCCATCTTAAACGGCAGGCGTCCCCGCTGCCATGCGGATATTGGCCTCCACGCGGTGGAAGTGATCGACGCCATTCAGGAATGCTGCAAGACGGGGAAGGTTTACGAAATGACCACCCGCTGCCAGCGGCCGGAGCCTCTGGCGACCACCTCCTTCTCTGTGACCTGCCAGGAGCGTGTATTAGACGACTGAAAGCGGTTGTGATCTCTGTTTACGGAAAGGAAATCAGACATGAAGAAACTGAAAATCGGCATTGTGGGCTGCGGCGGCATTGCCAACCAGAAGCATTTCCCGGCCATGAAAGCGAACAGCGATCTGTGCGAGATCGTGGCCTTCTGCGACATTATCAAAGAGCGCGCGGAGAAGGGCGCGGCGGAGTTCGGCGCCCCCGGCGCCCGGGTCTATGAGGACTACCACGACCTGCTGGGCGACGGCGAGGTGGAGGTCGTCCACGTGCTGACCCCCAACGTGGCCCACTGCCCCATCACCGTGGCGGCCTTTGAAGCGGGCAAGCACGTCTACTGCGAAAAGCCCATGGCACACAACACCAGCGACGCCCGGCAGATGATCGAGGCCTGGAAAAGGTCCGGCAAGCAGTTCACCATCGGCTACCAAAACCGTTTCCGCCCCGAGGTGCAGAACCTGAAGAAGGCCTGCGAGGCTGGCGAGCTGGGGGACATCTATTACGGGAAAGCCCACGCGGTGCGCCGCCGGGCCGTGCCCACCTGGGGCGTGTTCCCGGACAAATCCAAGCAGGGCGGCGGCCCGCTGATCGACATCGGCACCCACGCCCTGGACCTGACCCTGTGGATGATGGATAACTACGAGCCTGTAAGCGTTACCGGCAGCGTGTTCTACAAACTGGGAAACCTGCCTCAGGCCACCGAGGGGAACCTGTTCGGCCCCTGGGATCCGGAGACCTACGAGGTGGAGGACAGCGCCATGGGCTTCATCAAGATGAAGGATGGCACTGCCATTTCCCTGGAGGCTGCCTGGGCCATCAACATGAGTGAGTCCCGGGAGGCCAGCACCACCCTCTGCGGTACAAAGGCCGGTGCGGAAATTTACTCCGGCATGAGCTATCCCCAGGACAGGCTGGTCTATAACCGGGGCCGTCACGGCCAGCTGATGAACGAGGAGATCGCGGGCGGCGGAGCCGTGGCCTATTTTGAGGGCGGCAGCGCCGCTCCCGGCACCATCGACAACCGCCAGTGGCTGGAGGCTGTCTTGAACGGCACGGAGCCGGTGGTCAAGCCCGAGCAGGCTTTTGTGGTCACCCAGATCCTGGAGGCCATTTACAAGTCCGCTGAGACCGGCAGGGAGATCCTCCTGTAAACGGCAGGACGCCCCTTTCCGGTCAGCGCAAAATTGTAAAGTGAGGAAAATCAAATGGAAAAGCGCCTTGATTTAGAAGAACTGCTGCTTTTGTCAATGGATACGGCCCTGTGGCGGGTCAACTGCTGCCGTTCCGACGTTTTGGCGGAGTCGGTGTTTGTCAAGCTGGGAGAGACCACGCTGGCACGGGAAGTGAACAGCTTCCCGGAGGGGCCGAAAAGCCGCCCTGAGGGCTTTCCGTTAGAAGAGCTGTGCCGTTCTGTTTAGAAACTGATTTTACCGCTTTACGGGCATCTCCTAATAAAAGGGACCCGCCGGATAATTTTCCGGCGGGTCCCTTTTGCAGGACAGGAATTTCCGGGGAGCCAGGGTCACTCCGTCCGCAGGGCCGCCACGGGATCGCTGCGGGAGGCCTTTCCGGCGGGGATCAGGCCGCCGATAAGGGTCAGCAGGACGCTGAGGGCTATGAGGATCACCGCGCCGCCCCAGGGAAGCATGGCGTTGATGGACTGGGTATCCGCCAGATGGTGAATGAGCGTATTCACGGGGATCAGCAGGAGCAGGGTGCAGGCGATGCCGATGACGCCGGAGCAGAAGCCGATGATGATGGTCTCGGCATTGAAAACCTGGGAGATATTCCGCTTGGAAGCGCCGATGGCCCGGAGAATACCGATCTCCTTCTTGCGCTCCAGCACGCTGATATAGGTGATCACGCCGATCATGATGGAGGAGACCACCAGGGAAATGGCTACAAAGGCAATGAGCACATAGCTCACCACGTCCACAATATCGGTGACGGAGGACATGAGGGTCCCCACCATGTCGGTGTAGGAGACGACCCGGTCCGGGTCCTCCTGCTCCATGCGGGCGTTATAGCCGTCCAGAATGCCGACGATCCGGGACTTGCTCTCAAAATCCAGGGGATAGATGCTGATCCCGCTGGGATCGTCAAAGTCCGCGTAGCCCAGCTTTTTCAGATTGCCCTCGAAGGTGGCGTTGTCGGCGGCGGACATGGAGGACATGAGCTCGGCCAGCTCGTCGCCGTTCATGTTCATGTGGAAAGCCTGGGCAAAGGCGTCAGAATCAATATGAAACGCGTCCTGCATGGTATCTCCCAGGTCGGAAAAGGCGCCGCTCATGGAGCTTTGCAGCCCGGAGGCAAGCTGCCCCATGATCTGCTGCATCAGGCTGCCCACCTGGGTTTCCAGAGTCTTGGTGAGGGAATCCTCCACCTGGCCGAACACCTTCGTCAGCTGGCCCTCCAGCCGCTTGGAAAGCTCCGCAAAGAGGGCTTCCGAATCCAGAAGGTCTCCCAGCCCCTCCATCAGGATGGCCCGTGCGGCGTCGGTGGCCAGGTAATCCGCAAAGAATTCTCCCATGCGGCTGGGATCGGGCAGGGCGTTGTTCCGGGCGTACTCCTGGTATCCCGCGATCAGGTGATTGGAAATGGCAGTGAGCTGCTCCTGAAGGATCACCACGTCCTCGGGGGAGATATTCTCCCGGGACCACTGGTCCAGATAGGCCTGGGCCTCCGGGGTTTGCAGGTACTCCCAGAAGTATTCAAAGAACCGGTCGGAATCCGTATAGCCCATGTTGGCCACATACTGCTGGAAGCGGGTCATGAGGCCGGTCACCAGGGCGGTGAGCTGCTCGGAGGAGACGGTGACCGCCTCGTTGGCGTCAATGATGGCCTGAATATCGGCACGCAGGATCTCCCGGGCCGCGTCGGAGTTCAGGTAATCCAGAAAATATTCTCCCAGCTTGGAATAGTCCGCCTCAGGCCTTGTGGCGGCGTATGACTGGTATCCATCCAGCAGGGCCTGGGTCATTTTCTGCATTCCCTCCGGGGAGACATTCACCTCCAGGCCCTGAAAAAGGGCTTCCAGGTCCAGCTGGTCCAGGCCGGGAAGGTCCAGGGAAAGCTGGGAGAGGTCCAGCATCCCGGAAAGATCCCCAAGGCCGGAGGGGTCGAAAGCGGCGGAGGGGTCGAAGGCGCCCGCCATCTCCTCCTCCAGGGCGCCGCTGTCGAACTGGAAGGCGCCGGAAAGGGCGCTTTCATCCACGGTGAACAGGGAGCTCATGTCCAGGGAGCTTCTGTCCAGCTCCTCCCCAAAGGGCTCGCCGGTGAACACGTCCACCGCCTCCTTTGCCAGCTGCCGCTTTACGAGCTCCTGATTTTCCGCCGTATCCACCAGGTGGCGGATCAGGGAGGCGGGGTAGTTGACGCCGGGGGACAGGGCCGCGCCGTTGGCGGTGGGGGACAACTGCACGATGCCCACTACGGTGAGGGTTTCCCCGTCAGCCGCCGCCTTTTTCATATATTCTTCGTCCTCGGTTTTGTCCAGGACCGTCCCGTAGGCTTCATCGTAAACATAGAGGTCCGCGGCGTCGATCAGCTTGAAGGTGCAGCCCAGCACGTCGTTATAGCTGTAGGGGGAAAGCTCCTGGTCAACGGAGGTGTACTCCTCCTTCATGAATTGGCGGATCAGCTCATCCAGCTCCAGCGGGTCCCGAAGCCCCAGGGAGTAGAGAAGGAAATCGCTCATGCCGCCGCCGGGGGTCAGCACCACTACGCATTCGTTATAGGTCTCCGGCCAGCGCCCGGCCTTTACATCGTACTGGGTCTTGTAAAGGGAATCGCTTTCCGGCATCTGGTAAAAGACGTTGGAATTCATCATGGAGCTGAGCAGACTGTTGGTGCCGGACATTCCAAAGCCCATGGCCGCAGAGGTCTGGTCCGGATTTACCTGCCGCAGGGAATCCCCGTATTCCAGAAAGATCTGGGGCTCCAGATTATAGCTGTACTCAACGGCGCTGGCGTATGGGGCGACGCCGCTTTCCCCGCTGTCAAGAAAGGCCTTCAGAGAGCGCAGGTCGTTGGTGCCCATGGTGGAAAACATGCTGTTCAGCATGGGC
Organism: uncultured Acutalibacter sp.; assembly: GCA_964600905.1. Classification (GTDB taxonomy): domain Bacteria; phylum Bacillota; class Clostridia; order Oscillospirales; family Acutalibacteraceae; genus Acutalibacter. The sequence goes on along the minus strand of CAZRLJ010000024.1, from coordinate 3,387 downwards.
AGGACGGGGATTTCCCCCTCCTCCGGCTCCTCCGCGCCGCGGTTGGAATCCATCATACCGCCGAGACGAAAGCCGGTTTTCCCGATGGTCAGGGGATATTCCGCCAAGGTTTCCACTTCCATGGACTTGATGTACTCGTCTACGCCGGTGGAGAGGGACAGAATGGCGGCAATGCCGATAATGCCGATGGAACCGGCAAAGGCGGTGAGAAGGGTCCGGGCCAGCTTTGTCCGCAGGTTATTAAAGCTCAGGGAAAGGGCGGTGAAAAAGGACATGGAAGCCTTTCCCATGTTTTTGTGCACCGGCTCCGGCAGCTTTTCCGTGTCCACGTCAAAGGGCATGGTGTCCTTTTGAATTTTCCCATCCCGCAGGGTGATGATGCGGGTGGCATATTGCTCCGCCAGCTCCGGGTTATGGGTCACCATGACCACCAGGCGGTCCCGGGCCACCTCCTTCAGAAGCTCCATCACCTGTACGCTGGTGTCGGAATCCAGCGCCCCGGTGGGCTCGTCAGCCAGGAGAATATCCGGGTCGTTCACCAGGGCCCGGGCAATGGCCACCCGCTGCATCTGCCCGCCGGACATCTGGCTGGGGCGCTTGTGCAGCTGTTCTCCCAGGCCCACCTTCCGGAGAGCCTCCTCCGCCTTGCGCCGCCGCTCCCGCTTGGGGAGACCTGAAATGGTCAGGGCCAGCTCTACGTTGGCCAATACCGTCTGGTGGGGGATCAGGTTATAGCTTTGGAAAACGAAGCCGATGGTATGGTTGCGGTAGGAATCCCAGTCCCGGTCCGTGTACCGTTTGGTGGAAATGCCATTGATGACCAGGTCGCCGCTGTCGCACTGATCCAGGCCGCCGATGATATTCAAAAGGGTGGTCTTACCCGACCCGCTGGGGCCCAGGATGGCCACAAATTCGTTATCCCGCAGGCTCAGGCTCACCTTGTCAAGCGCCTTCTGCACAAGACCGCCTGTCACATACTGCTTGCTGATCTCCTTGACCTGAAGCGTGAAAATCACGTCCTTTTCTGTAAGGTTTTGAGGATATAGCGGTATAAGATTTACTACTGTTTTGCGAAAAGCGGGCCGGCAAATATCGATCCTATTGCGTGACAGCTTTTCCGCCATTCTATCATAAAGCGGAGGCCCTTGCAATGAAAGAAGCCCGCCGGAACAGGCAATTTCAGAAAATTTACGAATCGTTAAAAGTTTCGCAAAAAGTGGAGGGAAAGGCGTTTGACAGGGTATTTGACAAAAATTTCTCTTTATACTATGATGTTGCCATGGGAATCCAGGTGCCTGCGGGTAACGCCGCAGCCGAACACAGGAACAGGGGTGAAAATCCCCGGCGAACCCGTCGCCGTGATGGCGGAGCGTAGTCCGGGGCTGGGAACAGCCTATGGAGAAGGGGAAAGGGCGCTGAGGCCTTTGCGCTTCTCCATTTTGCCACTGGCCGAAAGACTGGGAAGGCGGACGCGCGCAGGCGGCTTTTGCCGCCCCAAACCTAAGCCGGAAGACTTGCCTGGAGGGTCGTACAAAAGCCACGGGTTCCTGGCACTCTGTACAGGACGGAGAACGCCGACAGGCGTCCTCCGGTTTCCTGTCCCGAATTTTGTGCGGCCGGAGGAGGTTCCTCCGGCCCTTTCTTTTCGGGACGCCATCCCTCTTTAGGAATGCCCTCCGGGGCAAAAATCAGAAAGAGAGGTAACAAAAAATGAACCAAACAACCCTTACCGCCCGCGGCCTGACAGTGCTGCTGGCCCTGCTGGTGGCGCTGAGCGCCCTTGCCGGGTGCTCCCAGGAAAAGCCAGGCACGGGGGAGACGAAGACCATCACCCTTCAGGTGGTACATAAGGATGGAACCGCAAAGGATTTCACCATTAAAACCGAGGCGAAAACCCTGCGGGAGGCCCTGGAGCAGGAGAACCTGATCGCTGGGGAAGAAGCCCAATACGGCCTGTTTGTAAAGACCGTGGACGGGGAGACCGCAGATGAAGGGAACCAGGAATGGTGGTGCCTGACAAAGGGCGGAGAGATGTGGAACTCCGGCGTGGACAGCACGGAGATCGCCGACGGGGACGCCTTTGAGCTTACCTTGACCGTGGGATACTGAGATGAAGGGCCTGCGCGGTCTGTGCGTCATGTCCATGATGGGCGTGGTGCTGGTGGTTTCCAAGGAGGCCCTGGCCTTCCTGCCCAATCTGGAGCTGGTGAGCCTGCTCGTCATCCTGTTCACGCTGACATTCCGGCAGAGGGTCATCGGCATTCTGGCGGTGTTCCTGCTGCTGGAGGGGCTGCTGTACGGCTTCGGGCAGTGGTGGGTCATGTACCTTTACTGCTGGCCCATTCTGGCGGGGCTTACCTGGCTTTTCCGCTGGATGCAGCGCAGCTGGCAGTGGGCGGTCCTTTCCGGCCTCTACGGCCTGGCCTTCGGAACGCTGTGCGCACTCTCCTATTTTCCCATCGGCGGCTTCTCTATGGTACTGGCATGGATTCTCAGCGGTCTGCCCTTTGACCTGATCCATGCAGGCGGCAACTTTGTGCTGGCCCTGGTATTGTACCGGCCCCTCAGCAGCGCACTCCAAAAGCTTTGCCGCGCCCTGAAGCTGTCCTGAATGTAAGCAAAGGAACACCGGAAGCGTTTGCAGCTTCCGGTGTTTTTTGCTGGAGGGATTGGATTTATTGGGAAAAGACGGCTTTGAGGAAACGGAGGATCGCGCCCTCCTCCGGGCGGGCATAGACGACAGGACTGCCGGAAAAAAAACGGAAAAGGTAGACGATCAAAAACAGCGCCGCCGCAACAATGCCCAAAACCGTCAGAAACCGGGAGGACAGCCGCTTGCGCAGCAGCCATACCGGCAGAGCAAGGGGCAGTAAAAACACCAGCGGGTGATAGAAGGCGGCAGCGGAAAAATTCAGATGCAGGGCAGCCCATACCGCCCGGGTCATGCCGCAGCCGGGACAGGAGACCCCGGTGAAGAACAGGATGGGGCAGCCGAACCGGAGATACCAAAGTGCCGCCAGCGCTACCAGAAAAAGGCAGGCCAGCACGATACAGACGGTGGACCTGCGCCGCGTTTTCCCTTCCATGGGCTCGCTCCCTCTCCCTTCTTTTCTTCCCTTCATTGTAGGTGCAGCGGCGTCTTTTGTCAAGGTGGGGGGGCCTGTGGTTCAATACTTCAGTCTGTCGATAAAGAAGCAAGTGAAAGACCACGGAGGGAAAGAGAGTTGTGAGAGAGAACCGCCAGGGTTCTCTTTCACTTTTCAATCACAACATGTTGGGAAAAACTTTCCCAACATGTTTGAGCGGGGCGAAAAGAATTTTTCGACACGCTCAAGCGGGCAGAGTATAGCTCTGTCCGCTTTTGCTATGGCCTGTTGGAAATTACTG
>CAZRLJ010000023.1:23416-25929 GCA_964600905.1 uncultured Acutalibacter sp. | reverse complement strand
TGATGGACCGCAAGCCCAACGAGCTGTCCGGCGGCCAGCAGCAGCGGGTGGCCATTGCCCGGGCCATGGTGAAAATGCCCCGGGTGCTTCTGCTGGACGAGCCTCTGTCCAACCTGGACGCCCGGCTCCGCCTCCAGACAAGGGAGGAAATCCGCCGGATCCAGCGGGAAACCGGCATCACCACCGTATTTGTCACCCACGATCAGGAGGAGGCCATGAGCATTTCCGACAGCATTGTGGTCATGCGGGACGGCGTTGTGCAGCAGATCGGCAGGCCCCAGGACGTCTATGACGACCCGGAAAACCTGTTTGTTGCAAAATTCCTGGGCACCCCGCCCATCAATCTCTTTGAGGGACAGATCAAGGGGGAACGGCTCTATCTGGCGGGGGAACCTGTGCTGGACGTCCCCGGCGTGGAGGACCAGGACGTGTGGGCTGGAATTCGCCCTGAAGGCTTTCTCCTCCGGGAGGACGGCGCCTTCCGCTGCGACCCTATCCGGGTGGAGGTCATGGGGCGGGACATCAGCGTGGTGTCCACCCACAGCGCCTCCCAAAATCCCACGGTGCGCTCCATCATCGATGCGGATCACCGGGTGGACCCGGACAGCAATGAGGTGCGATTTGCCCTGAAACCTCACAAGGTACTGCTGTTTGCAAAAGATACCGAGAAGCGGCTGCGCTTCCGGCTGGAAAGCTGAGAGGTGGCCCATGAAACAGAATAATTTGAAGGGCTGGCTCTACCTGCTTCCGGCGGTGCTGTTCCTGGGGGCCTTCATGGTCTACCCGCTGATCGACGTGTTTATCTATTCCCTGGAGGAGGGCTACAACTTTGCCTCCCAGAGCTATTTCGACGTGGGCCTCTATAATTTCTCCTATGTTCTTCACGACCCCTACTTTTTGCAGGCGGTGAAGAACACCTTCCTCATGGTGATTATCACGGTTCCCATCTCCACGGGGCTGGCGCTGCTGATTTCTGTGGGGCTCAGCTCTATCAAGCCCCTGCGGAACCTGTTTCAAACCATCTATTTTCTGCCCTATGTCACCAATACCCTGGCTGTGGGCCTGGTGTTTATGATCCTCTTTAAGAAAACAGCCTACACCGACGGCCTGGTAAACCTACTGATCACCTGGTTCGGCGGCCCCTCCGTGGACTTTATCGAAGGCCCCTACTGGGCCAAGATGTTCGTCATGTGTTTTTACATCATCTGGGTGGTGCTGCCCTTTAAGATCCTGCTGCTGACCAGCGCCATTTCCTCTGTGGACCAGAGCTACTACAACGCCGCCAGGGTAGACGGCACCTCCGGGGCCAGGATCTTTCGGAAGATCACCCTGCCCATGATCTCCCCCACTATCTTTTACCTGGTCATCACCGGCTTTATCGGCGCGTTTAAGGAATACAGCGACGCCGTTGCCCTGTTTGGCACAGACCTGAACGCCGCGGAGATGAACACCATCGTGGGCTACGTCTACGACATGCTGTACGGCGACAGCGGCGGCTACCCCTCCTACGCTTCGGCGGCAGCCATCCTTCTGTTTGCCATCGTGATGACCATCACCTGCGTCAATCTGCTCATCAGCAGAAAACACACCTATTATTGAGGAGGCCTGCCCTGTGAAAACCATTTCTGAACAGACGTCCTACCGCCGCGCAGGCCGTTTGGCTGCCTCCCGAAAAAGGGTGATCCACGCCATTACCTACTGTCTTTTGGGCCTGTGGGCGCTGGTGGTGCTGTTCCCCTTTTACTGGATGCTGCTCACCTCCGTAAAAAGCTACGGGGAATACAACAACGAGCACATTCCAAAATTCTTTCCCTCCTCCCCCACGCTGCAAAACTACGCGGACGCCTTTGGCACTGTGCCCCTGGGGAAGTACCTGCTGAACACGCTGATTTTCACCGTGGCCACCACAGCCATTATGCTGGTGGTGATCACCCTGGCCGCTTTCGCTTTTGCCCGCCTGAACTTCCGGGGCAAAAACGCGGTGTTCACCATTTTCCTCTCCCTGATGATGATCCCTAACGAGCTGGTGATCATCACCAACTTCGCCACCATTACGGACATGAATCTGCGCAACACTTTCTGGGGGCTGATTTTACCCTCAGTGACCTCAGTATTTTACATTTACCTGCTCAAGGAGAACTTCGCCCAGGTTCCGGACTCCCTGTACTACGCGGCCAAAGTGGACGGCACCTCCGACCTGAAATATCTCTGGAAGGTGATGGTCCCCATCTGCAAGCCCACCCTGATCACCGTGGGCATCCTGAAGGTCATTGAGTGCTGGAACTCCTACGTGTGGCCCCGGCTGATCACAGACGATCCCAATTACTATCTGGTGTCCAACGGCATTCAGGAGATTCGGGAAAACGGCTTCGGCCGGGAAAACATTCCCGCCATGATGGCGGCGGTGGTGGTCATTTCCGTTCCGCTGATCGTGCTGTTCCTCATCTTCCGCCGGAAGATCATGTCCGGCGTTTCGAGAGGAGGTACCAAGGGATGAAGTTATGTAAACTAAA
>CAZRLJ010000023.1:0-23316 GCA_964600905.1 uncultured Acutalibacter sp. | reverse complement strand
TGCTCACCGGCTGCCACGGCTCTCAAGGGCTGGAGCCCTTTGCGGCCCCGGAGGCTTTCGATTCCGGCAGGGAGTATGCCATTTCCTTCTGGGCGAAAAACGACACCAACAAGACCCAGACCGACATCTACGAAAAGGCCATTGCGGACTTTGAGAGCATCTATCCCAACATTCAGGTGAACCTGCGGCTGTACACCAACTATGGCGACATTTACAACGATGTGATCACCAACATCTCCACGGGAACCACGCCCAATGTGTGCATCACCTATCCTGACCACATTGCCACCTACCTGACGGGGACCAATGTGGTGGCGCCCCTGGAGGAGCTCTCTGCCCACCCCGGCTATGGCTTGGGCGGAAGCGACGTCCGGTTTGACACCGTAAAGCAGGAGGAGATCATCCCAAAATTTTGGGAGGAATGCAGCTTCGACGGCCACACCTACGCCCTGCCCTTTATGCGCTCCACAGAGGCATGTTATGTAAACAAGACCTTTGTGGAGGCCCTGGGCTACACCCTGCCGGAGACCCTGACCTGGGACTTTATCTGGGAGGTGTCCGAAGCAGCCCTGGAAACGGACGAAAACGGCCTGTACAAGGTAAACGGTCAGAATGTGCTGATTCCCTTCATCTATAAATCCACGGACAATATGATGATCCAGATGCTCCGCCAGCAGAACGCCGGGTACTCCACGGAGGACGGCCAGGTGCTGCTGTTCAACGACACCACCGCCGGGCTGCTGCGCACCATCGGCGCCCACGGCAAGAGCAAGGCCTTTTCCACCTTTAAGATTTCCAGCTATCCCGCCAATTTTCTCAATGCCGGCCAGTGCATTTTCGCCATTGACTCCACCGCCGGTTCCACCTGGATGGGCACGGACGCCCCTCTGTGCGACATCAGCGAGGAAAACCTGGTAGACTTTGAAACCGCCGTTATGACGGTGCCGCAGTTTGACCCGGCCCACCCGCAGATGATCTCCCAGGGGCCTTCCGTCTGTGTCTTTAACAAGGCAGACCCCCAGGAGGTAGTGGCCTCCTGGCTGTTTACCCAGTATCTGCTGACAAACGATGTGCAGATTGCCTACGCCCAGACCGAGGGCTATGTTCCTGTCACTTCCAAGGCCCAAAACTCCGAGGCCTACACCGACTATCTCTCCCGCATCGGCCAGGACGATGACCTCCACTACAGCGTAAAAATCGAGGCCTCCCAGCTCCTGCTGGACAACACGGACAACACCTTTGTCACCCCGGTGTTCAACGGCTCCGCTTCCCTGCGGGACGCGGCGGGCCAGCTGATCGAGAACACCGTGAAATCCAGCCGCCGGGGAGAAACGGTGGACGACGCCTACATGGAAGATCTGTTTCAGGACGTGACCACCCTGTACCGGCTGGATCAGGGCAGCGGCGGCACCGCCGAAAAGTCAGACCTTGGCCCCCTGCCCTCCACGGCTGTGGCGCTGCTGGCGGCTCTCGGTATGGCATGGATTCTGATCCTTCTGTACGTTCTCCTGCAAAAGCGAAAGGAAAAAAGGAAAAATTCTTGATATTTCCAATGAAAATTCGGAAATCCCCCCAAAACCATTGATTTCCTGTGCTGATGGGAGTATACTTTGCGTGTTGCCGCGTGAAGCGGCGCAAAACAGAAAGAAAGGTACTGATTGAAATGAAGAAGTGTATTGCACTGGTTCTGGCACTGGTTCTGGCACTCTCTCTGGTGGGCTGCAGCGCCGGAACATCCTCCGGCACCGCCTCCGGCGACGTCAACGCCAAGTCTGAGGGCGTGATGACCTACGCCGAGTACATGGCCGCCAAGGTGGACGACGAGGTCGTCATTGAGGCTTACGTTCAGGCAAAGCAGTCCTGGTGGGAGGACAAGGCCACCGTTTACGCCCAGGATGGCGATGGCGCTTACTTCCTGTACAACATGGCCTGCTCTGAGGCCGACTACGAGAAGCTGACTCCCGGCACCAAGATCAAGGTTACCGGCTACAAGTCCGAATGGTCCGGCGAGGTGGAGATCATCGACGCCACCTTTAAGATCGAAGAGGGCAGTTACATTGCCGATCCCATGGACGCCACCTCCCTGCTGGGCAAGGACGAGCTCATCGACCACCAGAACAAGAAGGTCTCCTTCAAGGGCCTCACCGTGGAGGCTTGCAGCAATGGCGAAGCCTTCATGTACAACTGGGACGGCTCCGGCGAGCAGGGCGACGATCTGTACTTTAACGTCTCCGTCGGCGGCCAGACCTATTCCTTCACCGTGGAGTCCTATCTCTGCGACAGCTCCACCGAGGTCTACAAGACCGTGGAGGGCCTGAAGGTGGGCGACACCATCGACTGCGAGGGCTTCCTGTACTGGTATGAGGGCGTGAATCCCCATATCACCTCCGTGACTGTGAAGTAAAAAGGGTTTACAAAGCAAACTCCCCGAAAGCGGCTGCTTTCGGGGAATTTTTACTTTCTTGCTGATTTTCTCAGGCCTGATACACGCAGCTGCCGCCCAGATACACCGCCAGCACGGGAATGCTGTGAATAGATTCAGGCTCTGCTTCCAGGAGATTCTCCCCCAGTACCGTAAAATCTGCCAGCATCCCGGCCTTGATCCGGCCTTTGCGGACCTCCTCAAAGGAGGCCTCAGCACTGCGAATGGTATAGCCGTCCAAAGCTTCGGCCACGGAAAAGGCCTGCTCCGGCAAAAGGGAGGCCGCGCCGTCCAGGCTCTGCCGGGTCACGGCGCATTGGAGGCTAAACAGGGGATCGGGCCGCTCCACGGGGCAGTCGGTGCCGTTGGAGCAGGAAACGCCCATGTCCGCCAGAGTCTTCCAGCTGTAGCTGGTCCGGGCCAGCTCCTCCCCCACCCTTTGGGGGACGATCCGGGAGTCATAATCGAGAAAAATCCCCTGATAGTACACGTGCAGTCCCAGGTCCGCAATGCGCCGAAGCTGGTCGGACCGGGTGATCTGGCAGTGGACGATGCCGTGGCGGTGATCTGTCCGGGGATGCTTTTTCAGGGCCCTTTCCATAGCGTCCAGCACATTGTCCAGGCAGGCGTCGCCAATACAGTGGACCGCCACCTGCATATTGTGGTCGTTGGCGTAGGCGATCATCTCATCAAAGGTCTGCTGGGGAAAAACAGGAATCCCCCGGGTCTCCGGGTCGTCCGCATAGGGGCGGCTCAGATAGGCCGTGCGCGCGCCTAAAGCTCCGTCCCCCAGCATTTTCAGGGGGCCGATCCGAAACAGATCCGTCCCGGCTCCTGTACAATTTCCCGCCTCTACAAATGCCGCAAGGCTTTTCACATCGGTGAAATTGCTCTGCTCGTACACCCGCACAGTCAGCTGGCCTGCCGCCTCCAGCTCCCGGTAGGCCTCATTGATGGTCTGCCAGGGAATGGCCCGGTTCACGCAGTAATCGTCGCTCTGCACCCCGGTAATGCCGCAGGCATTCAGGGCTTTGCAGGCGGCCAGAATCATGGCCTTGATCTCCTCCTTTCCAGCAGGAGGAACCGCGGCATAAACCAGGTCCATAGCGTTGTCGAAAAAGAGGCCGTTGGGGCGGCCGTCCGGCAGACGGCCGATCTGTCCGCCCTCCACCTCCGGCGTGTCCTTGTCAATTCCCAGCAGCTCCAGGGCGCGGCTGTTCACCGCCAGGCAATGGCCGCAGGCCCGGGTGGCGCATACCGGGACCCTCTCCGAAACCTTGTCCAGGTCGAACCGGTCGGGCATACGGTGCTCATCCGCGAAATAGTCCTGATTCCAGCCCCGGCCCATGAGCCAAGTCTCCGGCCCGCGGGGATGAGTCCGCTCAAAATCCCGCAAACAGCGGAGCATTTCCTCCAGGCTGCCTGTATGCTGGTCCAGCCGGGGACAGAGCAGGGTATTTCCGTAGGAAAGCAGGTGCATGTGGCTGTCAATAAAACCGGGACACACAAAGGCTCCCCGAAGGTCCACCGCCTGGTCATGGGGCCGCGCCAGGACCTCCCCGCTGCCGCCCACCAGGGAAAACCGGCCGTCCTCCACCAAAAAGGCCTCCGCCATGGTGCTTTGATCCACATAGACCTGTCCGTTATAATAAGCTGTGCGCATGGTCTCTCCTTTTGCTGTAAAGGGATACAGCTTTATCCGTTTTGCTCCAATTCCTCCGTCAGGCGGCAGATTTCATCAATATAGCCGCCGATGGTCTCAATGGTATCCAGCAGGGGCTGGTCGGTAGTGATGTCAATGCCCGCAAGGGCCGCCAGCTCCACGGGAGCCAGGGTCCCGCCGGCCTTCAGCACCTTTTTCCAGTCCTCAATGGCGCTCTCGCCCTCGTTCTCAATGCGCTTGCACATCTGGGTGGCCACGGTAAGGCCGGCGCTGTAGGTGTAGGAATACAGGCCCATGTAATAGTGGGGCTGGCGCATCCAGGTCAGCTCTGCGCCCTCGGTCAGCTCCACGTCCCCGCCCCAGAAGGCGGCCAAAGTATTGCGCATGATGGCGTTCAGCGTCTCCGCCTGCACGCTGCCTCCGGCGTCCACGATCCGGTAGACCTCCCGCTGATAGGCGGCCTCCAGCAGATGGGTGACAAAGTTGTGGTAATAGGTGTTGCTGACCATGTTTGCCAGCACCCAGCGGCGGAACCGCTTGTCCGTGCTGGTTTTCAGCATGTGATGGGCCATCAGCAGCTCGTTCATGGTGGAGGGCGCCTCCACGAAATAAGTAGAAACATCCGTGTCGAAAATGCTCTGGGCGGCGTTGCAGTTCTTGAAATGCCCGGCATGGCCCAGCTCATGGGCCAGGGTGAACACATCGCTCATCCGGCCATTCCAGGTCAGCAGAATATAGGAGTTTTTCCCGTAGGGGGAGGCGCAGAAGCCGCCGGTAGATTTGCCGATGTTCTGGGCAAAATCCACCCAGCGCCGGTCATAGGCCTCCTGGATCATCCTGCCGTATTCCTCGCCCAAAATGGACAGGCCCTCCTGAATGTACTTTTTGGAGTCCTCCACCGTAACAGGCGGCGTGTAATCTGGGTCAATGGGCAGCTTCAGGTCGGCGTAGGTCATCTTGTCCAGCCTGTAAATCTTTTTGATGAGCCGGGCGAGCTTGCGCATGTGAGGCGCCAGCTTCTCCATAATGAGATCGATCTGCCTGTCGTACAGGCTTCGATCCACCTTTTGGGCAAAAAGGTCCGCATCGTAAATGGTATCAAAGCCCCGGAGGCGGGACATGATCTTTTCATGCTGGCAATAGGCGTTGTACAGGGTGGCGGTCACATTGCTGTATTGCCGAATTTTCTTGGAAAAGGCGGCAAAGGCGGCCCGGCGCACATCGGTGCGGCCATCGTATTCATAGTCGTCCTCAAACAGGGAATAGCCCAGAGGGTACTTTTCGCCGTTTACCTCAAAGGGATCGAATTGAATATCCGCCAGCTTGGCCACCTCGTAAGCCTCGTAGGGCAGGCCAGTGGTGTGGGAAATGGCCGCCAGCACCCGCTCCGCCTCCGGATGAAGCTGGTGGGGCTTGTTCCGTAGGATCTCCTGCAAATAGCCCTTGCAGGCCTGGGCCTGGGCCACGGCGGCCGCCAGGACCTCTTCACTCTGCTGGGCAATTTCTGTTTCAATAAAGCTCAGCCTGCTGCTGCACTCCGCAAAAATGCTGCTGACCTTCTGGTCCCGCTCCTGCAGGGCGGCGTCGCTGTAATCCACGGAAGCCGCTAAGTTTACATAATTTCCACAGAGGGTGGTCAGCTCCACAAATTTCCGGTACTTTTCCAGACAGGCATTGATGCGCTCCGACGTATTCAGCGTGCCGGGGAAGCTCTCCGCCAGCTCTGCGGCCAGGGCCTTGGCCTTTTCCAGATCGGCCCACATATCCTCTTCCCTGGCGTAGATGTGAGACAGGTCCCATGTAAGCTCCACCGGGACGTCCTTTCTTGCTTTCAGCTGTTCTGCCATGCTTTTTCATCCTTCCATAGTAATGATTCCCTCGAAATGTGCCTTGCTTCTATTATGGAGGACTTTCCCCAGCCTGTCAAGAGAGCAGCCGCCTTTTTGCAATGGTCCATACCCTATGCCCTGAAAAGATTGCCCCGTGTAAAAAATAATTTTCATTTTCGCTAATATTCGGAAATTGATTTCGTCTTTTTCATCGAAGGACCTTCTATGCCACAGGAAAGGAGAGAACAGATGGAGGATCAGCAGATCATTGAACTGTACTGGAACCGCCATGAGAGAGCCATTGCGGAAACCCAGCAGAAATACGGTAGATACTGCCGCCGGATCGCCGAAAGCCTGCTGAGTCCGGAAGACGCCGAGGAATGTGTCAACGACGCCTATTATCGGATGTGGAACCTGATTCCTCCGGAGCGTCCCCGCAAGCTGCGGGCGTGGCTCGGAAAGCTCATCCGGAATATGGCCATTGACCGCTGGCGCAAAGATCACGCACAGAAGCGGTTCAGTGCCATGGAGGAGATGCTGGGCGAGCTGGAGGACTGCGTTCCGTCTCCCAGGACCGTTGAAAATGAGGTAGAGGACGCCCAGCTGGGAGAAGTCATCAGCCAATGGCTTCTCTCGCTAACCCCAGGAGACCGCGTCCTTTTTGTGCGCCGGTACTGGTACGGGATACCGCTGAATCAGCTGGCCCGCCAGCAGGGGATAACGTGCGGGGCATTGTCACAAAAAATGCATCGGCTGCGGCTGAATTTGAAATCGACTCTGGAAAAGGAGGGTATCACATTATGAAGCAAAGCAGCGCTGAGAAGCTGTACCGGGGAATCGGCGAAATTCGCCCGGAAATCATCGAAGAAGCAGAACGCTCCATAAAGCCCAAAGGCAGGATGATTTTCCTGAAGCGGCTGGGGACCGCGGCCGCTTGCCTTGCGGTGGCCGCCGCTATGCTGTTCACGGTAAACACCGCTTTTCCCGCCTTTGCGGAGGAGCTGCCCCTCATTGGCGGCATCTTCCATCAGATCAACAATTATGGAGGCAGAAATCTCGGAGCCTCAAATGTTCGGAGAACGGGTGATACCGTGCAGAAGCTGGCACAGGCTGTCACCGGCAGCACCCAGGAGGTGCCTACCGTAAATCCCGGCGAAGTGCCGTTGACTGTCAGTGTGAAGGAAGCTCATTTTGACGGTTGGTTTCTCTATGCCGGCCTGGAGCTGGACACGGAGCAAGACACTGACTTCCTTGCGGACGTCAATGAATGCGGAGTGACCATCAACGGAGAGACCGATCTTCCGGGCCTTGCCACAGACGTGACGAATTATGCGTGGCGGAAGGTTGAAAGTGGAAAATATGTCAAGCAGGAGGTCTTTCTCCTGCCCGAAAAATACCGTAATGAAGACCATCTGGAGGTAACGCTCTCCTACGGAGGCCTTAATTCCAGCGAAAACGAAAGGGTAAGCTCCTCCGCGTTTTCCTTGGCCTTCCAGGTAGAAAGGACCGAGGTTGCGGCCCGATCCATCCGGGAAAACGCTCTGGAGATCGACGGTATAAAACTGGAATCCGCTACCGCCCTCCCCACCGGGTCCGTCTTTGTGCTGACCTTCCCGGCAGACTGCGAGAACGCGGCTGGCGGCGTCCGCCGTGAGGACGGCTCACGCCTGTGGAACGGTGTGATGGCGGCTGCCCCGGAGAAAACAGAGGATGGGCGAACCAGGGTGATTTTTGCCAGCGGCGGCATATCGGAGGACGATACCCGCAAGGTGGTCGTCACTGCCTACCGGGAAAGAAATAGCCGTACACCCGACGCTGTGTTTCTTGTCGATTTCCAGACCGGCGCTGTTACCCAGGGGTCCAATGCAGATGTGGTGATTCTGCCGGACCTGCACTACGCCAGCGGCAGAGAGGCCGTAAAAGCCCTTTCCTCCGGATACCTCGTTACCTATTTCTCATACTCCGGCGGCGGGGAAAGCGCGAAGATGATGGTCGCCACTCCCAACGAGGAGTACCAAGAACTGCGAGTGGAACTCTGGCAGGGAGAGCAAAGGCTCGTAACCTTTTACTCCACAGAAGACAACGGCGGCGCGCTGGGCTTCTTCCCCCATTATTTCTACAGGGATACGGAGCCGGAGGATCTGGAGACAGACCTACATGTGTATAATTTAGCCGTTTCAGGGCTCGCATTAGACCAAACTCGGGATATGACCGTTAAGCTCTATGACAGCTCGTCGGAAGAGCTTCTGCACCAAGAGGACCTTTCCCTTACCGACCAGCCGGTAATGTAACAAAAAACAGAGGCATCCCCGGCTTTGCAAAAAGCCGGGGACGCTGTTGTTTTGACTTCACTTGATTCACTCAGCGGTTTGCACAGCCTATTTTGACGGGATCAGATAAAATATGCCAACGCCCTGGCGCCTTCAAAATGGAGATTGATCTTTCCGGGGGTAGTGTCACTTTTTGCAATACGGAGCTCCACATACTCATGAGCGTTCTTTTCCTCGTTGAGATAGAAGCGGAAGGTGAGATAAACGCCGTCCTCTGCCGCCCAGAATTCCTGAAGAAGGTCCTTCTCCACGCCTTCCTCATAGCTAAAACTGGTTCCGTCCTGTATTTTCCCTTCGGAAACGCTTCCCTTCGTGTAGCCATAATCCAGGAACTGTTCCCGAAACAGCTGTACACAGGTCGCTGCCGCTGCCCGGGTTTCGTCGCCGTCCTCCAGGGTGGTTTCCGCCGCGAAGGAGCCGAACAAGTCCATACCAAAGAACAGCGTCGTGTTCAATTCCATGCCGCACAGGGAATAGGCGGCATGGTAAGCCTCGCCTGGGCTGCCCCCTAACGCTGAACTGTCACGGTTTTCTTCCGTCAGTCCCAGGAGATTTATGGCTTCCTCCTGACTTCTTCCCAGAAAGGCCTCTGCAAGCACCGGATCAACCGCATGTTCGGCCCCTTCAATTTGCTTTACAAGCGAAGCCGTGCTGCCAACAGAGCCGGCTGAGTCTGTGGAGCGAATCACCCTCGTGCTGTAAATCTTGCCGAACTGGGCCGGATAAATCTCCAGAATATAGCCGTCATAGGTGATCTCCAGAAGGTCCCCCACCTGCGGTTCCGGGGACGGGGGCATATTCGTGATGGGAACACGGAACAGATCGCTGGAGGATAGCTCCCAGGCTCCCTCCGCTGGTGCAACCAGGAGGGAGCCGTCCTCAATCTCGACAATTTGCGCTTGAACTGTGCTGGGAGTTTGGGTTGTCTCATCTATAGGGTCGCTGCTGTTTCCCCAATAAGCACGAATGACGATGAGATACGGCGCGTTCTCCATCTGCTTCTGATCGGCGGACAGGGATTCGCAGGAATAGGAGCCTGCGCCTTCCCCGAAGTCAAGGGCCATAGCGGCAATAATCTGGTTCGTTCCAGATTGAAAAAGCTCCTTTTTCCCTTCCTCTAACGAAACAAAAGACCAGCCGACAGGTTGCTCGCCCTCCGGGTAAGAGAAGTTTTCTAAGATTGTATCCCCATTATTGATGCCAAGCTGGACATTGACACCATTTTCTTGAGGCTCAAGATATAGCTGTATTTGCTGTGTGAGATTATTCATAAAAACTGGGTTTGTACTAATGCATCTACCATTTTCCCAGCGTTCAGCAATGACAGTCCCCTGCAACTCTTTTTCTGCAAAATTCAGCGAGTAAAAGGCCGCTGGCGGCGTGGAATGGGTAGACTTCAAACAGATATAATTTTCTGTGAATACGGGGTTTGTTGCAAAGCACACGGCCACCACCCCGCAGGCGATCACAGCCATAGCAATGAGCCAGAACGCCGGTTTTTTGTAATTCAGCACCTTTTTCACCCGTTCCTTGACCCCCACCTCGCCAAAGGCCAGGGGACAAATGGTCACCAACCGCCGGCCCATGCTGCACTCCAGCAGGGCGGTGGAGTACTGCTTTTTCCCCTCCAAGTCCAGCTGCCGGATAACCCTTTCATCACAGGCCAGCTCAATGTCCCGGCAAAACAGCACATAGGCGGCCCAGCACAGGGGATTGAACCAGTGGACCGTCAGGATCAAAAAGCCCAGGGGCTTCCACCAGTGATCCCGGCGCGCCAGATGGGCCTTTTCGTGGGCCGTCACCGGCCCAATGGCCGCGGCGTCCATGCCGGAGGGAAGATAAATCTTCGGCCGGAACAGGCCCAGGATAAAGGGAGATTTCACGTGGTCGCACAGAAAAATATTTCCCAGATACGGCACGCTCTCCTCCACACTCCAGCGTACCCGCAGGTAGCTGACTGCAGCGTAAACAAGCAGAAGCGCCGCGCCGATCCCCCAAATGGCCGAAAGGACCATCATGACATTTACGCCATTGTTGGCGGGAACGGTGACGCCCTCATAATAGCGGCTGTCCAGATAGCTGTTGACCTGGCTGTCGATGGGAGCAAGGCCGGTATTGACGTTGAAGGTATTGCTGGACAGGATTTCTTCGGGAATGGTCTGCGCGCTGGGAATCAGGCTTAGCGCGCTTTCAAAGGAGAATGGCGTCACAAGCCGGAGGGCCACGATCCCCCACAGGAAAACAGTGATCCACCTGGGCGCCCTTTTCAGCAGGAGCCGAAAGAGCACCACCGCCAGGATCAGCCAGCTGGCGGAAATGCTCATGTTCAGGATTTCCAGAAACACAGCAACCATTTCATTCACCTGCCTTTTCGATCAGTTCGCGGATCTTGGCAATCTCCTCAGCGGTCAATTTCTTTTCGCTGGTAAAGGCGGCAAGAAAGGCGGGGAGCGAACCCGCAAAGGTCTCATCCACGTATTTCTTGCTGTGGCGGGCATAGAACTCCTGCCGGGACATGAGGGAAGTCACCACGCCGTTGTTGTTTTGAAACAAGCCCTTCTCGCAAAGCCGGTGCAGAACTGTATGTGTGGTTGTCCGTTTCCAGGTGAGCTCTGCCGCAGCCAGTTTCGTCAGCTCGGCGGACGTCACCGGTTCTCTCTCCCAGATCATGTCCGCAAAACGGGCCTCCACAGCTCCTAATTGTATTTCTGCCATCAGTATACCCTCCCGTCTACATGCTGTAGTCTCACCTATAGACTACAGTATGTAGACGGATTTGTCAAGGCTTTTTTCAAAATAAATATCCCCCGGCGAAGCCGGGGGATATTTATTACACTTACAGCTGATTGAAATTCTTCACGATCTGGTCCGTGACGTCGGCAGTGGACATGACCACCAGGATCAAGTCGCCCCGGGCAACCACAGCCGTTTTCTCCGCCCCCGTACAGACCCATTTTCTGGGGTCCAGCTTGGCCTCAATATCCGCCTTCACCGCCGCCGGGTCCGTGCCCTCCGGCACTCGCAGCATCCCCACAAAATGGGCAATGGAGCCTATGACGGGCTCGGACACCGCCGCCTCCGCCCCCTCGATGGGATCAACAAAAAAGTACCAGGTGAAATTGTCGTTATTGACTTCCGGATTGACCAGGGACAGCTCCGAATCGGTAGCGCCGTCGGTGACCTGTGTCAGCAGATCGGCCACGGCTCCCTCCACCCTGTCGCCACCAGCAGAGCCCGCTTTACTGCCGCACGCAGCCAGAGCCAAAACTAGCGCCAGGGCCAGCAACATTGCAATCACTTTTTTCATCACAAAGACCTCCTATTTCTCTATGTACTGCCGCACATAAAAATCTGCGCCCACATTTTCCGCCACCTCACGGCAGGCGTCGATCTCCTTCTGAGGCAGGGTGCTTACCACCGTCATACGCACATGGGGCACGTTCAGTACCGCTCCGGCGGTAAATTTCAGGATAGCCGGAAAGGCTTCCAGGCCGAATTGGGAATGACACACCGCGTCGTACCTCTCCGCCGTGGATGCATTGAGGCTGACGGATACCGCATCCACCCGGCCGTCCAGCTCCAGGCTGGTGCGCTTCCCGGTGATCAGGTCCCCCAGGCCGTTGGTATTGATGCGGATAAAATGGGAGCCGTGAGCCCGCAGCTGGTCGCAGAGCCACATCATATCGTCCCAGCGGTAGGCGGGCTCCCCATAGCCGCAGAAAACGATCTCATTATAACGGTTCAGGTCCCGCTTTTCCAGCTCCGCCCAAATCTCCTCTTTGGAGGGCTCCCTGCCATGATACCACAGGTCATCGGCATAAATGCTGCCGCTGCTGTTGTTGCGCACACAGAAATCGCACCGGTTGGGGCACTGGTTGGTCATATTGATATACAGGTTTCCCTCGTGCTCGTAGGTGATCGTCCGTTCCTCACTCATAGCTTTCCCTCAATGATACACTTTTATGATTTTCGGCGGCTCACGCCAGCTTAAACAGCCGTCGGGTATTGTCCGCAGCCACATTCAGCACCGTTTCCACGGTCATGCCCCGAAGCCCGGCGATCCTCTCCGCCACATAGCGGATCAGTGTAGAATCGTTTCGCCGGCCCCGGCAGGGCTCCGGCGCCATGTAGGGGGCGTCGGTTTCCAGCAGCAAACGGTCCAAGGGCATTTTCTCCGCCACCTCCACTGCCTGCCGGGCATTTTTGAAGGTGACAACGCCGCCCAGGCCCAAATACATCCCCAGGTCCAGGACCTCCTGGGCCATCTCCCAGCTGCCGGAAAAGCAGTGAAGCACCCCGCGGGGCCGATATTTCCGCAGAAATTCCAGGGTGTCGCCATGGGCCTCCCGGTCATGGACCGCCACAGGCAGGTCCAATTCCCTTGCCAGCTCCAGCTGAAGAGCAAACACCTCCTGCTGCCTGTCCTTGGGGCATTCCTCCAGCCAGTGGTAATCCAGGCCTATCTCCCCTATGGCAACGATCTTCGGACGTTTCAGCAGCTCCCGAATTTGGGGAAGCCAGTCCGGGGGCAGCCGGTCCTCCGCCGCGTCCTCCGGGTGAATTCCCACCGCGCCGTAAAAATATTCGTATTTCTCAGTCAGGGCCACCGTCTCCCGGCAGCCCGCCAGGTCCGCGCCCATGTTGATCACGCCGCACACGCCCTGCTCCGGCAGGACGCGGCTCAGCAGCTCCTCCCGGTCAGAATCGAAACGGTTATTGTCATAATGAGCGTGACTGTCAAAGATCAATTCCTTCATTTATTTTCTGTACCTTTTTTCAATTCTGTTATGGACAAAGAGCAGCGGCGGGATCCCAAGGATACAGGCGGCTACCAAAAGGACGCCCGCCCCGGCAGGGGAGAACCAGGAGACAGCTCCAGCAGCCCAGTAGGGCAGGGAATATATCTTCCACATGACGCTTTGCGCTCGGTTATAAGCGGGAATGTCAGAAACGCTTTCCGGCGGAACCTGGCTTCCGGACCAGAACCACATGGGATCCTTTCGGTGCGAGGCATATACACCAATGCCGAAAAAGATGCAGGCGCAAGCCCAGCAGCAAACAATCATGATCACTTTTCCAGCCATGGAACCCCCCCATCTCCGCCGATCAAATATCCAGCATCCAGTATCTAGTTCAGCACAGCTTTGCCCCGGCGGGAATGGCATCATCCACCATCAGCAGGTGCAGGGCCTCCTCACCCTTTTCTGTGTGGACGGCGGAGATCAGCATGCCGTTGCTCTCCAGGCCCATCATCTTCCGGGGAGGCAGGTTTACAATGGCCACCAGGGTTTTGCCCACAAGCTGCTCCGGCTCATACCACTTATGAATGCCGGAAAGAATCTGCCGGTCCGTGCCAGTGCCGTCATCCAGTGTAAAGCAGAGAAGCTTGTCACTCTTTTTCACCGCCGTGCAGGCCTTGACCTTCACAGCGCGGAAATCGGACTTGCAGAAGGTGTCGAAATCTACCTTTTCCGTGAGCTGAGGCTCCACCTCAATGTCGGGAACAGGCAGGCTGGCCAGCCGCTTTTCCTCCGCCCTGGCGATGACCTCCTCCTCATCCAACCGGGCAAAGAGGATTTCCGGCTTGTCGGTGACCTTATTCCCGGAGGGATACAGTCCCGCCTTGTCAAGGTCTTCCCACTCCCGGGGCTGGGCGTTCAGCTGGGCAAAAATGCTGTCGCAGGCGCCAGGCAGGAAGGGACGCAACAACGAGGCGCCAACGCAGATGGAATCCACCAGGTTGTACAGCACCGTGGAAAGCCTTGGCAGCTTGCTCTCGTCCTTGGCCAGGGCCCAGGGCATGGTCTCGTCAATATACTTGTTGCAGCGCTTGAAGAGATTCATGACCTCGGTGATGGCGTCCGCAGCCCGCAGGCTGTCCATCTTTTCGCTCATCTTATCCCGGCAGGCGGAAACCACGGCCTTCAGGTCATCGTCCACCGGCTCGTTGACGCCGGTATTTTTCACCTCGCCGCCAAAATACTTGTTGCTCATGGAAATGGTCCGGTTCACAAGATTTCCCAGGACGTTGGCCAGGTCGGAATTATTCCGCTCGCAGACCAGCTCCCAGGTCAGGTTGCCGTCGTTGTCATAGGGCATTTCGTGGAGCACAAAATACCGGACGGCGTCCACGCCGAACACGTCTACCAGGTCGTCGGCATAGATGGTGTTGCCTTTGGACTTGCTCATTTTATTGCCGTTCATCAGCAGCCAGGGATGGCCGAACACCTGCTTGGGCAGGGGCAGGTCCAGGGCCATCAGGAAAATGGGCCAGTAGATGGTGTGGAACCGGACGATGTCCTTGCCGATCAAATGCAGGTCGGCGGGCCATTCCTGCCTAAATTGCGGAGTATCGCTGCCGTCGCAGCGGTAGCCGATGCCGGTGATATAGTTCGTCAGGGCGTCCAGCCACACATAGACCACGTGCTTGGGATCAAAATCCACCGGAACCCCCCATTTGAAGGAGGTGCGGGACACGCACAGGTCCTGGAGACCGGGCAGCAGGAAATTGTTCATCATTTCGTTTTTCCGGGCCACGGGCTGGATAAATTCCGGATGGCTGTTGATGTGGTCGATGAGCCTCTGGGCGTATTTGCTCATCCGGAAGAAATAGGCCTCCTCCTGGGCGGGATGGACCTCCCGGCCGCAGTCGGGGCATTTGCCGTCCACCAGCTGGCTCTCGGTGAAGAAGGATTCGCAGTCCGTACAGTACAGGCCCTCGTAAGACCCCTTGTAGATGTCCCCCTGGTCGTAGAGTTTTTTGAAAATGGCCTGCACCGTCTTTTCATGGTACTCGTCAGTGGTGCGGATAAAATGGTCGTAGGTCACGTTCATCAGGTCGTACTGTTTCCGGATAATACCGGAAACCTCATCCACAAACTCCTTGGGGGTGACGCCTCGCTCCTGGGCCTTCAGCTCGTTCTTCTGGCCGTGCTCGTCGGTGCCGGTCTGAAAATGGACGTCGTACCCCTGAAGCCGCTTAAACCGGGCGATGGCGTCGGCCAGCACGATTTCATACACATTGCCGATATGGGGCTTGCCAGAGGTGTAGGCAATGGCCGTTGTCAAATAATATTTTCCTTTGTTTTCCATGGTAATTTCCTCTCGTTTCTCAAGTTATGCGGCAATACCGCCGGAATTTTTCACAAACGCATTGCACATTCGAGCAGTGCACATGGCGCACTGCTCCCCCACTATATGGATCATGTTTTTCATTTATTAGCATTTTTACCTCTCTTTCCATACAGTATGCCCTTTCCGTCCTCAGCGGAAAATCAGCGGAGAGAACACGGAGGCGATCATCAGCAGGCCCAATATCGCCGCCGTAATGCGGATAAACAGCTTCCGTCTTTTTTCGTTATACCCTTTCATGGAGCCCCGCCCTTTCTGCCTTCCAGCCGGAAGGCCAATAATTATTGTTATTTTACCATCAAAGGCAGTTTTTGTAAAGGTGCAGTTTTGGGGGTTCCCGGGGGAAAACTGCCGCAGGCAATACCACTGTGCGAAGCACAATGTCACAATAAAACGGAAGAGCGTCCCTTTGGGACACTCTTCCAAGGCTGCTAACACCACCTGGGCACAAATCTGCCCGAAAAAGCTATTCTCAGGCGGTCAATGTTGCTCCCCAGGTGCAGGTAAGGGCCACATAGGCGATATAGACCGCCAGCAGCAGCACGCCCTGCCAACGGCTGAATTTGGAGCTGATCAGCGCCGGGATCACTGCGATGGCTCCCACCAGCAGGCAGGCGGGCAGGTCCAGCACAGAGGCGGTGGGCGCAAAGGGCAGGGCCTTGCCGGACACCAGCATGGACAGGGGCATGATCAGCGCCAGGTCCATAATATTGGCCCCCAGGATGTTGCCCACGGAAAGGGAGGACTGCTTTTTGGCAATGGCTGTAATGGTGGTCACCAGCTCCGGCAGAGAGGTGCCGATCGCCACCACGGTCACGCCGATGATGCGCTCGGAGACTCCCAAAAGGGCGGCCAATTCGCTGCCGTTGTCCACCAGCAGGTCGGCTCCCACCACAATGCCCACAGCGCCCAAAACGAACTTGGCAATATTGACCGCCACCTCTTTGGCTGTGGGCTTGACCCTCTCCTCAGGCTTTTCCAGCTTTTCACCCTTCCGGGCAGACTGGATATTCTCCACAATAAACACCACAAAAACCAGAAGTAGCAGCATCGCCAGCACGGCGTTCAGCTGACCCATCAGACCGCCGATCACTGTGATCCCCGCGGCTCCCAGCATCAAAAGAGACTTGGGCAGGTAATCCCTCCGTTTGATGACGCCGGGCATAAACAGCAGAGAAATCGCCATGATCAGGCCGATATTGGCGGTGACGCTGCCTACGGCGTTTCCCACGGACATATCCACCTTGCCCTCTACCGCGGCAAAGATGGACACCAGCATTTCCGGCAGCGTGGTAGCCACACTGACGATGGTGGCGCCGATGATCAGCTTGGGGATCCCGCTGACCTCCGCGATCCAGGCGGCGGCGTCCACAAAGAAATCGCCTCCCTTGACGATCAAAACGATCCCCAGCAAAAACAGAACTACAGTGATTACAATGTCCATGGCTTTTCCCTTCCTTTTTTGGGGAACCTCTTTCATCAGAGCTTCCCTTAAAAAATAAGCAGCGATACCCGCGTACCGCTGCCATTTCTTCTGTGAGACCGGGAGCCTGTGCGCAGGTGTGAGTCTCATCAATTAAGGTATACCAGTCTTTCGACGAGAATGTTGATATACCACACACTGTGCCGATTACTCCCTCATGTGCCGCTATGATACCATATTTCCCCGGTTTTTGTCAAGCGGTAAAAAAGCGATCCTCTCCACCCGGCTACTCCGCTCCCTCCGCCAGCTCCAGGGGCGCCTTGAAGGCCATGGTCCTGGGGGTCCTCATGCCGTCGAACTGGACGGAATAGGACTTCTGGGCCAGGTCCGTTTCCAGCACGGTGCCCTCCCCAAAAAGGAAATGCTTCACCCGCTGGCCCGGCGCAAAGGCCGCTGGGGACTCTTCCTCCTCCAGCCGGGCCTGGGCCAGCTCCACATACTCTCTGGCCGCCTGGATCAGCCCCTCCTGGGGAGGGATCACATAGTCCAGCAGGCTCTGGTCAATATCCAGAATAAACCGGGAGGGATACCGGGGGGAGCCGTCCAGATTGCGCCCGGCGGCTTCGGTGAGAATAAGCGCTTTCTTGGCCCGGGTCATGGCCACGAAGGCCAGGCGGCGCTCCTCCTCCATCCCAGGCAGCGTCCGCACCTTCCGGGAGGGGAAAATTCCCTCGTTCATGCCGCAGAGGATCACATAGGGAAATTCCAGCCCCTTGGCGGCGTGGACGGTCATCAGCTTCACCTTCTCGCTGCCCTCGGCGGTATCGGCGTTGGAAAACAGGGCCACATGGCTGAGATAATGCTCCAGCATACTCTCCTCGCCGCAGGTGGTTTCGTAATCGTAGACAGACTGCTTCAGCTCCGCCAAATTGTCCAGCCGCACCTGGCTGCCCTCCGTGCGCAGCATCTCCTCATAGCCGCTGGCATTGAGCAGATCGGACAGCAGCTCGGAGATGGGCCGCCCACTGTAATCGGCAGCGTAATACTCCACCAGGGAGACAAACTGCTTTGCCTTCGTTCCCTTGAAGATGGGGTCCTCCAGGGTCTGCCGAAGCGCCTGGTACAGGGAGCAGTTCTGCCCGGCGGCGTAGTCCTTTAGGAATTTCATCCGCCGCTCTCCCATGTTCCGCTTGGGGGTGTTGGCCACCCGCAGGAAGGAAAGGTCGTCCTGATAGGCGATCATCCGCAGATAGGACAGGGCGTCCTTCACCTCGGCCCTGCCGTAAAACTGCACGCCGCTGTAAATGGTATAGGGCAGCTCCGCTTTCAGCAGCGCCTCCTCAATGGGGCGGGTCACATAGTGTGCCCGGTACAGGATGCAAATATCCCCATAGGCCGCGCCGGACTCGTGAAGCTCCCGGATCTTTTCGGCGATCCACCAGGCCTCCGCCTCCTGATTGGCGCCGTCGAAGCAGGCGACGGCGGGGCCGTCTCCCAGGCGGGGGATCAGGTCCTTGGGGATCCGCTCCCGGTTCTTTTCGATCAGGGAATTGGCGACCGCCAAAATCTGGGGCGTGGAACGGTAATTCTCCATCATCATAATGGTCTTCACATCGGGGAATTGACGGTCAAAGTCCAGCAGATACCGGACATCCGCCCCCCGCCAGGTATAAATGGTCTGGTCGGGGTCCCCCACCACGAACAGGTTCCGGTGGTAGCCGCAGAGCACCTCCATCAGCTGGTACTGGGGCCGGTCGATGTCCTGGAACTCGTCGATCATGATGTATTGCAAGCGCTCCTGCCATTTCTGCTTAATGTCGGGGTGCTGGCTGAAAATGTACAGGGAGAACATGATCAGGTCGTTGTAATCCAGGCCGAAGCATTTTTTCTCCTGATAGAGATAGCCGTAAAAAATAATATCCCTGGCAGACTCCGCTTCCAGATATTTCCGGTGCAGGACCTCCAGGGACATGTTGATCATGTCCAGATAGTAGTCGGGGCGCTCCACCATCTTCAGAATTTCGATCATATCCCGGGCATTGGAAAAGGTCATGTCCCGCAGGGTCAGGCCCCGCTCCTCATAGATGATGCGGAGCATGGCGTCGATGTCGGAATTGTCCAGCACCAGAAAGCTTTTGGGATATTGCACGGCGTGGCTGTCCTCCTGGAGGATGGACACACAGAAGCCGTGGAAGGTGTTGATATAGCCGGTATCGTTATCCCCGGTGAGGTTGTGGATGCGCTGGCGCATTTCATTGGCCGATTTGTTGGTAAAAGTGACGCACAGGATGTTTCCGGGGAGGATGCCCAGCTCGTTTACCAGGAAGGCAAAACGCCGGGACAGGGCCCTGGTCTTGCCGGAGCCCGCCCCCGCAACCACCCGCACCATGCCCTCCGTGGTGGTGACAGCCTCCCGCTGGGCGGCATTGAGGCCTTGCAAAAGATTTTCCATCCTGTCCCTCCCCCCTGATTTCCCTTATCATATCGGGTTTCGGCCGGTTCGTCAATAGATTTTCGAAAATTTGTTCCCGTGGCTTTTTGCGCTTCTAAAAAGAAAGCTCTGTGCAAATGGACAAACGGAATATATTCCGCCGAGGTACCAGTTTGCTCAGGGCTTCCTCAGAAGTACCAGGTGGAAAAAAGCCGCAGCCCGTCGGTGTAGTCCTTGTTGACGGGCAGCCCGGAGACCACCGGATAGTAGATGCAGAACAGGAGCAGATTGATGGCCGTAAAGGCACAGACCGCCAGGGTGGCAACTGAGAGGGAATGCCTGCCCAAGGCGATCCTGCGGCTGCCGGCCCTCGTTTCCCGGAAGGCCCCGAAAGCACCTGCCACCGCGACGACCAAAAACGGCACCGCCGTGAAGTAGTGATAGATAAAGGTGAGCCGGGGCACCAGCACCCAGGGCAGATAGACCGAACCAAAGCCGCAGAGGGCCACAGCCGCCCAGGTCCTGCGGTTCCTTGCCCACCCCGCCGCCGCGGCGGCCATGGCGGGAATGCCGGGCCACCAGAGGGCCGGATTCCCCAGGGCGGCAATGGTGCTGTACTGCCCCATGCCGTTGACGGGGTTCCCGGAAAAGTACCAGATTGGCCGCACCACCAGGGGCCATTCGTACCACGGGGAGGCAAAGTAATGCTCGTCCTTCAGCTGGGAATGGTAGTTGAACATATTGACCTGGTAGTTCCAGAAGGAGTCCCATACATGGGAGACATTGTGGGGCAGGGTGGTCATGGGCAGATAGGCTGCAAAACAGATGCCAAAGGGGATGACCAGGAAGAACAGGCAGCACCACAGGCACAGAACCAGGGAACGCCGCCGAAGGGGCGCCAGGTCCTCCCCGTTCCGGGCCGCGTCCCGGAAGCTCAGGGCCAGCTTGCCGAAGAACAGCACCGCAAGGCCCAGCGCTCCATAGGCCGCCGTCCATTTGGAGGCGATCCCCAGGCCGGTAAAGACGCCGCAGAGGCCCAGGGGCGCCAGGAGCTTTGCCATGTTTTTCTCCAGCAGATCCCGGCGGAGGAAGCTCACCATGGCGTCGTACATCAGCAGCAGGAAAAATACCGCGTAGGTGTCGATGGTGGCAATGCGGGTCTGGGTAAAGTGCATGAAGTCAAAGGCAAACCACAGGGTGGCGGCGGTGCACAGCAGCGTGCTGCCGAAAAGCTGCTTCAGCAGATGGTACAGCGCCGGCAGCATGAGCACGCCAAAGAGCGCCCCCATAAACCGCCAGCCGAAGGGATTCATGCCAAACATCCGGACGCCCAGAGAGATCAGCTGCTTTCCCAGGGGGGGATGGGTGTTTTCGTAGGGCTCCAATTCCAAAATGTGCTCATAGGCTGTGCGGGCATGGTAAATCTCATCAAAATAGGAGGAATTCTCATAGGTGGTATAGGCGGGGACCACTGCCTGCTCGTCAATAAGGGCGTCCCCGCCGGGCCCCTCTGCGGTGATCGCCGCGAAGCTGCGGTTTTCCGACAGCTGCATAGCCGCCTCATTGAGGACCACCGAGCCGTTCCGGGCCGTGAGCCGCACCCAGGAAACCGGTTCCGGGAGGGAAAACTGCGCCCAGGCAAACACATAGGTGGAGCCATCGGCGATATTGCCCGCCGGCGACCAGGCTCGTCCATCGGCGCTGGTCTCCACCAGAACATCGGCTCCAAACCGGGAGCCGCCGTCATCGTTGGGGGCGATGCCCGGCAGATAGTAGAGCCTGTCACAGTCGGCGTCGGCGTGAAGGACCACGGAATCCCCTTCACGGGGCGTCCAGGAGGTCAGGGCCATTTCGTGGCCACCCAGGTTCCAGAAGGCCACAAGGCCGTAAAGCAGGGTCACCACCGCCACGGCGGCCCAATCCTGCCAGGTGAATTTCCCGCCGGGCATCGCCGGGGCCTGCCAGGGCCTGTCCTCTCTGGGCCGGGCCTCCTGAACTCGGTCCCGAAGATACACGGACCAGAGGACATACAGCAGATACCCGGCGGCCGCCACCTGTCCCACGGACATCCAGCGGATCAGCCCGGCGTTGGGGTCATAATTTCCTCCGTATTCCCGGAACAGGTACAGCACATAGGCCACGTTGAGATAGTTGGCCGCCGTGACCGCCCCGTAGGCCCGCAGCAGGCGCTTGTCAGGCGTCCAGACAAAGCAAAGCAGCAAAAAGAGAAACACCGGGTAAAGATACCGCTCGTGCATCTTGATCCCGAAAAGATACATCACCGTCATCAGCACCGCGGGGCAGGCAAACAGCACATCCTTCCGCCGGGAGCGGAAGATCAGCACCCCGCAGGCGGCGGTGGCGGCCGCCGGAGCCGCCAGGGTCAGCGCCTGGAGAGAACCCCCCTCCGGCAGGCCCCGCCAGTTCCAGCCGATCACCGCCCAGAAATTATAGGCGTTGACAGAATAATAGTTATAATAGTCCATGGTGGCCATGTACCGCTGGGGGAGCCACCGGAAATCGAAGCTTTCCGTAAAGGGCAGGGCCGTCAGCAGGATCATGGCCAGGGCGGCCAGGACCCCCAGCCCTAGGCTGACCCAGCGCTTCCGCTTGATGGCGAAGAACAGGTACAGGGGGGCAAAAACGATCATCTGGGGCTTGCAGGCAATACTCAGGCCATACAGCAGCGCCGAGGGGAGATAGCTCTCCCGGTACAGCAGCAAAACGGAAGCCAGCAAAAGGGCGGTGGTGACGGAATCCACCTGGCCCCACTGGGCGGAATTGATAAAGACCGCCGGGCAGAACAGGTAAGCCGCAGCCAGGAACAGGCCGCCCTTCTCCCCCAGCTTTCTCTCCCCCAGCCACAGGAGCACTCCGCCGCAGACCAGGTCTGCCAGCAGGGCGGGGAGCTTCAGCAGCAGCGTGTAAGAGGCCGCCGCATAGGGCAGATTGGTGGCCCGGCGCAGATGATCTAGAAAGGACAGCACATATAGGTAACCGGGAGGATAATCCAGAAACACGTCCTGCTGGTACACCTGGGAAAAGCCCACGGTATTGATGAGGCTCCCCCAGGCCTTGAAGGTGTCGATGTCTGTGGAAAAGCCCTCAGAGGTATAGGCCAGCCACAGCCGCAGAATGAGAGCCGCCAGGAACAGAGCTCCGGCAGACACCCCGAACAGGTCCCGCCGCAGCCCCGGCTGCCGGGGCCTGCGTCCGGCAAAATACAGCATTCCACCGCCGAACAGGACAGCGATCAGAATTTCAGTTGACATAATTTTTCTCCTTGGATGGTATTCCGGGAAAGGCAGACGGGGCAGGCTCCATGAGCCCGGTGCTGTCCGCCCCTTTCCCGATCATGCACATTCCGTCCCGGAACATTTTTGAAAACGCTTGACGGAACGGGAAAATCAAGGTAAGCTAGTCATAGTGTACCTTTTCCCAAAGGAAATGTCAATTCGCCCGCCTGAAGCTCTTCATTTTTATCCGAAAGGAAATGACAAAATGAAAGTAAAATTCCAGCGCTTCCACGAAAATCCCCACACGCTCCATGTGGGAACCACCCCCAACCGCAGCTATTACATTCCCTACGACCCGGAGGGGGAGCCCCATTCCCTGTCCTTAAACGGCGAGTGGGCCTTCCGGTACTTTGGCTCCTATGAGGACGCCATTGACCCGGAGGAGGGCCTGTGCTATGAGGAGGAGGAAATGGACGTGATCCCCGTCCCCTCCTGCTGGCAGAACCATGGCTACGGCGCTCACCAGTACACCAACGTGCGGTATCCCATTCCCTGCGACCCCCCCTATGTTCCGGCAGACGATCCCTGCGGCCTGTATGTCCGCCATTTTGAAATTGAGGAGGGCGGCCTTTCCCGCCGGTGGTTCCTGAATTTTGAGGGCGTGGACTCCTGCTTCTATCTGTGGGTCAACGATGAATTTGCCGGCTACAGCCAGGTCTCCCATTCCACCTCCGAATTTGAGGTCACCCAGCTTTTGCGGGAAGGCGACAACTCCGTGGCGGTGCTGGTGCTGAAATGGTGCGACGGCACCTATCTGGAGGATCAGGACAAGCTGCGCATGAGCGGCATTT
>CAZRLJ010000022.1:0-27220 GCA_964600905.1 uncultured Acutalibacter sp. | reverse complement strand
TCCCTCTGACGAGGGAGGTGGCACGGCGTAAGCCGTGACGGAGGGAGAGAAAGCGTTGGGCTATACTTTTGGCGGCATATGTAGCTTTGTTAAGGGCTCTCTCCTTCAGTCAGCTGCGCTGACAGCTCCCTCGTCAGAGGGAGCTAAGGACGGCTACAAGAACTTGTTCGACACGCTCAGCCTCCCCTGCTAAGGGAAGGCTTTTTTCTACGATCCATCATCCAGAATCCAGCATCCAGCATCTATAATACTATGGCGTCGCTGCCGGATCTTGCAAACAGGCGGCGGGTTTCGGCCCGGAGGCCCCGGTATTCGTCGCCTTGCAGAGCCTGGCTCTGGTAGAGCGCCTTGGCGCACTGCTGGGCAAGACTCAACACCTGCATGTCTGTGGATAGGTCGGCGATCTTCAGCTGGGGCAGGCCGTGCTGCCGCTGGCCGAAGAAATCGCCTGGGCCCCGGAGCTTCAAGTCCGCCTCGGCGATCTTGAAGCCGTCGGAGGTGTCCCGGAACAGCTTTAACCGGGTCAGGGCCTCCTCATTTTTGGCGTCCGTCACCAGAATGCAGGTGGACCGATACTTTCCCCGGCCAATGCGCCCCCGAAGCTGGTGAAGCTGGGAAAGGCCGTAGCGCTCGGCGTTTTCGATGAGCATGATCACGGCGTTGGGCACGTCTACGCCCACCTCCACTACCGTGGTGGAGACCAGAAGCTGTGTTTCTCCGGCAGAGAAGCTGTTCATCACGGCGTCCTTCTCTGAGGCCTTCATCCTGCCGTGGAGGGCTCCCACGGCGACGCCGGGAAAGCTTTTCCGCACCAGCTCCGCGTACTGGGTCACGCTCATGCTGCCGCTTTCGTCGTCCTCGATCAGGGGACAGATGAGATACCCCTGACGGCCCTCCGCCAGGTGCTTTTTTACATAGCCGAAGGCCCGCTGGCGCTTGGCCGGATCGATGAGAAAGGTTTCGATTTTCTGCCGGCCCGGGGGAAGCTCGTCCAGCACGGACACGTCCAGGTCGCCGAAGATCTTCAGGGCCAGGGTGCGGGGGATGGGGGTGGCGCTCATGACCCGCAGATGGGGTGAGGTGCCCTTCCGGGCCAGGGCGGAGCGCTGGTTCACGCCGAAACGGTGCTGCTCGTCGGTGATGACCAGCCCCAGGTCGTGAAACTCCACCTGGTCGCCGATGAGGGCGTGGGTGCCGATGACCAGGTCGATTCTGCCGTCTGCCAGGGCCGCCAGCAGCTTTTTCCGTTCCGCCGCCTTCACCGAGCCGGTCAGGAGCGCGCAGGTGATGTGGGCGGGCTCCAGCAGGGCGGTGAGAGAGGCGTAGTGCTGAGCCGCCAGGATTTCCGTAGGGGCCATCAGCGCCGCCTGCATCCCGTTTTGGATCACGGACCAGCACAGGGCCGCGGCCACGGCGGTCTTGCCGCTGCCCACGTCGCCCTGGATCAGCCGGTTCATGGGGGAGGGGCCCGCCATGTCGGCAACGGCTTCCGAAATGGCCCGTTTCTGGGCCCCTGTCAGGGAGAAGGGGAGAAGCTGGGAAAAGCCTTGGGGAAACTCATTTTTTATTTTGTGGAGGTTTTTGGATTTTCGCCCGTCCTTGATGGCCATAAGGCCCAGCTGCAGCACCAGAAATTCTTCAAAGATCAGCCGGTGGCGGGCGGGTTCCAGATCCTCCCGGGACCCCGGGAAATGGATGTGCTCCAGGGCGTAGCCCAAATGGCAGAGCTCGTATTTTTCCCGCAGGGGGAGGGGCAGAGGGTCGTTGACGGTTTCCGGCAGCAGCTTCAGCGCTTCCCGGACCGCGCTGCCGATCATCCGGGAGGTGAGGCCCTGGGTGGCGGGATACACCGGTATGACAGCCAGGCTTTTGGACTCTGCCAGAAATTCCGGGGACAGCATTTCCCGCCGCAGGAAGGTGCCGGTGACCTTCCCCCGGAACAGGTAGGTCTGGCCCTCCTTCAGCAGATTTGGGATGTAGCGGTTGTTGAAAAAGGTCAGCTCCATGTCGGTGTCGCCATCGGTGACCTTGACTTTGTGGAGAAGCATACCGCCCTTCACCCGCCGCTCCTGGGGGGCCTGGAACACAGTGGCCTTGACCACGCACACTTCATTGAGGGTGGTTTCCCGGATGAGCGTATGAAGGCTCCAGTCCTCGTAGGCACGGGGGTAGAGCCGCAAAAGGTCTCCCACGGTGGGGACGCCAAGCTTCGCGTACAGCTTGCCCCGCTTTTCGCCTACGCCCTTGAGCTTTGTGATGTCCATTTCAAACAGGGACGGCATTGGCTCCACCTCTTTTCCGGCAGCTTGCGGTCAGAAGCGCTTATCCCTTCAGGCAGCGCTGGATAAAGCCGTCGTAAATGTCAATGACCTGGGGCGTCCAGAAGGCGGGGCCGCCGTGGTCGGCGCCCCGGATGAGGTACAGCTCCGTATCCTTTCCGGCAGCCTTCAGGGCCTCATAGAGGTCCACGCTTTCCTGGCAGAAGACTGTGCGGTCCTTGGTGCCGTGGAGGATCAGCGTGGGCGGGGCGTCGTTTGCGGCGTAGGTCTTTGCCACGCCCTCTTTGGCCCGCTCCATATTCTCGGAAATGTCGTAGCCCATCAGCCTGCCCTCAGGGCTGTCGGCCTTCTGATGGTTCATGGTGCCGGGAAAGCCGCAGTCCATGGTGACGTCCACCGCGCCGTACAGGTCAATACAGCCCTTGACATTGCAGCTCACATCGGAATCGGGATCGTCGCACTGGCCGGTCCGGCAGGTCAGGCCGATCATGGCGCTGGTGTGGCCGCCGGAAGAATCGCCCATGATGATCATGGATTCGGGGTCAATGTGGAAGCGTTCCGCGTTCTTTCGCAGAAAGCGGATGGCGTTTTTTCCGTCGGCGATCTGGGCGGGGAAGTGGGCGATCCCGGCATGGCGGTATTCCACCATGGCGCAGACATAGCCGCGCTCCGCCAGGCGGCCCAGCAGGGGAAGGGCGAAATAGCAGTTCTGCTCATACCAGCCGGAGCCCTGCACATAGACCACGCAGGGATACTTCTTGTCGGGACCGTCAAAGAAAGCGGCGGGGCTGAGAAGCTGCAGCCGAAGGCCCAGGCCGTCTTTGGCGCTGTAGACCACATTGGGCGTGTAGAAAAGGCCGGGCTCCCGGCCGGTGCAGGGCAGCTCCTTGGCGCCCTCCACCACGTCGGTATAGTCGGGCATGGTTTCCGGTGTGTAGTCGGGCCGCACTTCGATTTTCATGATAGCTCCTCCTATGATTTTGATTTATAGCCAGCTGGAACCGAGTGGAATCCGCCGACAATAGCTGGCAGTCTAGCCTTTCCCGAAAGAAAGGTTAGACTGCCAATAAACGATCTAATGAAAGAACACGGAGGGAAAGAGAGTTGTGAGAGAGAACCGTCAGGGTTCTCTTTCGCTTTTCAATCACAACATGTTTGGAAAATTATAATTTTTCAAACATGTTCGAGCGGGCGAAAAGACATTTTCGACACGCTCACCTTTCCCGAAAGAAAGGTTTTCCTGAATCGCTGCTGAATTCGCGGGGCTTACTCCACCGAAATGATGTAGTAGTAGACCGGCTGGCCGCCGTTTACCAGGGTGATCTCCACATCGGAGCGGACCTTTGCGGCCAGGGCCTTCTTGGTCTCCTCCGCCTGCTCCTCGGTCACGCCCTCGCCGTAGATCAGGGTGATAAAGGCGGAACGCTTGCTTACCAGCGCTCTGGTGACCTTTGCGCAAATGGCGGCGGGATCGTCGCCGACATATTCCAGCTTACCGTTGGTGAGGCCCAGAATATCCCCGGCGCGGATGGTGTTGCCGCCGTATTCGGAATCCCGGGCGGCGAAGGTGACAAGGCCGGTATCCACATTTTCGATGGCGCCCGCCATAGCGTCCCGGTTGGCCTCCACCTCGGCGTCAGGATCGTAGGCCAGCATGGCGGAAAGGCCCTGGGGAATGGTCCTGGTGGGGATAATGATCACTTCCCGGTCCGTGACAAGGCTCATGGCCTGCTCGGCCGCCATGATGATGTTCTTGTTGTTGGGCAGGACGAACACATGCTTTGCGGGGGTGGCCAGGATGGCCGACTGGATGTCCTCCGTGCTGGGGTTCATGGTCTGGCCGCCGCTGACCACCACGGCGCAGCCAAGCTCCGTAAACAGGTCCTTCAGGCCGTCTCCGGCAGCCACGGACACAAAGCCCATTTCCTCCGTGGGCTCCACAGGCTCCGGGGTCTCTTTTTCCGGCTCCGCCTTCTTCTGAGCGGCAGCCTGGGCGGCTTTGGCGGCCTCGTTGGCCTCGGCGGCTTTTCGATGCTGCTCCTTCATATTTTCGATCTTCACCGTCAGCAGCTGGCCGAATTCCAGGGCCTTCTGGAGAGCGTCTCCGGGCTGCTCGGTGTGCACATGGGTCTTGATGATCTCCTCGTCGTCCACAACTACCACGCAGTCGCCGATGGTCTCTAGGAACAGGCGAAGCTCCAGAGGATCGGTGGTGATCTCCGGGTCGCGGCCCACGATGAACTCGGTGCAGTAGGTGAAATTGATCTCGCTGTCGAACTCGGCAGCCACGTTGCGGAAGAACTCGGCGGTATCCTGTGCCCGCTCTTCCTCGGTGAGGCCGGCCTCAATGATAATGCCGCTGCGGAACACGCTGAGCATTCCCTCAAAGATCAGGCACAGCCCCTGGCCGCCGGCATCTACCACCCCGGCCTTTTTCAGCACGGGCAGCAACTCGGGAGTTTCCGCCAGAGCCTCTCCTGCGCCGATGCAGGCGGCGTCCCAGATCCGCACGGGATCGTCGGCGTCCTCGTCCTCCAGGCCCAGGATCTCCCGGCCCCGCTCCGAGGCCACCCGGGCCACGGTGAGGATGGTGCCCTCCGTGGGCTTCATGACAGCCTGGTAAGCGGCCTCTACGCCCAGCTCCAGGGCGCGGACCAGGTCCTCGCCGCCGGCTTCCTCCATGCCCTCCAGACCTTTGGAGATGCCCCGGAACAGCAGGGAGAGGATCACGCCGGAGTTGCCCCGGGCGCCCCGGAGCATGGCGGAGGCCGCTTTTTTGGCCGCCTCGCCCGCCGTGACCTCATCGGGAAGCTGCTTCATAGCTTCCGAGGCGGCGTTCATGGTCATGGACATGTTGGAGCCGGTGTCCCCGTCCGGTACGGGGAAGATGTTCAGCTCGTCCACCTGTTTCCGGTATTTCAAAATGTTGTTGGAGCCGGAAATGATTGCGTTTTTCAACTGACTACCTGTGATCAAAAAACACACACCCTTCATGGAGCCGCCCCCCTTTGGGAAAGCGCGCCTCCGGACTTTTTAGTCTTTTTCTTATCACATTTGTACTGCTTTGGAGAACCTCGGTACTTTTGCAAACCAAAAGAGAGGTCGTGAGACCTCGGAGGTTCTCCGTACAGACTGCTTGCAGTCAGTATACCACAAATGTCCTGAAAATACAATAACGAATATTGAAAGGGGGAGCGGCGGCAGAAAATTTTCGGGAAGTTGTCCTTTCGAGGACAACTTTCTGCATTTTTTAGGGGAATTACAGAGGGGGAAAGAAGGGAGGTGAAAATCGTGAATACAATGCTACAGCTCAAAAACGCCATTCTGGCCGCTCTTTCGGCCATAGGCGGCTGGCTGATCTCCGCCTTTGGGGGATGGGACGTGACCCTGCAAACCCTCATTGCCTTTATGATGGTGGATTACATCACCGGCCTGATCGCGGCGGGGGTGTTCCACAAGTCCAACAAAACCGAAAGCGGAGCCCTGGAAAGCCGGGCCGGGTTCAAGGGCCTGGTGCGAAAATGCGCTATGCTGGCCCTGGTCTTTCTGGCAGTGATGCTGGACGGAGCCACGGGGACAGGCTTTGTCCGTCCGGCGGTATGCCTGTTCTTCACGGCTAACGAGGGGCTGTCCCTGCTGGAGAACCTTGGCCTGATGGGCGCGCCCTATCCGGAATTTCTCAAAAATATGCTGGAGGTTCTGAAAAGACAGGGAAACAGCGGCGGGAAGGAGGAGGATCATGCAGGTAAAGGGCGTTGATCTCAGCGAGCACAACGGCAGCGTGGATTTTTCCCAGCTGAAAGCGGCGGGGGTGGAATTTGTCATCCTGCGCATTGGCTTTGGCGGCGATTATCCCGGCCAGCAGGACAAGCGCTTCGAGGAAAATGTGGAAAAGGCGGAGGCCGCCGGGCTGCCCTGGGGGGCCTATCACTACGCCTACGCAGCAGACGGCGCAGGCGGCCAGGCGGAGGCGGCCCATGCCCTGCGGCTTTTGAAGGGCCGGAAGCCCGCCTACGGCCTGTGGTACGACATGGAGGACAGATCCCTTCTGGGCGGCAGGCTGGCGGAAGCGGCGGAGGCCTTCTGCTCCGCCGTGCAGGCCGCCGGGGTGTACGCGGGAGTATACGCCAATTTGAACTGGTGGAACAGCTACCTCACCAGCCCTGTCTTTGACCGCTTTGACCGCTGGTGCGCCCAGTTTTACAGGGAGTGCCAGCTGGAAAAGCCCTATGGCATGTGGCAGTTTACGGACTGCCTGGAGATCGGCGGAAAGCTATTCGACGGCAGCTGGGCCTACAAGGATTATCCGGCGCTGACCGGGAACAGGGAGAAAGGAAAGGCGGGTATGGAAAAACGTTATCAGACCATCGGGGAGCTTCCCGGCTATGCAAAAGACACCATCAAAAAGCTGTGCCGGATGAAAAAGCCCAACGGCGGGTACGTCCTCAACGGCCTCAACGACCGGAGGGACGCAAACGGTTATCCCACAGAGCTGAACCTGTCGGAGGACCTTCTCCGGGTCCTGGTGATCATCGACGGTTCCGGGGGATTCGACAAATAGGCAAAAAGCACCCCCGGGCTCGATGAAGCCCGGGGGAAATTTATATGTTTAGTATCCTACAGCGGTGACGCCATATTCTGCCTGTTCTTGTGTGAAGCCTTCAAAAATAAGCTGATCGATCAGCCCATCGCGGGAGAAGGACATAAACTCCAGATAGCTTTCGGCTTTCTTTGCCGCCTGCTCATTCCAGTCGGCGGCACAATGCTCCACGCCGTAAACAGCTTCTTCATGGGAGAAGCCTTCAAATTCCAGCTGCTCGATTAAGCCTTCATAGGAAAAAGCGGAAAAGTCCAAATAGCTTTTTGCTTTCTTCAAAGCGTTTTTTTCGCCCATGGTGGGCTCTGGCGTCGGTTCCGGCGTGGGCTCGGGCGTAGGCGTTGGTTCCGGTGTTGGCGTGGGCTCCGGCGTGGGAGTCGGCTCGGGTGTTGGTGTGGGCTCCGCCTGAGAGCTTTGCGCGGCAGCGCTGGAGGGGCTGGAAGCCTCAGGGACGGATGACGTGGAGCTGGCGCAGGCGGTGAAGCTGAGGCAAAGGATTGCTGTCAGGACCGCTGCAAGACATCTCTTTTTCATGTTCATGACCTCCGTTTTTGGTATTGCAACAGATTATAGCATATTGTAACACAAAAGTAAAGTGATTTTACAAATTGATATTGTGTTATGGTTATGAAGCAGGGGACAATACTATAATGAAATTAGACCTGTGATAAGGAGCTGGCTTCATTATGGGCAAATTTGTCGTTACGCCAAAAGAGGAGAAAACGGTCACCATGACCATCCGGATAGACAGGGCTTTGCAGGAGCAATATAACCTTTTGGCGGCAAAAACCAATCGCTCCCGGAACGAGCTCATTGGCATGGCTCTCCAGTATGCATTGGACAACATGGAGCTTCATAACCAATAGTCAAAACCTTGCAGAGGAAAACAGCGGTATCCTTATTACCCGCAAGGGAGAAGGAATTGGATTGCTCCGGCGAGAAAAAACTTTTTCTCAAAAGGAAAAAACTCTGAAAAAACTGTTGACATTCCGGGAGCGGGATGGTATAGTAACACTGTATTCTGATAGCACGAAGATGAACTCACAGTTTTTGTAAGTCATTGAAGTCTCTGATGATTTACACAAGCTGTGAGCTTTTTACCACCGGGGTTTTTCTCCGGCAGGCTCGTAGCGAAGGGCGCTCCGCGGGGCTCCCGACGTGTACGGCGTGACTATGCCGGATACGCAATAACTTATGGAGGTGCCGATCATGAACGGTACAGTCAAATGGTTCAACGCAGAAAAAGGTTATGGCTTCATCTCCAACGATGAAGGCGGCGAGGATGTTTTTGTGCATTTCTCCGCGATCCAGTGCGAGGGCTTCAAGACTCTGGAAGAGGGTCAGAAGGTGACCTTCGAGACCGAGCCCGATCCCAAGAACAGCGAGAAGCTGCGGGCCGTCAACGTCCAGAAGATCTGATCCCAGCATTTTCTGATGACAAAAAAGAGAGGGGAAATCCAAGATTTCCCCTCTTTTTTTGTCCAAGGCGACGCTGTGCAAGGATCATGCCCGGCGCTGCCCCAAAACTTTTTGCGGGGGAAAGGTTGACAAATGGATTTTCTTTCGCTATAATAGTGCCTGTTCCAAGTGAATACGCGGGAGTAGCTCATCTGGTAGAGCGCCACCTTGCCAAGGTGGAGGTAGCGAGTTCGAGCCTCGTCTTCCGCTCCACAAAGAAAAGGGTCCCCTCTGGGAACCCTTTTCTTTGTGGAAGACGAGGCTCGGCCTCAGTTTTCCGCTCTAATCAAAAAGAGAAGGCTGCTCTTGACTTTTGCCTCCCTCTGACGAGGGAGGTGGCACGGCGTAAGCCGTGACGGAGGGAGAGAGAAAGCGATGGCCTATACCTTTGACGGTGTATGCAGCCTTGTTAAGGGCTCTCTCCCGCCCTCACGTCAGAGGGAGCCAAGGACGGCTGCAAGAACTTTTTCGACACGCTTTGCAAAGAAATGTAAAGCTCATATCCTTGACATGGGCGGTTCCGAGAAAAGCCGCAGTTTCTGTGCCGAATACGACAAGTTCTGAAAAGGCTTTTCTTTTTCTCCATTTTATGCTAAACTGGAGAAAATCCAGGGAAAAGGGAGGGGAATACCGATGAGGATCCTGATTCTGTCCTGCAACACGGGGCAGGGACACAATTCCGCCGGTATGGCAGTACAGGAGGAGCTGGAGCGCCAGGGAATCCCCTGTGAAATGAAGGACGCTCTATCCTTTGCGCGGGGAAACTCCTCCCGCACTATCAGCGGCGCTTATATCGGCATGGCTACCAAGGCTCCCGCCGCATTTGGCGGGCTTTACAGGCTGGGGGACCTCATCAGCTCCAGCCGCTGGAAATCTCCGGTGTATTTTGCCAATGCCCGCTATGCAAAACCGCTGAAGGCCTACATAGAGTCTGGCGGCTTTACCGCCGTGGTCACGCCCCATCTGTTTCCCGCCGAGACCCTGACCTGTCTCCGGCGGGGCGGGCTTTCCATTCCCTGCTATGCGATCGCCACGGACTACACCTGCATTCCCTTCTGGGAGGAAACGGAGCTGGACGGCTATTTCCTTCCCCATGAAGACTTGATCCCAGAATTTGAAAAGAAGAAGCTCCCCCGGGAAAAGCTGATCCCCACCGGCCTGCCGGTATCCGGGCGGTATCTGGAGCCTGTGAACCGGCGGGAAGCCAGAGAACGGCTGGAGCTGCCGGCGGACGTCCCCATTTTTCTGGTGATGACCGGCAGCATGGGCTTCGGCAACGTCTTGTCCCTTTCCAAAAGTCTTCTGCTCGCCAGCAGGGAACCTGCGAAAATCGTGATTTTGACTGGGAACAACGAGCCCCTGAAAGCCCAAATTGACCGTGATTTTGCGGGGGAAAGCCGGGTGGCGACCATCCCCTTTACCCGGGATGTTCCCCTGTATATGGCCGCCTGCGATGTGCTGCTGACCAAGCCCGGCGGGCTGACCAGTACGGAAGCGGCCGTGCTGGGCGTACCGCTGGTGCATACCCGCCCTATCCCGGGCTGTGAGACAAAGAACGCCCGGTTTTTCTCCTCCCGGGGACTTTCCCTGTTTGCGGAGGAGCCTGAGGAAGCGGCTGCTGCCGCCGCCCGGCTGGCGGCCGATCCCGATCTTCGGGAGCAGATGCGCCGCCGCCAGAGGGAGACCATCCCTCACAATGCCGCCGGGGCCATCGTTTCCTTTTTGGATGGGGAGGCCACCGCCTGATCCGGCAGAAAATTTCCGAGAAAGCGGAGATGATTTCTATGATTTTTGTCCTGCACGAGGCGTTCCGGTACGGAGGAGCTGTCCTGTTCGGTTTCTGCCTGGGAGGGATCCTTTTCAGCTACCATCTGCCGAAGCTCATCAAGGGCGTGGATATTTGCAAGGTGAGCGCCGACCACAACCCCGGCGCGTCCAATGTGTTCAAATATGCCGGGATCCCCATAGGGATCCTCTGCCTTTCCTGCGACCTGTTCAAGGGCTTTTTCCCCGTGGCCCTTGCCATGCGGACGCTGGACTGGACCCGGCCCTGGTTTGCCTTGATCCTCTGCGCTCCCGCCCTGGGCCACGCCATGGCGCCCCTGTATCACGACAAGGGTGGAAAGGCCATTTCTGTCACCTTCGGCGCGCTGCTGGGACTGCTGCCCCAAAGCTACCTGGTGATCCTGCTGGCAGCCCTTTACATTTTGTTCTTTGCCGTGCTGAGCGTCCGGCCCAACGAGCGCTGCACGGTGGTCACCTTTGGCTTTTTTGCCGCCTGCGCCTTTGCGGCGGCCTTTTACACCCATCGCTGGTCCCTGACTTTCGGCGCTTTCCTGCTCTCCTCGGTGGTGATCCTGAAAAATCTTCGGGACGCCAGGAGGCAGACCCCTGCCCCGCAGCAGGAGGAGCCTCAGGTCAGCAGAGAGCAGATGTAAGCTTTCTTTCAGAGAAAAAGCGCCCGGAAAGGGGCGCTTTTTTTGCGGAAAAAATCCATCCCCTGTTTTTCATAAATGTGGTTGTTCTGAGAGGGAAAATGTGATACAATACCCTTGATATAGCCATTTTTACTTGATGGACACGTTTGGGAAAGTACGGGAAGGAGGGACGGCTGTGCGCATTCTGGGGATCGACCCCGGCTATGCCATTGTGGGCTACGGCGTGATAGAGGCCAGAAGCGGCGTTTACCGTCCTGTGGAGTACGGCGCGGTCACCACCCAGGCTGGGGAGGACTTTGGCCTGCGGCTCCGGGAGATTTACGAGGGCATGACGGAGCTTCTTTCCCAGCACAAGCCGGAGGCCGCCGCTGTGGAAAAGCTGTACTTTACCAATAACAAGACCACCGGTATCGGGGTGGCCGAGGCCAGGGGAGTAATCCTGCTGGCGCTGACCCAGGCGGGCGTGCCCCTGTACGAGTACACGCCTATGCAGGTCAAGCAGGCTGTCACCGGCTACGGAAAGGCGGAAAAATATCAGGTGCAGGAAATGACCCGGCGGCTTCTGCGGCTGCCGGAGATCCCGAAGCCCGACGATACTGCCGATGCCCTGGCGCTGGCCATCTGCCACGGGCAGGCAGCGGGTTCCCTGCTGCGAAGCCGGATGCTGGAGCGCAGTAAAGGGCCGATTTGAGCAGATCAGACTGGATTTTTGAAAGGATCGATTCAGAATGTTTTACAGCATAACCGGAAAGGTGGCTCTCCTGGAGCCGGGCATGGCGGTGATCGACGTGGGCGGCGTGGCCTTCAAGTGCTTTACCTCCATGAACACCCTGCGCAGCCTGCCGAAAATCGGTGAGACCGCCACCCTGTACACCCATTTGAACGTGCGGGAGGACGCTCTGGACCTCTTTGGGTTCTGCACCCAGGGAGAGCTGAACTGCTTCAAGCTGCTGACAGGGATCAGCGGTGTGGGCCCCAAGGTGGGGATCGCCATTCTGTCGGAGCTGACGCCAGAAAGCGTGGCCCTTGCCGCGGCGGCGGGGGATTCCAAGCGCTTTACCAAGGCCAACGGCGTCGGGCCGAAGCTTGCCCAGCGCATTGTGCTGGAGCTGAAGGACAAGGTGAAGGGACTGTCCGGCAGCGGTGGGCTGACGCTGGACGAGCTCCAGCCCGGCGGCCCCTCCGCGGCGGGCAATGCCGCCCAGGCGGTGGAGGCCCTGGTCACCCTGGGGTACTCTCCCTCGGACGCCGCCGCCGCTGTGGGCAGGCTGGATTCCGCTCTGCCGCCGGAGGAGCTGATCCGCCTGGCGCTGAAGAGCTTCGCTCGGTAAGCTGTTTCAGCCGACTGCATTTTTGATGAAAAACAGGAGAGAGCTATGGCCATCGAAAAAAACAAGAATTCCGGCAGGGAATACGGCATTGACTGGGACGCCCAGGACGATCTGGACCTGGAGAACCGCCTGACGGAGACCGGCTACACCGCCGAGGACAAAGAAGTAGAAAACCCCCTCCGTCCCCGGACCTTTTCGGAATACATCGGGCAGGATAAGGTCAAGGAGAATTTGAAGGTCTTCATCGAGGCCGCCAAAAGCCGGAAGGAGACCCTGGATCACGTTTTGCTCTACGGCCCGCCCGGCCTGGGCAAAACCACCTTGGCGGGGATCGTGGCAAACGAACTGGGGGTCAATTTGCGGATCACCAGCGGCCCGGCCATTGAAAAGCCCGGCGACCTGGCGGCGCTGCTGACAAATCTCAGCCCCGGGGACGTGCTGTTCATTGACGAGGTGCACCGCCTGCCCCGGACGGTGGAGGAAATTTTATACCCGGCCATGGAGGACTACGCCCTGGACATCATCACCGGAAAGGGCCAAATGGCGGCCTCTTATCACCTGCCTCTGCCGAAATTCACCCTGGTGGGGGCCACCACCAGGGCGGGGCAGCTTTCCGCCCCCCTGCGGGACCGCTTTGGCGTGGTGCTCCGGCTGGAGCTTTACACCCCGCAGGAGCTGGGGAAGATCGTGCTCCGCAGCGCTGGAATTCTGGGAGCGGACATCGACGCCGACGCCGCCCTGGAGATCGCCTCCCGCTCCCGGGGTACGCCCCGT
The DNA here is from genome assembly GCA_964600905.1 of uncultured Acutalibacter sp. GTDB lineage: Bacteria > Bacillota > Clostridia > Oscillospirales > Acutalibacteraceae > Acutalibacter. Next base: position 14,343 of record CAZRLJ010000022.1, on the reverse strand, counting down.
ATCGCCAACCGGCTGTTAAAGCGGGTCCGGGATTTTGCCGAGGTCATGAGCGGCGGGGTCATCACCCTGAATACGGCGAAGATCGGCCTGGACCGTATGGAGATCGACGAGCTGGGACTGGACCAGAGCGACCGGAACATGCTTTCCGCCATTATCAAAAATTACGGCGGGGGCCCGGTGGGGCTGGAAACCCTGGCGGCTGCCATTGGAGAGGAGGCCGTGACCATCGAGGACGTCAATGAGCCGTACCTGATGCAGATCGGCTTTTTGACCCGCACGCCAAGAGGGCGCTGCGTTACCCCCTCCGCCTATCTGCATTTGGGACTCCCCGTGCCGGGGAAGCGGATGGAGCAGCTAACCTTGGAAACCTCTGAATAACCTGGGCGGATCGTGAAGGGAGTTGTGAAATTTGATCACTGTCAATATTTATTACAGCGGGGAGAATGGAAGCGCCCGCAGCTATGTGGAAGAAATGATGGATTCCGGGCTGGTGGGGCTGATCCGTGCCGAGCAGGGAAACCTGCGGTACGAGTATTTCTTTCCCATGGACGATCCGGAAACTGTGCTGCTGATTGACAGCTGGGAGGATCAAGCTGCCATCGACCGCCACCATGGGACCCCCATGATGGGGAAGATCGCGGCGCTGCGGGAAAAATACGGCCTGCATATGAAGGTGGAACGATATGTTTCCGACCAGGCGGGGATTCCGGAACGGGATCTGGATTTCATACGGAATTGAGCGGCAGCTCGACCCCTTCCGCTTCTCTGCATTTGAGCCTTTCTGTGCCGGGAAAGCGCAGGCCCGAAGGAAAATGCCGTTGAAAATGAAGCAGGAGGCGGCGCCATGGTAGATATTTGCCCCAAATGCGGGAACTATGACTGGGACAAAACAGTGGAGAGGGACAGGATCACCTGTCCCAAATGCGGCCACAGCTGGAATTTTCTGAAGCTTCCGCTGTTTGTCGTCACCGGGGCAAGCGGCGTGGGGAAAACCACCACGGTGCAGGCTTTGCAGGCAGTGAGCCGGGAGTTTGTCTGCCTGGACAACGATATGCTTTACAACCTGCTGCCCCACGAGACCGCTGCCGACTGTCTGGCCCAGACCGAACAGACGATGGCCTTTTCCCGGAACATCATGCAGTGCGGGAAGCCGGCGGTGTGGTCCCGGGCAGGAAATATCGATCTTCTGTCAGAAACCTACGGAGCCCGTTTTTTCAGCGGCATTTTTGTGCTGGCGCTGGTGTGCCCGGAGCAGGAGCTCCGGCGGCGCATGACAGAGGGGCGGAAGATCACGGACCCCGATTGGGTCCAAAGCTCAGTGGACTACAACCGCTATTTTATGGAGCATGACCGGATCGGCAGCGTAGCCTTTGACCGTCTGGAGATCGGAGCCCTGTCTGCGGCGCAGGCCGCTTGTGGGGTGGAAAGCTGGCTCAAGGGAAAGCTGCATGATCTTGCAATAAATCAGTCAAAACAAAAATCTATTTGAGAAGGTGCTTTTATGGGAAGACTTTTCGGAACTGACGGAATCAGAGGTATTGCAAACAAGGATCTGACCTGCGAATTGGCCACCCAGCTGGGCCGGGCGGCTGCCTGTGTGCTGACAAACAAATCAAACCGGCACCCCAAGGTGCTCATCGGCAAGGACACCCGGCTTTCCTCCGACATGCTGGAGACCGCCATGGCGGCGGGGCTTTGCAGCATCGGCGCCAGCGTGGTGACCCTGGGCGTGGTGCCCACCCCCGCCGTGGCTTACCTGGTGGAAAAGTACAAGGCGGACGCCGGGGTCATGATCTCCGCCTCCCACAATTCCTATGAATACAATGGCATCAAAATTTTCTCCGGGGACGGCTTTAAGCTGCCGGACGACCTGGAGGAGCGGATCGAGGACATCATCCTGGGAAAATCCGACATTGCCGACGAGTTCCCCGATGACGCCGGGATCGGCACGGTGAGCCATGCGGACAACGCCGTGCGGGACTATATCGACCACGTGAAAAACACCGTCCATTTCTCTTTAGACGGCATGACCATTGCCATCGACGCCGCCAACGGCTCCTCCAGCGCCACGGCGGAAACGCTGTTTACGGAGCTGGGGGCCAACGTCACCATGCTCAACGACAAGCCCGACGGCGTCAATATCAACCGGAGCTGCGGCTCCACCCACATGGAGGGGCTGATCGAATATGTGAGGAACCATCCGGTGGATGCGGGCGTGGCTTTTGACGGCGACGCCGACCGCTGCCTGATGGTGGACGAACAGGGCAATTTTATCGACGGCGACTTCATCATGGCCATCTGCGCCCTGGACATGAAGAGCCGGGGCAAGCTGGCCCAGAGCACGGTGGTAGGCACCATCATGACCAACATGGGCTTCCAGCGGTTCTGCGAAGAGAACGGGATGCACTTTGAGGCCACCAAGGTGGGGGACCGCTATGTGCTGGAGGAGATGCGCCTGAGCGGCTATAATTTCGGTGGCGAGCAAAGCGGCCACGTGATCTTCCGGGATTTTGCCACCACCGGCGACGGCCAGCTCACCGCCTGCCAGCTTTTAAGCCTGATCCGCCGGAGAGAGGCAAGGCTGTCCTCCCTGGCCACCCTGATGCAGCGCTTCCCCCAGACCATCGTGAACATCCAGGTGTCCCCCGAGGGCAAGCTGGCGTTTTATACCGATCACAAGGTGAAGGCCGCCATCGACAAGGTCACAGAGACCCTGGGCCGGGACGGGCGGATCATCGTGCGCCCCTCCGGCACCGAGCCCCTGCTCCGGGTCATGGTGGAGGGCCAGGATGAGGCTCTCATTCAGAAGCTGGCAAACGACGTGGCGGACGTGATCAAGTCGGAGCTGTGCTGATGAGGACAGCAGAGTGGAATGACTATGAGGTGATCGACACCGGGGATGGGGAAAAGCTGGAGCGCTGGGGAGATATTCTGCTCATCCGCCCGGACCCGCAGATCATCTGGTCCGGGGAAAAGAGCGATCCCCGCTGGGAAACCGCTCATGCCCGGTACCACCGCTCCAATACCGGCGGCGGGAAATGGGAATTCTACCGGAAGGTGCCGGAGAGCTGGAGCATCCACTGGAAGGGACTCACCTTTCAGCTGAAGGCCATGGGCTTTAAGCACACGGGCCTTTTTCCCGAACAGGCGGTGAACTGGGAGTTCTGCATGGAAAAGATCGCGGCTGCCAGACAGGCGGACAGCACACGGCAGATCAAGGTGCTGAACCTGTTTGGCTACAGCGGAGCGGCCACCCTGGCATGCATGAAGGCCGGGGCCGCCGTGACCCATGTGGACGCTTCCAAGGGCATGGTGCAGTGGGCCAGGGAAAACGCTCAGGCCTCCGGGCTTTCCGATCTCCCGGTGCGCTGGCTGGTGGATGACTGTGTGAAGTTTGTCCAGCGGGAGCAGCGCAGGGGGAACCGTTACGACGGGATCATCATGGACCCACCCTCCTATGGGCGGGGCCCCGGCGGCGAGGTATGGCGGCTGGAAGAGCAGCTTCATGCCCTCATCACCATGTGCCTGCCCATCCTCAGTGAAAACGCCCTGTTTTTTGTGCTCAGCTCCTATGCCACCGGCCTTTCTCCCGGTGTGATGGAATACCTGTTGAATACGCTTTTGACCAAGCCTTTAGGCGGCTCCGCCTTTTCCGGGGAGATCGGCCTGCCGGTGACGTCCTCCGGCCTGGCGCTGCCCTGCGGAAGCACGGCCATATGGGAAGGTAGTTGTTAGTTGTTAGTCGTTAGTTGTTAGAAAAGAAGGAAATGGTATGTCCTTTATCGAATTAAAAGATGTCCGGTTCTCTTACGAGCCGGAGGCCGTGGAGCCCAAGGAAGTGCTTCACGGGATCGATTTGAAAGTTGAAGCCGGTGAGTTTGTGGCGCTGCTGGGCCACAACGGCTGTGGAAAATCTACGGTGGCGAAGCTTCTAAACGGAATGCTGACCCCAACCGCCGGGCAGGTGCTGGTGGACGGCATCGACACCGCACCGGAGGAAAATCAGCTGGACGTCCGCCGCCGGGTGGGCCTGGTGCTTCAAAATCCGGACAACCAGCTGGTGGCCGGAGTGGTGGAGGAGGATGTGGCCTTTGGCCCGGAGAATCTGGGCGTTCCCCCGGCAGAAATTCGGCAGCGGGTGGATGAGGCCCTGAAGGCTGTGGAGATGTACGAGTTCCGGGAAAGCGCTCCCCATAAGCTGTCCGGCGGACAGAAGCAGCGGGTGGCCATCGCCGGCGTGATCGCCATGGAGACCCGCTGTATTGTGCTGGACGAGCCCACCGCCATGCTGGACCCCCGGGGCCGCAGGGAGGTCATGGAGACCATCCAGCGGTTGAATCGGGAAAAGGGCGTCACCATTGTGTTGATCACCCACTACATGGACGAGGCCGTTCAGGCTGGCCGGGTGGTGGTAATGGACGAGGGCAGCATCCTCAGGGACGGTACGCCCCGGGAGGTGTTCAGCGAGGTGGAATTTCTGCGGCGTCACGACCTGGATGTGCCCCAGGTGACAGAGCTGATCTACCGGCTGAATGCGTCGGGCATTCCTTTTCCCCGAATCCCCCTGGAGGAAAAGGAGTGCATGGAGCTGCTGAGCGAAAGGCTGGAGGCCATGGGCTGCCGGCCTGCCGAAGAGCGGCAAATTTCACAGTGAAAGTGGAGCGAAGGAAAGTTGAACATACTGGAAACGAAGGACCTTTGTTTGGAATACAGCCCGGGAACCCCCTTCCGGAAGACGGCGGTGGACCATGTGTCCATTTCCATCCGGCAGGGCGAGTTTTTGGGCGTCATCGGGCATACGGGCAGCGGGAAGTCCACGCTGATCCAGATGCTCAACGGCCTGCTACGGCCTACTGCCGGACAGGTTTTGCTGGACGGGACGGACATTTGGGCCGAGCCGAAAAAGATTCGGTCGGTCCGGTTCCGGGTGGGGATGGTGTTCCAGTACCCGGAGTACCAGCTTTTTGAGGAGACGGTTCTCAAGGACATCATGTTCGGCCCGAAAAATATGGGCCTTTCCGATGAGGAGGCCAGGGAGCGGGCCCTGGAGGCCGCCCGGTTCACAGGGATGAAGGAGGAGCTTCTGGAAAAGTCCCCCTTTGAGCTGTCCGGCGGGGAAAAGCGCCGGGCCGCCATTGCAGGCGTTATCGCCATGGACCCGGATGTGCTGATCCTGGACGAGCCCACGGCGGGGCTGGACCCCCGGGGCCGGGACGTGCTGCTCTCTCAGATCAGCCAGTACCACCGGGCGCGGAACAACACCGTTTTGCTGGTTTCCCACAGCATGGAGGACATCGGCCGCACGGCGGACCGGCTGCTGGTGATGAACGGCGGCCACGCCGCCATGCTGGACGACACCAAGGCCGTGTTTTCCCGGGGAGAGGAGCTGGAGGCCATGGGCCTCCGAGTGCCTCAGATCACCCGGATCATGCAGGAGCTGCAAAGGCTGGGCTGCCCGGCAGACCCCTCCACCCTGACGGTGGACGACGCCTTAAAGCAGCTTTTGCCCTTCTTTAAGAAAGGGGGCTGCGCATAAATGATCTCCGATATTACGCTGGGCCAGTATTTTCCGGCCCCCTCGGTCCTGCACAAGGCCGATCCCCGTTTGAAGCTGTGCCTGACCGTTTTTGTGATTGTCCTCATTTTTGTGGCCCGGAACTTTTTCGCCCTGGCCCTGGCCATGGGCTATATCGCCCTGGGAATGATCTTGTCAAAGATCCCCTTCAAGATGTACCGGAAAAGCCTGAAGCCTGTGGTGTTCCTCATTGTGCTCACAGCGGTTTTGAACATCTTTTACGGCACCGGGGAGCCGCTGGTGAAATGGGGTTTTGTGACCATCACCAAAAACGGCGTCATCAACAGCGTGTTTGTGTCTCTGCGGATTGTGCTGCTGATCCTTTGCAGCTCCGTGCTGACCTTCACCACCTCGCCCACCCAGCTGACCGACGCTATTGAGCGCCTGTTGCGGCCTTTGGGAAAGCTCCATGTGCCGGTCCACGAATTTGCCATGATGATGACGATTGCCCTGCGGTTTATCCCCACGCTGCTGGAGGAGACCGAGAAGATCATGAGCGCCCAGAAGGCCAGGGGCGCCGACATGGAAAGCGGCGGCGTGATCCAGCGGGTCAAGGCCCTGGTGCCGGTGCTGATCCCTCTGTTCGTTTCGGCCTTTCGCCGGGCCTTTGACCTGGCGACCGCCATGGAGAGCCGGTGCTATCACGGGGGCGAGGGAAGGACGAAGATGAAGGTCCTCCATTTCGGCGCCGTGGACTGGGGAGTGCTGTCTTCCGCCGCAGCTTGCCTGGCGGCCTTTATTGCGCTGAACATTCTCTGCGGCGCGGCGATTTGACAGGCGGGAAGGGTCACCATGCGTAATTTACTTCTGACGATTTCATATGACGGCAGCCGGTATCATGGCTGGCAGGTGCAGGAAAACGCCCTGACGGTGCAGGAGGTCTTTCAAAAGGCCCTCCGCACGGTGACCGGGCTTTCCGAGGACATCAAGGCCTGCTCCCGGACGGACACCGGCGTCCACGCCCGGGAATTCTGCGTCAGCTTACAGACAGAAAGCGCCGTTGCGCCGGAACGGCTGGCGGCGGCGCTGAACCATTATCTGCCCGAGGATGTGGCGGTGAGGGGCTGCAAGGAGGTCCCTCCGGATTTTCACGCCCGGTATTCCTGCAAGGGCAAGGAATATGCCTATGAGATCTGGAACCATCCGGTGCGGGACCCTTTTCTGGTGAACCGGGCTCTGCACTACTGGTATCCCATTGACGAAAAGCTCCTGAACCGGGCAGCGGGAGAGTACCTTGGCCGTCACGACTTCACCTCCTTCTGCACCCTGGACCGCCGGGAGCGGGGGGACCTGGTGCGGACGGTGACCAGGGCCCAGGTGGAGCGCCGGGGGGACCTGGTGGTCTTTACCGTGGCGGCGGACGGATTTCTCTACAACATGGTGCGCATTATGGTGGGGACCCTGCTGCGGGTCCAGCAGGGAAAGCTGACCCCGGAGGACATTCCGGGAATCCTTGAGAAACGGGACAGAGCCGCCGCCGGGCCTACCGCTCCGGCCTGCGGCCTGTATCTGAATAGAGTATTTTATTGATTTTCTGATATTTTGCATAGGGGGTGAAGGCAATGGCAAAGCATATGAAACCTTCGGGAAAGCATGAAAAGTCCGGCAAGAAGGAAGAAGGGGCCGAGATCGTCCGCATCTTCGACGAGGAGCCGGCATCCCGCCGTGACTCTATGTTCCAGGAAGAAGAGGACGGCGGGGAGGAGGACGGCAGGACCATGGTGTTCGGCGCGGTAAAGCCTCCTGATAAGCGCGCCGATACCGTTGTGTTTCACGCGGTGAAGCCCCCGGTTCAGAACCCCGATCCGCCGGAGGACGAGACTGGCCGCAGCCCCAACGCCGTGATCGAATATGTGGATGAGGAGGAAGAAGCAGAGGCGGAGGAAAAGCTCCGGCTGATGAAGGTCCCCAAGCTGATCTACCGTCTGGGGGCCATTCTGCTGGTGGTGATCCTGGGCCTTGGCTGGTGGCTGAACCGGGATTCCCTCACCCTGCAGAACATATGGAACTGGGTGCGCTACCAGTTTGTAGGCTCTGAGGTGGGAGACGGCTTTCCCGTCCCCATCACCGGGTCTTTGGTAGAGGCCTCCAATTTCACCGCCTATAACGGGGACGCCTATGTTCTCAGCGATACCGCTCTGACGGTGCTGGATTCCACCGGCCGGGAAAAGGAATCCCTCCGGCACAGCCTGAACCGCCCCGCCTTGCGCTGCGCCTACGGGAAAGCCTTGCTCTACAACGCTGGAAGCACCGGATATACCGTGCTTTCCGGCAGGGGAGCCCAGGTGTCCGGGACGGCGGAGCGGGACATCCTCACCGGGGCAGTGACCCAGAACGGCCGGTATGCCTTGGGCGTTCAAGGCTCCGATGGGGCCTCTGAGCTTTACGTTTATCTGGAAGACGGCAATCTTCAGTATCATTACCTGTTTGCAAAGGACTACATCACCGCCATTGCTCTGAACTACGATGGGACCCACGGGGCCATCTGCACGGTGGCCACGGAAAACGGACAGCTGCTGTCCAAGGTGACGGTGTGCGACTTTATGCAGACCGAGCCCATCGCCGTCTATGAAAGCGCGGACAACGTCCTGCTGGACGCCTTCTGGACCGAGGGCGGCGAGCTGTATGTGGTGGGGGATTCCGCCCTGCTGACGGCCAGCTCCGCCGACTACCAATTTACGGAGCACAGCTATGAGGGCCGCCAGCTGACGGCCTATGCCCTCAGCCAGGGGCGGGCCTTTCTGTCCCTGTCCTACTACGAACACGCCGGGCCCTGTACGCTGACGGTTTTCCGGAGAGAGGACACGCCTGTGCGGATCGAGTCCGACAAACGCATTGTCTCCCTGTCCGTTTCCGGCGGCACCGTGGCCACCTTGGCGGCAGGGGACGTCCGGTTCTTCGACTATTCCACCGGCATGGAGCTGGGCAGCGCCGACGCCGGAGCCGACGCCAAGGGGATCGCCCTCCTCAACGAGCGGACGGCCTATGTGCTGGGCGTCAGCGAGGTGCGGATGATCCAGTTCCAAAGCAAAGAGAATGTTGGAGGAACCTCTGCATAACGTGTCCAGGCACACCTTGGCGGTAGATTTTCCGTCTGTCTTCGCCCCAAAATCTTGGAATACACAAAGTATTCCTGCGATTCTGGGCCTTCAACACACGAAAAATTTTCTCGCCGATCTGGCCTGTCCATTTATCCAGAGTTTCCTTAAGCAATCCGTAAGAGAATGGGCTTGTGAAATTTCGGAGAATATGATATATTTGTCATTGAATGTGCAAATGGACCACACGAAAAAGGGAAGTGACCTGTTTTGAACCACGTTCTGGATATTGTCCTGCTATGCATCCTGCTGCTGTTTACGGCCATCGGCGTAAGGCGCGGCTTTATCCGATCCGCCGCCCATTTTGTGGGCGGGCTTGTGGCCGCGGCGCTGTCGTCAATGCTGGGCGGTACGGTGGCAAAATGGGCCTTCGATTCCATGTTCCGCCCGGCCCTTGTGGAGAAGATCGGCGAATCCATCAACTCCCTGGGCGCGGGGGACCTGTCTGCCGCCGTGACCAACCTGTTTTCCAGCCTGCCGGACTTTCTCGTGCGGGCCTTGGAAAGCGCCGGAGTCAGCGCCGGAGTGCTGCAGGGGACCCTGGCCACCAAAACCGGACAGGCTGCGGAGCTGATGACCGATGCTCTGGCTCCTGTCTTTATCAATTTTCTGAAGGTCCTGGCGGTGATCGTGCTATTTCTTTTGTTCATGATGCTGGTGCGTGTGCTGGCGGATATGCTGGCCACAGCCTTTCACCTGCCCATCCTCAAGCAGATCAACAGCCTGCTGGGGGGCGCTTTCGGCTTTTTGATGGCGCTGCTGTCCATCTGGATCGTGGTGGCCGCCATTCAGGTGTTCACCCCCATGCTGGCGGCGAAGACCCAGCAGGAGCTCCAGCAGGTGCTGAACAGCTCCTGGATCGCGGGGTTCCTGGTAAAGCTGAATCCCATGACGATGATGTTCAAATAAACTAAGGCAACACCGCACAATTCGCGGTTAACGCCTTAAGCACCATCTTGCTTGCCAATTTTTCGCCATATTTTACAAAAATCCTCGGCCATACACAAAGTATGACCTGCGGTTTTTGTCTCATCTGACAAAAAATTTGCTGACGCAATCTGACGCTTAGAATTGTGCGGTGTTGCCCTAATTGGAAGCAAAGAGGAGGCCCTTATGGCAACCAATCCCGGTAAACTGAGAAATAAGAATTTGACCGTTCCCAACGCACTGTCAGCCCTAAGGATCCTGCTGGTGCCGTTCTTCGCCGTGGCCTTTGTGACGGGGCATACGATCATTGCCACCATCCTGCTGGCGCTTTCCGGCTTGTCGGATGTGTTCGACGGCATTATCGCCCGGAAGTTCAATCAGGTGACGGAGCTGGGAAAAATGCTGGACCCCCTGGCGGATAAGCTGACCCAGGGCGTGGTGGCCCTGTGCCTGGGGCTTCGGTTCCCGGTGATTTTCCCGGTGCTGGTGATCTTCATCGTCAAGGAGCTGGGGATGCTGGTGTGCGCGGCGGTGCTGCTGCAAAAGAAAAGGCGCCCCTGCGCCGCCAGGTGGTATGGCAAGGTATCTACGGTGATGTTTTATATTGCGGTGGGCGTGATCGTGGTGATGAACGGCTTTTTCAAGCTCAGCGGTCCCGTGTTTGAGATCGTGGCCTACGTGCTTCTGCTGCTGACCGCCGTGATGATGATTTATTCCACAATAAAATATTTTCAGATCTTTTTGGAAATCCTTCATTCCGATGACGAAAAATACAAGCTGGACCTGCCGGATGAAATGCGCGCAAAGGTGGCGCGCCCCCAAAAGTGAGAAAGGAGCGATGAGCGGTGCTGATGTGTACGCGCTGTCATAAACGGCCTGCCGTGGTGTTCGTTTCCCATTCCATAAACGGACAGAACACCCAGGGCCTTTGTCTTGTCTGCGCCCAGGAGCTGGGCATCAAGCCTGTCAATGAGATCATGGAGAAAATGGGGATCAGCGACGAAGAGCTTCGCGCCGCCGCCGACCAGATGAGCGAGCTGATGGCCATGAGCGGCGAGGAAGGGGACGAGGATTCCCTCTTTACTCCCGGCGGGGCGGCCACCATGGATCCCCAGGATATGCTGGGCGGCGCGCCGGGCCAAAACGGCGGCAGCACCGGCGTTCAGGACAAAAAGGAGAGCTTCCACAAGAAAAAGCGGAAGCATATTCAGAATTTCTGCACGGACCTGACGGGAAAGGCCCGCCGGGGGGAGCTGGACGCCATCGTTGGCCGGGAGAAGGAGATCCAGCGGGTGGTGCAGATCCTTTCCCGCCGCACCAAGAACAATCCCTGCCTCATCGGCGAGCCCGGCGTGGGAAAAACCGCTGTGGCGGAGGGGCTTGCCCTGCGGATCGCCCAGGGGAAGGTCCCTGCAAAGCTGCTGGAAAAGGAGGTCCAGCTGCTGGACCTGACCGCTTTGGTGGCGGGCACCCAGTTCCGGGGCCAGTTTGAAAGCCGTATCAAGGGACTGATCGACGAGGTGCGGGCCGACGGCAACATCATCCTGTTTATCGACGAGGTCCACAATCTGGTGGGCACCGGGGACGCCGAAGGCAGCATGAACGCCGCCAATATCCTGAAGCCTGCCCTGAGCAGGGGGGAAATTCAGGTTATCGGCGCCACCACCTTTGCCGAATACCGGAAATATATCGAAAAGGACGCCGCCCTGGAACGCCGGTTCCAGCCGGTCACCGTGGCGGAGCCCTCCATCGGCGACGCCATAGAGGTGCTTCTGGGCATCAAGGGCTATTATGAAAGCTATCACCGGGTCACTGTGCCGGAGCAGATCGTCCGCCGGATGGTGGTGCTGGCGGAGCGGTATATCAACGACCGCTACCTGCCGGACAAGGCCATCGACCTGCTGGATGAGGCCTGTGCCTGCGCGGCCCTGCGCAACAAGAAGCTGGAGGAATACGACTCCACGGAGCTCACGCTGAAAAAGGAACAGCGCAGGGAGCAGGAGCTGTCCAATCCGGAAAACGGCGGGCCTGTGGATTACGAGGAGCTTGCCAAGACCCATTACCGCATCGCCACCCTGGAGGAGAGCCTGGATAAGCTCCGCGGCGAAGGGGCTTTTGCCGCTGTGGAGGAGCAGGACGTGGCCCATGTTATCGAGCTGTGGACGGGGATCCCCGCCGCCCGCATTGCGGAAAACGAGCTGTCCAAGCTCAGCCATCTGGAGGATGTGCTGTCGCAGAAGATCATCGGTCAGGAGGAGGCCGTAAAGGCCGTTTCCGCCGCTGTCCGCCGGAGCCGGGTACAGATCAGTCCCCGTCGCCATCCGGCGTCCTTCCTGTTCGTAGGCCCCACCGGCACCGGCAAGACCGAGCTGGTGCGGGTGCTGAGCCGGGAGCTTTTCGACACGCCGGAAACCCTGATCCGGCTGGATATGTCCGAGTTTATGGAGAAGCATTCCGTCTCCAAGATCATCGGCTCTCCGCCAGGCTATGTGGGCTACGACGAGGCCGGACAGCTGACGGAAAAGGTCCGCCGCCGCCCCTATTCGGTGCTGCTGTTTGACGAGATCGAAAAGGCCCATCCGGATGTGATGAATATCCTGCTGCAAATCCTGGATGAGGGCAAGATCACCGACGCCCACGGCCGCACGGTGAATTTTGAAAACACGGTGATCGTGATGACCTCCAACGCCGGGAGTGACCGGCGGGACGGCTCCATGGGCTTCGGCAAGACTGCCGGGGACCTGAACCGGGAAAAGACCATGAAGGCCTTGAAGGAGTTCCTGCGGCCCGAGTTTTTGAGCCGGATCGACGAGGTGGTGATGTTCCGCGCCCTGGACGAGGAGGATTACCGGAAGATCGCGGCCTTGATGCTTTCGGAATATGTGGAGACCCTGAAGGAAAAGGGCATTTCCATGACCTTTGACGGGGAAGCCTGCAAGCTGCTGGCGGAAAAATCCATTCACGGCCCCAGCGGCGCCCGGGAGCTGCGCAACAACATCCGCCGTATGGTGGAGGACGTGATCGCCTCCCTGCTGGTGGAGCGGGGCGAGGGGAACGTGGCCGTCATCACCGTCAGCGCCTCCGGAGGAGAGCTGAAGGTGGAAGAGCTGTAAGCCGGAGACAGGGGACTTCTGCTTCTGAATACACAGAAAAGGGAAAGCACATTTTCAGTGCTTTCCCTTTTCTGCGTAGGTTTGAGCTTTCGTGGAAAAATTACTTCTTTTCCGCGTCCTTCTTTTCGGGCTCGTCCTTCTTCTCCTCGTCCTTTTTATCAGTGCCTTCCATCTCGGCAATCATCTTCTTCATGTTGTCCAGCTTTTCGGTGACCTCCTTGGAGAAGCCGCGGGGGATGGGGTTGACCCGGGCGCTGACGATGGTGTCCGCGTAATCCAGAATAAACTGAATGGCGCCGATCAGGCTGTCGGGGTCCATGCGCTCCAGGGTGTCGCGGTAGTTGTGGATTTCCGCGCCGCCTCTGGGACTTTCCTGGCCAAAGGAGGCCGCCGGTACGCCGGCCACGGCAAAACTGGTGGAATCGCTGCTGTAGGTGCCGGCCTTGGCGGAGACAGGGAAGCCTTTAATCTTAGAGAAGGCGTCCAGATAGTGGACCACGCAGTCCTCGGTGCTGCCCACAAACAGGATTTTGCCCAGGGTGACGCCTACCATGTCAATGTTGATGTTGTAGATGATCTTCTCCATCTCGTCCTTGTGAGCTTCGCAGAATTTCTTGGAGCCCACCAGGCCGATCTCCTCGCTGCCGCACCACAGGAACTTTACGGTGCGCACAGGGGGATTCTCCACATAGTGCTGCAAAATTTCCTGAAGCACCACGCAGCCGCTGCCGTTGTCCCAGCTGCCCAGGGCATAGATCACCGTGTCGTAATGGGCAGAGAAAACGATCTCCTCCTCGGGAATGGCAGTGCCGGGAATGGTGGCCACCACGTTTTGGGCGGTGATGGTGCTGGCGGTCTGCTCCAGCTTCAGGGTAACATTTTCACCGGAGTGATTCTTCACCAGTTCCTCGGCGTCCCGCATGTGAATGCTCACGGTGGGGAAGTCCACCTTGTTTTTCTGGACAGAGGTGTTGTAGGTGACCCGGGGCCCCTTGGCGATGACCTCGTCGTCGTAAAAGCCGCCCAGGGTGGTGACGCAGGCCAGGGCGCCCTTCTCCTTCAGCTTTTTGGCGAGCTTCGGATTGGCCCGGCCGGAGATCAGCACGATCTTGCCGGAAACGTCCAGCAGGTCGGCGTCCAGAGTGCCGTCGCCAATGTATTTCAGGGGAGCGGTAACGCCCTCTTTGGGGGTGCAGCCGGTATGGGTCCCGCCGTAGGCAGTGATCTCCTTGCCGCCCACTGCCAGGCTGACGGTCTGGAAGTCCACATGCTCGATCTCATAGGGCTCGATCTCCGCCTGAACGCCCAGCTTTTCGCAGAAGTCCTTCAGCAGCTGGGCGGCCTTCTTTTCACCCTCCGTCCCGGTGACGCGGTAGAAGGACAAGTCCTCCAGCTCTTTCCATGCGCGATTCTTTTCAACTGACATAAGTATTTTCTCCTTTCCCTATTCCGGGCAAATGACTATAGTGAAATGATTATATCACAAGACAGGGGACGATTGCAACTTCTAAGGGGAATGGAGAAAAATCCCTTGACGAAACGAATTTTGGATGATATAATCATAAAGCTGTATTCATGCGGGTGTAGTTCAGTGGTAGAACCCCAGCCTTCCAAGCTGGTCGTGTGGGTT
>CAZRLJ010000021.1:0-27467 GCA_964600905.1 uncultured Acutalibacter sp. | reverse complement strand
AGGTCGATCTCCGGCATGACCTCCAAAGAGGAAAAGGAGGTGTGGCGGCGGCCTGCGGCGTCAAAGGGAGACACCCGCACCAGCCGGTGAACGCCGGCCTCGCTTTTCAGGTAGCCGTAGGCGTTTTCGCCCTCCACCAGAATGGAGGCGCTTTTGAGCCCCGCCTCGTCGCCGTCCAGATAGTCCAGGGTGCTGACCTTGAAGCCGTGGCGCTCGCCCCAGCGGTTGTACATGCGGAACAGCATCTCTGCCCAGTCCTGGGCCTCGGTGCCGCCGGAGCCCGCATGAAAGGTGAGGATGGCGTTGCGGCTGTCATATTCTCCGGTGAGCAGGGTGGAGAGCTTCATGGTCTCGATCTCCGCCCGGATGGCGTCGATCTCCTCCTGGGCCTCAGCCACCAGGGACAGGTCCTCGGCCTCGTCCCCCATTTCGATCAGCGCCAGGCAGTCCCCTGCGCGGTCCGCCAGCTTCATATAGCGCTGGTCCCTGTCCTTTAAGGACGCCATGCGCTGGGTGACCTTCTGGGCCTGCTCCATATTGTCCCAAAAGCCGGGCTCGGCGGACTTGTGCTCCAGCATTTCCACCTCTTCCCGAAGCCGCTCCAACCCCAGGGCGTCCTTCAGCTCCTCCAGGGCTTTCTCCTGCTCCTCCAGCTGGCGCTTGAGCTCTTCAAATTGCAGCATTTCACTTCTGACCTTTCCGATTTTGTATTGATATGCCGCCCCCGGAGGCTTCCCGGGGGTTCCTGTGCTTTCTGCCAGTTTAATTATAATGGAAAAGCCGGAAAAAGGCAATCCCTTTCTTGGGGACGGCCGCCCGGCGGGGCGCAAATATTAACAGTCTGAAAATTCGGGGGCCTGTGCATTGCACTTTGGCGAAATATCGTGTAAAATGAATCCATACTTTAAGCGTGAAGAAGGAAGTTGACCTATGCTGAACTACAAAGGCATAAAATGCCCTGTCTGCGGCGTTCCCTTTACAGAGAACGACGACATTGTGGTCTGCCCGGAATGCGGCGCTCCCTACCACCGGGAATGCTACCAGCAGAAGGGAAGCTGCATTTTTGAGGAACTTCACCGGGAGGGCGGCGAATGGAATCCGCCGGCGCCTCCGGCGGTCGAGGCCCCTGCCCCCAGCGCGGAGATCAAGGATCGGGAATGCCCCAACTGCGGCACCCTGAACAACCATTCTGCCCGGTTCTGCTCTGTCTGCGGCAGAGCCTTGCGGTCGCCCCAGTCTCAGCCTGACAGGCCGACGGCCCCCCCTTCCCCCGGGGAGCCCCGCTACCGCCGCAATCCTTATGAGGCGGCCCCTTCCTTCTACTACGATCCCATGGGCGGGGTCAACCCGGCAGAGCCTCTGGACGACGGGGTCACCTACGGGGACGCCTCCAAGCTGGTGAGGCAGAACACCAATTATTATATGCCGGTGTTCCGCTATATCCGCCAGACCGGCCGGAACAAATTTAATTTTTCCGCCTTTCTCTTTTCCGGAGGCTGGCTCCTTTACCGCAAGCAGTATAAGCCCGGCATCATCGTCACGGCGATGGTGTTTGCCCTGTTCGTGGCCTATCAGCTCACCTACTGGCTGGTAGCCTGGCCCGCCATGGCTTCCGCCGCCGCCGCGGCAGGGCTGGATCTGAGCCTGGAGGCCGCCGCCGGCCTGACAGAGCAGCAGATCCTCGCCATCTCTCAGAACATCGCCCTGAACCCCTCCATGGCTTTCCGTTTCTTCCTGCCCTATCTGTGCCTGATCGCCATTCTGGTCATCATGCTTGTGGTGGGCGTCCGCGGAAACAGGATGTACCTGGGCCACTGCTGCCGCACAGTCCGGGAGCTGAAGCTCTTTGGTCGGGACGATCCTGAAATGACCCTGAGCAATAAGGGTGGCACCAATACCCCTGTCACCATCTGTGTGGCCGCCTGCTTTATCATTGTACAAAATCTTTTGCCCATGCTGCTGATCTGACCCTATTCCCAACCATCAGGAAAGGAAGTGCTCCCATGCAAAAAGTGAGAAAAGCCGTGATCCCCGCCGCCGGTCTGGGCACCCGTGTCCTCCCGGCCACCAAGGCCATGCCCAAGGAAATGCTGCCCATTGTGGATAAGCCCGCCATCCAGTACATTGTGGAGGAGGCCGCGGCTTCCGGCATTGAGGAAATCCTCATCATCACCAGCCGGGGCAAGGGCCTGCTGGAGGATCATTTTGACCGCTCCCCGGAACTGGAGGGCCGCCTGGAGCAATCCGGCAAAACAGCAGCGCTGGAGCAGGTGCGGGGCATTTCCAGCCTGGCCAATATTTTCTACGTCCGCCAGAAGGAGATTCGGGGACTGGGCCACGCCATCAGCTTTGCCCGGCCCTTCGTGGGCGACGAGCCCTTTGCGGTGCTTTACGGCGACGACGTGATCATGGGCCGGGACCCCACCTGTGCCCAGCTGATCCGCGCCTATGAGGAATTCGGCGGCGGCGTGGTGGGCGTGAAGGCCGTCTCTCCCGAGGCCATCTCCCGGTACTCCTCCCTGAAGCTGGAGCCCATCCGCGGCAATCTGTTCCGCTGTACGGACATGATCGAAAAACCCAAGCCCGGCCAGGAGTTCTCCCTGTACTCCATTCTGGGCCGCTGTGTGCTTCCCCCGGAGATTTTCGACATTCTGGAAACCACGCCCCCCGGAGCCAACAATGAGATCCAGCTGACCGACGCCATGGCCACCCTGGCCCGCCGGGACGGCATGACCGCCGTGGACTTTGTGGGTACCCGCTACGATATGGGCAACAAGCTGGGAATCATGCAGGCCGCCGTGGAGACCGCCCTCACCCATCCGGAAATCGGCGAAGATTTCCGGGCCTACCTGAAGGAGCTGGCAAATACGCTGTAAAGTGCAGTCACTTGTCAGCGATTTCCTTTCCCCTGTAAAAAATCAGAAAACCAAGTATACTAAAAGACTGCCCCCTGTGCAGGATGCACAGGGGGCAGTCTGTATGCGCCAGGGAAGCGGGTGAGCGGTCATTCTCTGTCGGGCAGCTCCACGATATACTTGCCGCATGCGTTGATCACAGTGGTATCCCCGCGCATGACGGCCCTCTTATTCTTGCAGCTGTAGGACAAATGCACATGGCCGTGGAAGTGGTACAGGGGATGGAATTTGTCGATCAGCGCGGTAAAGGCCTCAAAGCCCCGGTGGCAAAGGTCCTCCCCATCCCCCACGCCCCTGGCGGGAGAATGGGTCACCAGAATATCAAAGCCCTTGTGCTTCCAGAGCTTTGGCCCCAGCCGAAACACCCGCATCCACATTTTCTGCTCGGTGTACTGATGCCCACCATGGTTATAGCACATGCATCCGCCCAGGCCGAGAATGCGGTATCCCTTGAAGGTGACAATGTCGTCCTCTATGCACTGGCAGCCCTCCGGGGGAAACCGCTCGTACTTTCCGTCATGATTTCCGTGCACGTAGAAAAGGGGCTTGGGAACCATCGTAACGAGAAAGCTGAGATATTCGGGCTTCAGGTCTCCGCAGGAAATAATGGCGTCGATCCCCTCCGTCTTTTCGGGAGAGAAGAAGTCCCAGAGGCCCTTGTCCTCTTCGTCCGCTATGACCAGGAGCTTCATTGGCCCTCCCCCTCTCCGGCGGTATCTGCCGACGGCTCTGACGGCAGGCAGTCTCCCTCCTCAATGCCCATCAGCTCGGTGGTGGAGCGGGCCACGGGCAGAAGCTCGTCAAACCGGGGGATCCTGCCGTCTACCAGGTCGCAGAGCCAGTACATCTGCCTGATCTCATCCAGAGAGAGTTCTCTGCTGCCATCGTTGATCACCGTGCCGTCCTGTGCCCTCATGGGATAGGAGAAGGGTGAGATACAATTATTTTTGACGCCGTCCCGCAAAATATTCGCCAGTGCCCGCACACCTGCCGGCAGGTCGTCGCTGAGAAGAATATCGGCAACTCCCGCATTCATCCCCCACCAGTAAGTAACGCATTTGTCCGGATAGCTGCGAAGCCCGTTGATAAAGTTCTGCACCATGTGGACATAAAACTCGCCCCACTTGCACACAGGCCAGGCCACGGAGACCATCCCGCCCTCCGGATCGAACCGGAACAGC
The DNA here is from genome assembly GCA_964600905.1 of uncultured Acutalibacter sp. Taxonomy (GTDB): domain Bacteria; phylum Bacillota; class Clostridia; order Oscillospirales; family Acutalibacteraceae; genus Acutalibacter. The sequence continues at coordinate 23,371 of CAZRLJ010000021.1, read as the reverse complement.
CCCAAAAGGCCGTCCGCCTGCTCCTGGACACTGCTGGTATCCCGGTTGCAGACATATTCCACCCCCGCGTCCTGGAGCTCCTGGAGCTGGTCTCCCGGCAGGCTGTACCATTTCAGCACCACTCTTGCATGGGGATTCGTCAGGCTCACCCCCAGGGCAAAGGCGTTGATGCTGGCAGGGATCCCCAAAATGGGATAGGTGGCGATATACCCGATCTTATCGGACTTACTCAGGGCTCCCGCAATGGCGCCTGCAATGAATTTTGCCTCGTAAACCCGGCCGTAATAGGAATTCATGTTGACGGATTTCTGCCCCATGGAGCAATTCATAATGCGGACCTTTGGGTATTTGACGGTGGCTCTCATGGAAATCATCGTCAGCTGTACAGTGTTCGTAAAAATCAGCTCCGCGCCGTTCTCCACCGCCTGCGCGATCACTGCCTCGCCGGTCTCGTCAGGGGTCACATTATAGTAGACCTGCGTGATCACTCTGTCTCCTAGGACCTCCTCCATGTGCTTCCTGCCCATATCATGATCGGCCGTCCAGGTGCTGGTCTGCGGATTCCGTTCAAAAAGGAAGGCCACATTCACCCGCTTGGGCCCCATGATCAGGGAGGTGAGGCTGGTCTTTTCTTCCGTGTCCTCCGGCGTGTCCAGAATAATGTCCCGGTTGTCCCAATCGGGAAGGCTGGTGACTTCATTCCACATGGAGCTCAAGGTTTGATGGAAGGACTCCATCGTCCCCGTCATAAAGGCCTCAACGCTGTTAAAAGGCAGCCAGACCATCAGCGCGTCGGCGGCCGTAAGAGACAGCTCCCGGCCGCCCATCTCATGAAACGCCTTGCGGAACAGCATATAGCTGATGCGGAACTGCTTCGCAAATTCCTCCGGCCAGCGCTCACCGGGCTTAAACCCAAAAAAGCTCTGCAACATAGCATACTTTACCGGTTCGTCAAAATAGACGCCGTAGAAACCGGTGCACTTGTAAAACTCCAGAAAAGCGGCGTAGGCTTTCGACGTATCGCTCTCCGGATCGTCCGGCATAAGCCGGGTCACGTTGGCCCAGATGGTGGTTCCGCCCACATACCGCAGAACACTGACCCGCTTATTCCCCTCTTTGACATAAAAATGTCCCAGATATTCATAGCATTCTATGGGAGAGCTGATGCCGTCCTCCACCTGATACTTGTAGACGTTCTCCCATTTGCCGCCGAACTCGCTGCGCGGCTTCATCAGGGGATAAAAGCTGGGAGAGAAGCAGTTGTTGCGGCTGTCCTCTACGCAGCCTACGATGAGGAACAACGGGATCTCGATCAACCCTACATTCACTTTTTGCAGGCGGTAATAGTCCTCCCGGATATTGGACAGGGGCTGGATATAGGGATATTGTCCCAGGTTCACCCGGTAACGGTATTCCTTCTGTCCTCTTTTCAGCGCGTCCTTATAACATCCCAGGGTTTCCTCGTTCATGCTCTCACCTTCCTGTTTCCAGTATGGTTTCTGCATTCATAGTAAGCTATTCCGGGAGAAAAGTCAACAAGGCGATCCCAGGAAAGATGCCCGCCGCAGCCGACGTCAGAAAAGCGGAAAATTTCTCCCAAGTCTCTTGACCGATGGAGATTCTCTCCATTATACTATATGATAGAGCTTTTAAAAATCGATCCCGAAAGGAAGGAAACGTCATGAAGGTTTTGATGCTCAACGGAAGCCCTCATCAAAAAGGAAACACTTACACCGCCCTGCATGAGATGGAGAAAATCTTTCAGCAGGAGGGCGTGGAAGCAGAGATCGTCCACGTGGGCAACCGGGACATCCGCGGCTGTATCGGCTGCCGGAAATGCAGCGAGGCCGGGAAATGCGTCTTTGACGACCTGGTCAATGAGACCGCTCCGAAATTTGAAGCCTGCGACGGTCTGGTGGTGGGCGGCCCTGTCTATTACGCCTCTGCCAACGCCACGCTGGTGGCCTTCCTGACCCGGCTGTTTTACAGCACCCGCTTCGATAAATCCATGAAGGTGGGAGCCGCAGTGGTTGCGGCCCGGCGTGGCGGCCTGTCCGCCTCCTTTGACGAGCTGAACAAATTCTTTACGATCTCCGGAATGCCTGTGGCCTCCGGCCAGTACTGGAACAGTGTCCACGGGCAGATGCCCGGCGAAGCCGAGCAGGACGCGGAGGGCCTGCAGGGGATGCGCACCCTGGCCCGGAACATGGTGTTCCTGATGCGGGGTGTCGTCCTGGCAAAGGAAAAATACGGCCTGCCGGAGCGGGAGCCCTTTATCCGCACGAATTTTATCCGATAGGATCACCGCCTGAAACAAAAAGCCCTCGGGTCTTCTGACGGAAGCTCCCGGGGGTTTTTGCATTGGCAACCCATGGGCAAGCTGTCCGCCAAGGGGCGGCTCCCTGAGAGAAAATGAAACCGTGTCCTCCGGCGGGATGTTGACATCATTCCGCGCATTTTTCCCATTCCAACGTTGCCTTTTCTCCGGAAAAATGCCGATTTTACTTGCTGTAATAACTTTTTTGAAAAAAATGTAAATTCCCTCTTGCAATTTACATAATTTTCTGCTATACTCTCCGCGAAGCTACAAACAGGAAAGTAATAAAATCATTTTACTGTTTGTATAAAAGCGAAAAACGGGAGGTCATTTTCATGAAAGCTAAGAAATTGGTTGCATTCCTTCTGGCAGTTGTTATGCTCTTCAGCCTGTCAGAAAATGCCGCACTGGCCGCTTCTCCTGAGGAAGGCTACTACTATGGCCAGCTGGACGCCCTGGCCCAAACCGTGTATGACGGCATCGGCCAAATCGACCTGGCCACCGGCACGGACGAGTACGATCTGGCCGCGGACCTTACCGCGATCCCCAGCCAATCCGAGCTGAACCGGGCAATGAACGCGGCACGGTACGCTTACTACGCCGACCATCCCGAAATTTTCTATGTGGACTTCCCCAAGCTGAGCCTGCGGACCACCCAGGACGCCGCCGGCAAGAAGCACATCTACATTGGTTCCGGCAGAAACGCCAGCTATTTGATCAGCGCCTTTGCCGACAAAGCCGCTGTGGGAACCGCTGTGAACGAGTTCAATAACCGCGTGGCCGAGATCGCGGCGGGCGCAAGGGCTGTTACAGATGAAAGCGGCAAGAGCCTTCAGGCCGCCCAGATCGAATACGTCCACAACGAGATCATTCATAACGTCTCCTATCGCCTGGAGGACACGGCTGATAGTACAAACACCTCCCTTCTGGGCACTCCCTACGGTGTTCTGGTCAGAAAGCAGGGCGTCTGCGAGGGGTATTCCCGCGCCTTTAAGGCCGTTATGGACGAGCTGGGCATCAACTGCATTCTGGTTCAGGGCGTCCACCAATATGACGGCGAGGCCGCTGTGGACCATATGTGGAACTACGTTGAGATCACCGACGGCGCTTCCAGAACCGGCGGCAGCTGGTATGCCGTTGACGCCACCCTGGATGACCCCGAGGTGCCCGTAGCAATCCCCGCAGCCGAATACAACAAATATCACCAGGGCTTTGCTTCCTACGGCGACGATGGCTTTGAGCAGGACAAATACCTGCTGGCCGGTCAGCTGGCCATGAACGAGAAGCACTTTGAGGCCGAAGAAGTCAACGCCGCCGGCGGCTACCGCTTCTCCTATCCCGTGCTGGAGGACAACAACTTTCACGTCACCAGCGTCAGCAACGACCTGGATGGCTTTAAGGTCATCGTTGAAGACGTCACCGACCCCATCAGCCACAACACCCTCACCGAGTACCAGTTCAACTACCTTGGCATGACGGCCACTCAGGCCAAAGAAAAGGGCATCTACCTTCTTTTCCGCTATTATGAGGAAGATGAAGCCACAGGAGAGATCGTCCCCGTTTACAGCGACTATGGCAGCTGGTTTTATCTTGACCCCGACGCTTACAGCATGAGCGAGGAAAACGGCTTTGTCCATATTCAGGAGGGCAAGCAGCCCTATGTTGAGATTGCCGCCACAACGGTTGCTCCCGAAGAGGATCCCCCGGCGGATAAGCTTGGGGCCGAGCTGACCTATCAGGGTGACGATTCCGGCCTGATTGCCCGGACCGGCAAGCTCTACAATCCCAACCGCACCGATTATGTGGCCCCTCCCTTTGTTCTGAAGCAGACCCCCTCCCAGACTTCCACCATCACCATCAGCGACCGTTTCTATCACATCACGGCCGAATTTGATGAGACCCTGGTCCAGGCCCAGGACGCCGATACCGTTGCTCCCAGGATCCAGTGCAGGGACCGCTACGGCGCCGCTGTGACAGGCTCTGAATATTCCGAAATCAGGAACTTTACATGGGACAACGACAGGACCGTTTCCTTCGACATGAAGTTCTCCATGATGTACGCCGACAGCAATATCGCCTATAACATCTACATCGACGGTCTGGTAGGCGAAACCAGCCAAAAGGCCCCCAACCCCATCGTCTACACCGTCAGGCGGAAAACCTCCTGTCCCTGCATTATGGTGCGTGACGGCAACTGGGACGTCTTCGGCAAGCCTGCCCTGCTGGAGGGTGACGACCTGTCTATAAACGGCTGGAAGACGGCCAATGGCCTGCCTCTTGACAACATTCTTTCCAACCGTCTGGCCCTGGTCACCACCAGGACCACCGAGGTCCAGAACCAGCAGATCGACCGGCTGGTGAACGAAAATGTCTCTGAAAACATCCTCCAAAGCGAGACCTACAACATTGGCCTCTCCCTGTGCAAGACCATGATCGTGAAGACCGGCGACAAGGTCAAGGTCCGCCTGGGCTTCCCTGCGGGCTACGGCCCCGATGACGAGGGCGTCACCTTTAAGGCCTACCACTTTAAGAGAGATTCTCAGGGCAATGTGACCGGTGTGGAAGAAATCGGCTGCGTTGTCACCCAGTACGGTCTCATTATCACCTGTGACGCCTTCTCCCCCTTCATGATCGCCGCGGTGGAAAAGGATGAAACGGTTGTTGAGGATAAGACCGTAGTTGTCACCGCTTCTGACGGCGGTACCGTGTCCGGCGTCGGATTAGATGCTTCCGGCATCGTCACCTTGAGCGAAAACGGCAGCCAGACTGTCACCTATACGGCCCGCGAGGGGTATCAGATCGAATCTGTCACCGTCTGCGGCAAGGAGATCAGGCTGACAAATAAGGCCACGGCCACCGTGACAGTAAGCTATAACGACGTCCGGAACGCCAACAACATCGTCAACGCCAATTTTGTTGCGAAGGAAGTTGTGCAGAACGAGATCGCCAAGAACGAATCTGTCGTGAAGCCCGTTGCCGAAGCTGCGAAAATTACCATGCCATCCAGCAAGACCGTTGCCGCGGGAGACACCCTGAGAATCGAGCCCACCGTGTCCGCCCAGGACGACAGTGTGCAGAGCTTCCAGTGGTACAAGGACGGCGTAAAGCTGGAGGGCAAGATCAATAAGAATCTGGAAATTGCAAATGTGACTGAGAACGCCGCAGGCAAATATACCCTCACGGTGACAACCACAGTCGATACCGTAAGCGCGGAGTCCAAGAGCCGGGAATGCGTTGTTGCAGTGACTCCGAAGGCTGATGACTTTGTTTCTCCCTTTACGGATGTGCCCAAAGCCGCCTACTACGCCGCCGCTGTCTCCTGGGCAGTGGAAAACCGCGTCACCGCGGGAACCAGCGAAACCACCTTTGGCCCGGATGAAAGCTGCACCCGGGCACAGGCAGTCGCTTTCCTGTGGCGCGCTGCCGACAGACCGGAACCGAAATCCATCCGGACCGGCTTTACCGACGTAGAAGCAGGATCCTATTACGAAAAAGCCGTTGCCTGGGCAGTGGAAAACCGCATCACTGCGGGAACCAGCGAGACCACCTTTGGCCCGGAGGAAACCTGCACCAGGGCCCAGATCGTCGCCTTCCTGTGGCGGGCTGCCGACAGAGCAGAACCCACGAGCACCTCAACCAACTTCACCGACGTGGAGGCGGGCGCTTACTACGAAAAAGCCGTTGCCTGGGCCGCGGAAAACCGCATCACCGCGGGAACCAGCGATACCACCTTTGGCCCGGAGGAAGACTGTGTCCGCTGCCAGATCGTCAGCTTCCTTTACCGCAGCGTCCGGTAAGCTGCGAAAATAAACCGAAAAGCCCCCGAGTCTTCTGGCAGAAGACTCGGGGGCTTTTACATTGCAATGTCTTCCCTCTTACTGTACCCGAAAAAGCCGGGCGCCCATCGGCGTCTATTCATACCACACCTTTGCGAAATGTGCCATAATAAACTGAGCCATGGGATGGGCGGGGTCATCCTTCAGATGGTGGGCCTGGATGGTTTGTCTCAGGTCGTCATATGCGTAATTCAGTTCTCTCTCCGAAACTGCCTGGAACGGTTTGATTTCAAAAAGCCCCTTTTCCTGATATTCCATAAATTTTTCAAACACATCGTCGATTGCAATACAACGGCTGACCTGGACCGGAACCCGGCAGACGTAAGCGCAGGGGATCACCGTGGGATTTTCTGCATTTTCGACCTTCTCGCATTCGTATAGAAAGCCCCTATGCCCTTTATACAGCTCCTCAAAGCAGTTTTCAAAATATTCGCTGTATACCACCTTGTCGCCATGAAAGCCGAAGGGATAAAAGCTGAAGGGCTTGGGGACGGGCTTTACAGCATACATCAGGGCCACCACCGGATTGCTGGACAGATACACATACGGCTTTTGGTGCTCCGACAAAAACGGCTTTATCTCCGTGAGACCACCGACAGACGAACCGTGATAGAAAGTCATTTATTATTCTCCTTGGCAGTTTGGATTTTATGATTAACGGGCTTTCTTTCACCAATACCACCCTTGTGTATTATGCTGCTGAAAAATAGAAAAGGCAAGGCGAAGCCTTGCAAATCACTTTTTCACTTTTCACTGTTACCTGTTACTTTCAAAAATCGACTTGCAGAATTTAGCGAAAAAGTAAAAATCGACAAGTACCTAACAGCACTTGTCGATTTTTGGTCCGGGTGACACGACTCGAACGTGCGACCTCTTGCTCCCAAAGCAAGCGCGCTACCAGCTGCGCAACACCCGGATATTGCATTTTTCTGCTGCCCGGTGGTCCTACAACGCGATCTGGCAGCTAGGACCGGAACAGCAGGACAGGACTACCCGCAGCTATTATATCGCAGTCCGGGGAGAATTGTCAATGGGTACTGCACTTGACACCCCATGGAAACGATGGTATAATTTTTCCTGTTATCAAGCCATCTGGCTAAGCCTGAAAAGTGGCGGTATTTCTTGCTTTTTGGGACTTTATCCTGCCGGGAGGAAGCCATGTCGCAAAGTATTCTCGCCCTTTTGGAAAACACCGCAGAGTGTCTGCCTGACAGCGTCGCCCTGGCCGACGAAACCGGCAGCCTCACCTTTGAGGAGCTTCTCAGCCTCAGCCGCCGCATCGGCCACTGGCTGCGGTCAAAAGGCCTTGGAGACCGGCCCATTGCCGTGCTGGCGGAACACACCATCCACACGCCGGCGCTGTACTGGGGCGTGGCCTACGCCGGGGGCTGCTATGTTCCCCTGGATCCCGAGGCCCCGGAGGAAAAGCGGCGCAAAATTCTTTCCGACTGCGGCGCCCCCGTGGTATTGGGCTGGCAGGAAGGGGACGTTCCCTGCACCGCCATGGAGCAGGAGCCTCTGGATGATTTTCCCGACAGCCCGCCCCAGGGCGCGGCTATCCGCGGGGACACTCCCCTGTATATGATCTACACCTCCGGCTCCACGGGAGAACCCAAGGGACTGGTAAAGACCCACGGGGCCGTGCTGGATTTTCTGGAGGCGTATCTCAGCACCTTTTCCTTTACGGAGCGGGATATTCTCGGCAGCCAGACTCCCTTCTTCTTTGACGCTGCCGCCAAAGACCTTTACGTGATGCTGGCCGTGGGATGCCGGATGGAGCTGGTGCCAAAGCAGCTCTTTACCCAGCCGGTGCGGCTCATCGAGTTTCTGAACCGGCGCAGGGTCACCATCATCAGCTGGGTCCCCTCTGCGCTGACCGTGGTTTCCCGGCTCAACACCTTTCGCACGGTAAAGCCGGAAACGCTCCGGCGCGTCATGTTTGTGGGCGAAGTCTTCCAGACGAAACAGCTGAACCGCTGGCGGGACGCCTGTCCCCATGTGGAATTTGTAAATCTGTACGGGTCGTCGGAAATTGCGGGGATCTGCTGTTATCACGTGGTGAGAGAAGCCCTGGAGGACGACCAGCCCCTTCCCATTGGGAAGCCTCTCCCCAACTGTCTGGTGCGTCTGGCAGAGGGGGATCGGCTCATTGACCGTTCTGGCTTGCTGGGCGAGATCCTGATCTCCTCCAAGGCTCTGGCCCTGGGCTATTTCAAAAACGAGGAAAAGACGAAGGAACGGTTTTTTACCGCCGATCTGGGGGAAGGTCCCCACCGCTGGTTTCGTTCCGGAGATTTGGCCCAGTACAATGAAAACGGCGATCTGGTTTTTGCCTCCCGGACGGATCATCAGATCAAGCACATGGGACACCGGATCGAACTGGGAGAGATCGAAGCCGCTGCGGCGGCCCTGCCCGGTGTGACCTTGGCGGCCTGTGTCTACCAGAAGGAACGGGAGGCCATCTGCCTGTTCTGGACAGGCTCTGAACAGGAGAGCCGCTCTCTTGCCGCCGCCCTGCGGCAGGTCCTGCCCTCTTATATGATCCCCAAAAAATATTTCTATCTGGAGGATATGCCCCTGACCCCCTCCGGGAAAACCGACAGGATCCAGCTGGAAAGGAGCTATTTGTCATGAGGTCTGCTGGGAACGGACGGGAGCTGGCAGAACGGATCAGCTCTGCGGCCAAGGGCGGCTACTGCAACTGCCCCGGGCTTTTGCTTTCCCTGCGGATGGGAAAGGCCCCCAAACATCTGGAATGGGAGGAGCAGCCGGGAGGCTTCGTCCTGCTGGAGGAGCATCCCCGCTTCTATGACCTGTACCTGTGCGGCACCTTTGACCAGCCGGTGGAGGTCCCGCCCCGGGAAAAGCCTATTCTGTTCACCCACATCAGGGGGACGCCGCCGACCCTTGCAGGATTTCACCTTTTTCGGGAAACCCGGCGCATGGAGATAGACCTGGCCTCCCGGGCCGCTCCCCTGCCGGAGGGCATGACTTTGGCCGTTTCGGAGGATCTGCCAGAGGTGCTGGATCTGCTCTCCCTCTGCCTGTTTGAGATCGACCTGCCTAGCCGGGAGGATTTCCTCACGGAGGGGAAGGAAACCCTTCTCCTGCGGCGGGACGGCGTACTGGCAGCCGCAATTACGCTGACTCTTGCAGGCCGTCAATGCATGTTCAGCTCTCTGGGCGTCAACCCCAGCCTGCGGAAGATGGGCCTGGGACAAGCCGTGCTCCGGGCCGCCATCGGCAGAGCCGCCGCCCTGGGATTTTCCCGGGGCTATGACTGGGTGAACTGCCAGAACCTTCCCAGCCTGGCCCTCCACGAAAAGGTTGGATTTCACCTGCAGGAGCGGTACAGCAGCCAATATCTGCTGGAGCCAGCTGCGGAAAAGGGACGTATTCAGCGAAACGCTGAGGAAATAGAGAGGAGAAATCATTATGGAAAAGCTGTTGGAGATCCTGGCGGAGCTTCGTCCGGACGTTGATTTTACCGCGGAAAAGCACTTGATCGACGATGGGATCCTGGATTCCTTCGATATTGTCACATTGGTGGGCGATCTGAACGACGCTTTCGATGTAGACATTTCCGCCGAGGATCTGGAGCCGGAAAACATGAATTCCGTTGAGGGTATGATGGCATTGATCCAGAGGCTCCGGGAGGAGTGATCGAATGTCCTTTGTCTCCCTTTCCTTTTTTCTTTTCGTGGCAGTTTTCGTAACTGTCTGCTTTGTTGTTCCCAAAAAGCTCCGGTGGACGGTTCTGCTGGGAGCCAGCCTGATTTTTTACTGGCTGGTTTCCGGCCTTTTGATTTTCTGCCTGCTGGCCACGGCGGCCACCACCTATGGGGGCGCTCTGTGGGTGGAGAGGGTGCTGCAAAGCAGCGCCAGCGCCGCGAAAAATCTGGAGCGGGAGCAGCGGAGGGCGGCGAAGGCTCTGGCCATCCGCAAGTGCCGTTGGATCCTGCTTGGCGTTATGGGACTGAACTTTGGCTTTCTTGCTTTTCTGAAATACAACGGCGCTCTCTTTGCGGGGCTGTCCGGCCTGGGAAACCTTTTGGGCTTTGCCGTACCCGACTTTACCCGGTCCATCCTGTTCCCTCTGGGCGTATCCTTTTACACCTTCCAGTCCATGGGCTATCTTTTTGACGTGTACCGGGGAAAGACCGCTGCGGAAAGGAACCCTCTGAAATTTCTTCTGTTTGTCAGCTTCTTCCCCCAGATCGTCCAGGGACCCATCTCCCGCTGGAAGGACCTGGCCCCCCAGCTCTTCGAGGGCCACTCCTTTGATTACAGGCAGGCCAAATTCGGCGCCCAGCTCATGGCCTGGGGCGCTTTCAAAAAGCTGGTCATCGCGGACCACGCCGCCGTGCTGGTGAACACGGTCTGCGGCGGATACCCGGAGCCCTATCACGGCCCGGTGCTGTTTCTCGCCGCGCTGTTTTACTCCCTTCAGATTTACACCGATTTTTCCGGCGGCATCGACATTGCCAGGGGCGTTGCGCAGATGCTGGGGATCACCATGACGGAGAACTTTGAACGCCCCTATTTTGCGGCCACCATTGCGGACTTTTGGCGGCGCTGGCACATGACCCTGGGGGGCTGGTGCCGGGACTACATCTTCTATCCCCTGTCCCTCTCCAAGCCCTTTAATAAGCTTTCCAAATGGGGCCGGAACCGGCTGGGAAACCGGGTAGGCAAGCTGCTGCCGGTGCTGTGCAGCCAGCTGATCGTGTTTCTGATCATCGGCATGTGGCACGGCTCCCAATTCAAATACATCGCCTTTGGCCTGTACCACGGCACTTTCATCATTGGCGGCATCCTGCTGGAGGAACCCCTTTCCCGGCTGACGGAACGCCTCCACATTGACCGGAACGCCTGGTGGTTCCGAGGTTTTCAAATCCTCCGCACCTTCCTGATCGTCACCTTTGGCCGCTATTTTTCCATCGCCGGGTCCTTCCGGCAGGCCCTTTCCATGCTGGGAAGCACCTTCCGCCCCGCAGCGGTGCCGGGCCTTTTCACCTTGGGATTGACCGCCAGAGAAATGGGGATTCTTGGGCTGGCCTCCCTGGGGCTTTTCACCGTCAGCCTGCTTCAGGAAAAGGGCCTTGTCCTGCGGGAATGGGTGGAAAAAAGGCCCGCTCCCCTGCGCTGGCTGATCTACTTTGCCGGCGTTATGAGCATTGTGATCTTCGGGGCTTACGGAACGCAGTACGACGCGACGGCGTTTATCTATATGGGGTATTAAGCTATGGGAAAATTTCTTGGAAAATGCGGGCTGCTCACAGCGGCTGTGGTTCTGGCGCTGGTTTTGCTGGCGCCGGTCCTCACCCCAAAATGGGTGGAGGGCCATGCCGACAACGGCGGCACTTATCTCACCACCAGCACCAGGGGATTCCTCTCCCTGGAGGAGGATTCCGTGGACGTCCTGTTCCTCGGCAGCAGCCAGGTCCTGCGGGACATTTCCACTGCCCGGCTCCTTTCAAACTATGGCGTTTCCGCCTACAGCCGTGCCACCACGGTACAGCCTCCCGCAGTGACCTACTACTATCTGGAGGAGGCCCTGAAAACCCAAAGCCCAAAGCTGGTCATGGCGGATTTCTCCGCGCTTTTCACCGAGTACGATCCGGACTTTCGGGAGCCCTATGTCCGCTATGCCTTTGACTGGATGCCCCTGACCTGGGACAAGCTGGAGGCGGTTCGCAATACCCTGGAGCACAGCCAGAGCCAGAGCCTGCTGGATTACGCCCTCCCTGCCCTGTATTATCACGGGCGCTGGACGGAGCTTACCTCCTACGATCTGACCTATCCCCTGTCCGGGGACGTGGTGGATCCCCAGCGGGGGGCGATCGTTCTTGATGGTGCGGCCCCTCAGGATTTTATTGCCCTGGAAGGCGTTGATACGGAGCCGGAGCCCTATACCGATTCCCTGACATGGTACCAGAAAACCATGGATCTGTGCGCGGAGAACAATATCCGGTTTATCATGCTCCGTCTGCCCCGAGCGGGCTGGACCGAAGCCAAGCACGCCGCGGACGCCGTCCTGGCGGAAGAAAATGGCGTGACCCTTCTGGATTTCAATCTGCGTTCCCTGTCAGAGGAAATTGATTTGGATGCGGAAACGGACTTTTACGACGCCGGCCATCTCAACCGCGCCGGATCGGACAAGCTTACCGACTGGCTGGGCGAATACCTGACCACCGGAAACTGATACAAAAAAGGCCCGCGGGAGCGAAAACCTCCGCGGGCTTTTGCTATTTCCAAATTCATTGCTTTGCCAGATGGCGCAAAATTGAACCACAGTTTGGCAGGTCATCTTTGGCTTTAAGCGGCGGCATTTCCCTTGCAAATACACAAAGTATTCGCTGCGGAAAATGCCTGGCCTAAATCACAAATCTGCTCCTGCCAAACCTCTTCGAGCCGAAAACGGATGGGAAATGCGACTGTTTTCGGCGCAGAGGAGGCGGGCTTGCTGACGCAAGTCAACGACGATAAGCCGAAAAGCGGCCATTTCCCGCCGTTTGCGGTGCGGTTCAAGTCTGCGCCGTCTGGCTTCCGGCAGGCCGGATTTTCTGCTCCCCTTCCCCGCCGTACCGGATGCGGACAAAGCAGTAGATCCCCGCAAGGATGGCGGAAAGATAGATGGACGCATTGGGCCGGCGAAGCACCCCGGCCGTGAAGAACGCGTTGATCATACAGCTCACCAGCGCCACGCCAAAAGCCCCGGACTCCACCGTAAAGTACAGGGACCAGTTTTTCCACAAGGCCCAGCAGATCAGCCAGACGAAATACAGGAGGAAGGCAAGCATCGCTCCCAGGCCGGCGATCCCGTACAAGTAATAGAGACCGGAAAAATCGTTTTCCACATCGTAATTTTCCCCGTTGGCGATAAACCGGGAATAGTTCACGCCGAACACTCTGGCCAGAGGGGAGGAATCCCGCAAAAGCCGCTCCGCAAACAGCAGCTTTTTCTGCCGGACGTTGGCGAAGTCGTAAATATTCGTGGAATAGCCGTACATCTCCATGGCCTCTTCCGCTCCGAACAGGGTGACAAAATCCCCGGTGTAGGCCTCATAGACCGGCGTAAGGAGCTCCACCACGCGAGCATGCTCCTGGCCGCTCAGGGTTTCCGGCGCGGTCCGCTGTTTTTCCAGCAGGGGCGTCAATTCCTGTTCACAGTCCTTCAGCATTTCCTGGATGGCGTCCTGGCGCCGGGTTTGAGCGCCCTCATCCGCATAGAGGTGGTGGTAATTTGGTGAAAGGGGATACAAAAGGGTCGCCGCAACCGCCAGCAGAACAAAGCCCACGGCGATCTTCCAGTCCTTTCGCCGGGCAATGAGGATGCAGACGATCAGCCCCAGCAGTGTGAGATAGATCCCCAGGTACGCAAGCCTTGTGGCAAACAGATACAGGGCCAGAACGCCCAGCACGGCGGTTGCCCAAAGCAGGGGCATGTTCCTCGGCTTCCTTGTGATCTGCCAGCCCAGAGACAGAGGCAACAGCCCGCAGAGGATCGCCCCCTGGGAATTGGCAAAGGTAAACCACCCCAAAAGGCCCAGCCCGTCTGGATAGGTCTTTGGATTCGTCCCGGTGATATGGCTGACAGCCTCCACCCCGAAAATCAAGAACAGGGCAATGGTCATGCCCTTCATCATGCTGTCAAAGCAGCCCTTATCGTGGCGAAAAAACGTGATCAGGCAGATGGTCGCCACGGGGATCTGGGCAATGCGGATGAAATTGGTAAAGTCCGCAAAGAGCGGCTGGATCCCCGTAAGTGCCACAGCCAGCACATGCCCCAGATACAGCAGGGCAAGAACGGCGGCGGTCCCGTAATAGACCCGCCTCCGCCCGGTTATCACAAAGCCGCAAAAGGCCAGCAAAAACAGGATCCCAAGCCGCAGGGCCAGCGTGACCGTATTGGAAATGCCGAGCTCCGCGGTCCAGTAAGAAATGACGTCCAGCACCGGCTGCAAAACAAACAGCGCCAGAACCAGCTGCCGGATATGCCGGGAAATCGCGGTACGGATCTTATTCATGGCTCTTTCCTTTCCCCTGGAAAACGCGCCGAAAAAGGGCGGGCCCCGTTTCCGGCCTTTCGCTGTTCTTCGGGTATTGCATCAATAAAACAAGGATCACAGCAGTGAGCAGGCTGACGCAGGGGCTCCCCAGCACATGGCCGATCAAAAGGGAAGACCCAGCCGCCGCCATGGCCCCAAACAGCAGGGAGCAGTACCGGTAATCGGAGATCCGCTGCCGAAAATGCCGGAAAAACTCGACCAGCACGTACAGGATCACGCCCAGGAAGGGCAGATAATAAATCAGGAAGCCAAGGACCCCGTGGCGCAGCAGCACGGCCATGCCGTCCATCTCGATCAGATCGTCGATCACATAGTCACAGTCGTCGGTCTGCACATATCCCAGGCCGAACAGCTGCACCGCGGCGCCGCCCTCCATATACTGCTGAAGGGACGGGGCGATTTTCAGCAGCCTCCGGCTGAGAAGCCAGTTCAGCTTCTGCACGGCAGGCTCCTTCTCAATGAGCTCCCCCAGCCAGGTGCCCTCGGCGTTTTCCTCGTAGCTCTTATTTTTCTTTTCCCGGTCCACCTCGATGATCCCTGGAATTTGCAGGCTCTGCTCGTAGCTTTCCCGGTCCTCCCCGGACATGGGCATATAAATGTCCTGGATATAGTCGTTGAGGGGAGAGATGGGATACAGAACCAGCAGACAGCCCAAAAGAGCGGCGACCACCAGCGTGCCCCGGAGGAACTCCCGGCTGCGGGAGACTGCCAGGCGCACCAGAAACCACAGAAGGGAAACGGCAAGGTAGGCCAAAACCCCCAAATAGATGATCTTCGTGCCCATAAAGGCGGCGCTGAAAACCACGCTGAACATCACCAGCACCGTTCCCAGGAGGGCGGTCAGCTTCTGCTTGCCCCGGCACAGCCGCTCCACAGCCACGCAGAGCAAAATGGGCGTGGTCTGCAAAAGGGCCGCGCTGACGTCATTGGCCGAATAAAACCAGCCGCAATAGCCGTATCCGGCATTATAGGTAATATAGCTGGTCCCGGTCAGATACGCGATGAGAATGACCATGGTATATCCGGCGGCGTTGCCCGCCAACACCCATTCTGACAGCACACCGGGGGTTTGCAGCTCAAAGACATACAGGAACAAAGAAGCGTAGAGAAAATAGAAAAGCTGTAAGGACGCCGCCATATTCTGCACACTGACCACAAAGCCGTGGGAATAGAGGCTCCATCCCCAGTAAAACGCCAGATACCCGGTAACCAGCCACAGGTAGGCCCGGATGGCCCGGCGATGGGGGTAGGATTCGGAAAAGGTCACATAGAAAAAGGCCGCAAGCATAAACACGGGACGAACAATCGTCCCGGGCGTCACGGGGAATTCCAGCCGCACCACGATATACGTTAGGATGTCCAAAAGCGGCTGAAAAACAATATAGGCAACTAACACGGCCGGAAGCGACTGCAAGAACCCCCTCCGAAAACCTGCTGTATTCATCATGATCCGTTCTGCCTTTCCGGTGGAGGAAGGACCCGCCTGTTTTCTGTCTCCCATCTTAGCATATCGGCGGCATCTTTTCAAGTGGATGTCTTGTGCGCCTGGCCACGGCCCTCCCGCTCCCGGTTTCGATCAGGAGGATAGCTCAAGGCCGGCAATTTTCCGGCCTTGGCGCAATCAATCTGCCTGTCTGCTCAAACAATGACTTTTTCAAAAAAATCCTCCGGGAAGGTGTATTCTGCACCTTCCCGGAGGTCGTTCTTTTAGCGAATAGAATTCAAAGATACCTGCATATCAAAACAGGGCCTTACAGCATGGACAGCGCGTCGGAGATGGTCTTCTCCAGAGCTTCCCTGCCGTATTTGTCCACCTCAGCCTTATTCTTCTCCCCGTGGGTCAGACACCCGGCTCCGCCAATGCAGCCGCCGGTGCAGGCCATGCCCTCGATGAAATTGGCGTCCAGCATTCCCTTGGTCTTTTTCAGCAGGGCGACCTTGCAGGCCTCGATGCCGTCGCAGGCCACCGCCTTCAGGTCGAAGGAGCCGTCCAGTTCCTGCTCCTTCAGGCCCTGGGCCACGGCGTCGGACAGGCCGCCGCTGCGGGCAAAGATCCGCCCAAAGTAAGAGGCATTGTCCAGCACGCCCTCCTCCAGGGCGGTGATGTCGATCTCCCGGCTGTCAAACAGGGCCTGGAGCTCCTCGAAGGTCAGGGCCGCGTCCACCCAGGGCTTGACGGTATCCTTCTGCACCTCCGCCTTCTTTGCCGTGCAGGGGCCGATGAAGATCACCTTGGCGTCCTTGTCGGTCTCCTTGATGTACTTGGCAATGGTGGCCATGGGGGACAGGTTGTGGGAAATGTAGGGAACCAGATCCGGGAAGGACTTGTGGATATAGTCCACAAAGGCCGGGCAGCAGGAGCTGGTGAGAAAGCCCTTTTCCGCCAGCTCTTTGGATTCCGCCTGGGCCACCATATCGGCTCCCAGAGCAGCCTCTACCACCGTGTGGAAGCCCAGCTCCTTCAGGCCGGTGATCACCTGGCCCAGCTTGGCGTAAGTAAACTGGCTGGAGATGGAGGGAGCCACCACGGCATAAAGCCGGTAGTTTCTTCCCTGCTGGCTCTTTTTCAGCAGATCCACACAGTTGAGCATGTAGGATTTGTCCATGATGGCGCCGAAGGGGCACTGGTACACGCAGGCGCCGCAGGCAATGCACTTCTCGTTGTCGATCTTCGCCGCCTTGTTCTCGTCCATGGAAATGGCCTTGACCTTGCAGGCGTTCTGGCAGGGCCTTTTCCGGCTGACGATGGCGGTGTACGGGCACACCTTGGAGCAGGCCCCGCACTCCTTGCACTTGGATTTGTCGATATGGGCCACATGGTTCTGGTCAAAGGAAATGGCGCCGAAGCGGCACACATCCTCACAGCGGTGAGCCAGGCACCCGCGGCAGGCGTCGGTGACCTCGTATCCCCCGGCAGGACACTCGTCGCAGGCAATGTCGATGACCTGGATCACGTTGGGATTGTCCTTGTCGCCGCCGATGGCGATCTTCACCCGCTCGGCAAGAATGGCCCGCTCCTTATAGACACAGCAGCGCATGGTAGGAGTCTTGCCGGGAACGATGGTCTTCGGAATCTCCAGCAGATTGTCGAACAGAGTCTCGTTCCAGGCCTGCCGCGCCACCTCCCGCAGCACTTTGTATTTCAGGTACTGCACTTTCGTATCGAATTTTCGCATGTTGACCACTTCCTTTCTCTTTTTGAGGGTTGGAATAAACCGCTAAAAATAACTGACCTTGATCCGCTTGCCCATCTGCCGGAGACATTGGGAAAGCCCCTGGACCAGATTCATCTTAATGTTGAAATTGATGGGCAGGTCCGGATTCTGATGGGCGGGGTTCACCGCCCGGCCCACGTAGAAGTTGATGTCCGTTGCCTCTTCAAACAGCAGGCGGCAGATCAGGGAGGCTCCGTCCCGCTTCATGCTCCACTCCTCGTAAAGCAGATTGTCCGACAGGTAGTCCTGGGCGTATTCCAGCACCTTGTTAACGGTGATGACGCCCTCGGTGACCAGATCCACCCCCTCGATCTCCGCAATGGGCGGCACGTCGGATTTCTCAAAATTGAGACTGGCCCGCAGAGGCTTGTGCAGATAGTTGGCGGCGATGGTAGAGGTAGTGCCGCCGCAGATGATGTGCTTGCCCTCCTTGGAGAAAAACAGGGACATCATGCGGTCGCAGTCGTCCCGGTTGGAGGGCGGCCCGAACAGCATGTTCATGGGCTCTCTCCGCCGGACCTTCACCACGCAAGCGGTGGCGTCGTCCCCGGGCTTCTCCCCGTAAAGGCGGTAGCACTCGTCCACCAGCATGGTGGACAGGGTCTTGGCGGTATAGCCGCCAATGGCGGCAGCCTCCATGTAGCCGATTATGTCTTCCCGCTTCCAGCCGAAGTTGTAGGCGATGCCGATCCCCGCGTGGGGGCAGCCGTCGCTCATGGCGATGAAAACATCGTCCTCCTGCAGCTTGATGGAGGAGCGGTAGATCTTCTTGCCGCCGATGTTCATCTCCGTGGTGGGGTAATCGTAATTGGAGCCGTTCCGGAGCAGGATGATCAGGGGGTTGTCATACTGGATCAGCTCGGCGGTCTCGTTATCGATCAGGTGGATAATGGTGAAGGTAGAGTAGGCCACATTCCGTTCTGCACACACCGGCAGGGTGGCCGCGATGGTCTCCACGCAGTCCTCCAGGGACAGGCCCTCGGCCATCATGGTGGAAATGATCTTGGAGGTCAGGGTGGAGAGGATACTGGCCTTGACGCCGCTGCCCAGGCCGTCCGCCAGCACAATGACGGTCGAGTCCTCTCCCTGGTCCACGATCTCCACATGGTCGCCGCAGAGCTGCTCCCCGGCGTGGTTCACGCTTTTGTATCCGATATCCGTACACAGGTTATTCATCGGAAATGCTCTCCTTCAGCTTCGTCAGGGCGATCTTGGTCTCGGCGGCAGTCTCGCCCAGCAGGGAAGCGATCTCCTGAACGATCCGCATCTGCTTATCCACCACATTGTCGGCCACCTCTACAGTCTGGCGGCTGAAGGCCTCTTTCCTTTCGCGGGCGTTTTCCTCTTCCGTGATGTCACGCATGATGCAGATCAGCACGTGATATTCCCGGTCCAGGACCACGGTCTGCTCTACGTACTTTTTATACTCGGCCAGGTAGACCCGCTGGTCCCGCACATCCCGGCCGCTGTTGAGCACGTCCAGAAAAACCTTGGGATCCAGAATGCGGATCACCTGCTCGCCCAGCACATCGGAGGCCGCCCGGATGTTCATGATCTTTCTGGCGGCGGAGTTGATCTGCTGGACCTCCAGGTTCTCGTTGAGCACGATCAAACCGTTAGGGGTATTGTTCACGATGTTGTCGGAAAAGCTTTCCGCCCGGTCCTTCAGGAAGGGCAGGCACATGGAGATTTCCGCCTTGCCCTGATAGATGGCAACAGCCTTTTCCCGGCAGGTGTTGTAGCCGCAGGAGCCGCAGTTGAGCTCGTCACTGGGCTTGAACTTACCCATCTGCCGGAGAATGGACATGATCTCTGTCTCGGTGGGGATTGCGCTGCCGGTGGTCAGGACGGGGAAGGGCTTTCTCAGCTGAAGGCTGTCCGGCTGATCCACCTCAAAGTCCTCTTTGCCGGCGTAGCCGGCCACGGCGCGGTAGCCGCCCACAGGAGCGCTGCGGCGCTTTTCCATGACGGGGCCGCCAATGCAGCTGCCCACACAGGATGACATTTCGATGAAACAGTGATGGATCTCCCCGTTCTCCAGGTCCCGCAGGGCGGCGATACAGTTTTCCACCCCGTCAATGGCCAGGTACGTATAGCCGGGAGCGTCCTGGGCCATGGTCTTCAGAATGCCGCCGGTGGTGGGAAAGAACCGGGCCCGGCTCTTTTCAGTCTCGTCCTTCTGCCGGGCAAGCTCGATGTGCTCCGCCTCCAGCCAAGCGCTGAGCTCTTCAAAGGTGAGCACGGCGTCCACGCAGTCGGACTGCTCGCCCTCGTCCTTCTTGGCCACGCAGGGACCGATAAACACGGTCTTGGCCACCGGGTTCCGCTTTTTGATGCCCTGGCAGTGGGCCTGCATGGGAGAAAGCACGTCCGCCAGATACTGGAGCGCGCTGGGGAAATACTTCTGGATCAGCAGGTTCACCGAATGGCAGCAGGAGGAAATCAGCACGTCCCGGCCGTCCTCCTTCAGCATCCGTTCATACTCGGCCTTCACAATAGTGGCGCCCACAGCGGTCTCCTCCACATCAAAGAAGCCCAGCTTTTTCAAGGCCTCCCGCATGGAATCAATCCCCACGCCGTCATAGTTGGCCACAAAGGACGGCGCCAGGCTTACAATGACCGGGGCACCGCTTTGCAGCAGCACCTTGACCTTTTCCGTGCTGTCCACGATCTCCTTGGCGTTCTGGGGGCATACCACAAAACACTGGCCGCACAAAATGCACTCGTTCTCGATGATGTGGGCCTGGTTGCCCGAAAAACGAATGGACTTCACCGGACAGTTCCGAATACATTTATAGCAGTTTTTGCAGTTGGATTTTTTCAGAGTCATACAGCTTGGCATAGTCCCGCCCTCCGATCAGACCTTCGCCAGGATCTCGTTCTGGAAGAAGTCCTTTACCGTGTCGGGGGACACGGAATGGAACTGATCGTCCACCGTAACGCAGACGCCCTGCTGGCATTTGCCCATGCAGAAGGTGCCGCCCAGCTCCACCTTGTCCTCCAGCTTGTTTTCGGCCACCAGGGACTGGAGCTGCTCCACCACCTGGCGGGAGCCCTTGAGATGGCAGGAGCTGCCGATGCATACCGTAACTTTCATGTGAGGATCCTCCTTATTCATAATAAAGCTGTGTCAGCCGTCGGCTGCCGGAGCCTGTTCCGGCAGCCGGCCGTCTGACGCCGGATATGGTTTCCCTTATTCGTACTCCACAACATCCACCCAGGACAGCAGGAACTCCCGCTCGTGGGCGTTGCCCTTGACGGACTGGGAGGCGGCCACGATGGGCATCCACTTCTGCACGTACTGCTTGGCGGTGTTGCTCTTCTCGCAGAACATATTCAGGTACTGCTTGGCGCCCTCTATATCGCCGTTCAGCCAAAACAGCAGATAGGTCCGGGCTGCGTCGGCAGAAGCGTTTCCCTGGGTGGCATGAGACCAGTCCAGCACATAGGGAGTGCCGTCCTCGGCGATGATGATGTTAGAGGGGTTGAAGTCCCCGTGGCACAGCTTGTTGTGCTTGGGCATACTCTCCAGCCGGGTGTGCAGGTCATACCGGGTGGTGGCGTTCAACTCCGCCTGGCTGATCTTCCGGTTCATCTTGTCCTTCAGCTTGTTGAGCAGGGGGCAGGTCTTGGACTGGACCTGGATCTGCAGATCCACAAACAGCTCCATGTACTGATCCTTGTCGTCGGGATTCTCCTCCATCAGGCGGGCCAGGGTTTTGCCCTTGATGAACTCGGACACAATGGCCCATTTGCCGTTGATGGTGGTCACCTCAATGATCTTCGGGATATTGAGTCCGGTCTCCTCCACCCGGGCCTGGTTCAGGGCTTCGTTAAGCACGTCGGCCTTGGAATACCCGGCGTCGAACACCTTGATGCACTTGTCGCCGTCCCGGTAGACCGTCTTTGCATTTCTCACTGCAATCACTTTATCAAGATTCATGATTCTGCCTCCTTATGCCTTTTTCTTGCCGTGGGCCTTCACGTAAGCCTGCTTGGTGCTGTCCGCCTCCGCGCTTTTCAGAGCGGAAGCGGCGGTGGGCATTTCGGGCTCTTCAAAATGCCTGCCGTAGTAGGCGTTTAAGTACATCTGCTTGATCTCGCTCATCAGCGGGTAGCGGGGATTGGCGCCGGTGCACTGATCATCGAAGGCCTGCTCCACCATGTCGTCCAGACGGTCCAGGAAATCCTTCTCGTCAATGTTGTAATCCCGGATGGTCTTCTTGATGCCCACCTTTTCCTTCAGGTCGTTGATGGCCTTGATGAGGCCCTCCAGCTTCTCGTGGTCGTCCTTGCCGGGAATGCCCAGGTAATCGGCCACCTCGGCGTAACGGGCCAGGGTGTGGGGATGATCGTACTGGGAGAAGGTGCCCATCTTCACGGGGACCTCGCTGGCATTGAAGCGCAGGACCTCCTCGATCATCAAGGCGTTGGCCACGCCGTGGGGCAGGTGATGGAAGGCGCCCAGCTTGTGGGCCATAGAATGGCAGACGCCCAGGAAGGCGTTGGCGAAGGCCATGCCGGCCATGGTGGCGGCATTTGCCATCTTCTCACGGGCCTCCACATCGGTCTGGCCGTTCTCGTAAGCCCGGGGCAGATAGGTGAAGATGGTCTTCAGGGCCCGCAGGGCCAGGCCGTCGGTGTAGTCGGTGGCCAGCATGGCGGCGTAAGCCTCCAGGGCATGGGTGACGGCGTCGATGCCGGAGGCGGCAGTCAGTCCCTTGGGAGCGCTCATGTGCAGGTCGGTGTCGATGATGGCCATGTTGGGCATCAGCTCATAGTCGGCCAAGGGATACTTGACGCCGGTTTTCTCGTCGGTGATCACGGCAAAGGGCGTGACCTCGGAGCCGGTACCGGCGGAGGTGGGAATGGCGATAAAGTAGGCCTTTTCGCCCATCTTGGGGAAGGTGTAAATGCGCTTGCGGATGTCCACGAACCGCATGGCCATGTCCATAAAGTCTGCTTCGGGATGCTCGTACAGCACCCACATGATCTTGCCGGCGTCCATAGCGGAGCCGCCGCCCAGGGCGATAATGCAGTCGGGAGCAAAGGCCCTCATCTGCTCTGCGCCGGCCTTGGCGCAGGCCAGGGTGGGATCGGGCTCCACGTCAAAGAAGGTGGCGTGCTGAATGCCCATTTCGTCCAGCTTGTCGGTGATGGGCTTGGTATAGCCGTTCTGATACAGGAACGTGTCGGTAACGATAAAGGCCTTTTTCTTGCCCATGACGTTCTTCAGCTCGTCAAGCGCCACAGGCAGGCAGCCCTTCTTCAAATAAACCTTCTGGGGTGCTCTGAACCAAAGCATGTTTTCTCTCCTCTTGGCCACAGTTTTGATGTTGATCAGGTGCTTCACACCCACGTTCTCGGAGACGGAGTTGCCGCCCCAGGAGCCGCAGCCCAGCGTGAGAGAAGGCGTCAGCTTAAAGTTGTACAGGTCGCCGATACCGCCGTGAGAGGAGGGCGTGTTCACCACAATGCGGCAGGTCTTCATCATGCTGGCGAACCTGCTGAGCTTTTCTTTGCCGGTGACCTCGTTTAAGTAGATAGAAGCGGTGTGGCCGTAGCCGCCGTCCTCGATCAGGCGCTCCGCCTTTTTGAAAGCGTCGTCCAGGTCCTTGGCGCGGTACATAGCCAGCACGGGAGAGAGCTTCTCGTGGGCGAATTCCTCGGAAATGTCCACGCTCTCCACTTCGCCGATGAGGATCTTGGCGCCTTCGGGCACGGTGACTCCGGCCAGCGAGGCGATCCTGGCGGCGGGCTGGCCCACGATCTTGGCGTTCAATGCGCCATTGATGAGGATGGTCTTGCGGACCTTCTCGGTCTCGGCGGGATCCAGGAAGTAGCAGCCGCGGGCGGCAAACTCGTCCCGCACCACGTCGTAAACGGAATCCAGCACGATAACGGACTGCTCGGAAGCGCAGATCATGCCGT
>CAZRLJ010000020.1:0-27527 GCA_964600905.1 uncultured Acutalibacter sp. | reverse complement strand
GCCCCAACGACACCTGCGTCCGGGCCCAGGGCGTTGCGTTCCTGTGGCGCGCCGCAGGCAGGCCGGAGTAAAACAGAATACATAGCTTCCTCTGTGCAAGAAAGAGACCGGAACCGGCTGGAAAGTCGGTTCCGGTTTCTTTTACCTTTTTCCAGATTGAAAACAGAAAAAAGGTATGCTATACTACTTCCGGCCCCACTTCCATGGGGTCTGGAAAGGAAATGGATATGCGCGGATTTCTGAAAAAATACATCGGCGATAAGGCCTTTTACGCTTCGGTGCTGGCATTGATCCTGCCCATGATGGTCCAGCAGGGGATCACCCAGTTTGTGAACCTTCTGGATAACGTGATGGTAGGGCGGCTGGGCACGGCGCCCATGTCCGGCGTGGCCATCGTCAACCAGGTGGTTTTCATTTTCAACCTGACCATTTTCGGCGGACTGGCCGGAGCCTCCATTTTCGGCGCTCAGTTCTTCGGGAAAAAGGACATGGACGGCCTTCGGGACACCTTCCGCTTCCGGATGATTTTCGCCCTGGCCATGTGCGTGCTCGGCGTGCTGGTGTTCCTGTTCTTTGGGGAACCGCTGTTTCGGCTGTATCTCCATGAGGAGGCGTCCAGCCCGGAGGAGATTGCCGCCACGCTGGAAAGCGCCAGGGGATACATGAGAGTGACCCTGTGGGGGCTGCTGCCCTTTGTGCTGGTGCAGTGCTATTCCAGCGTCCTGCGGGACGCGGGAGAGACGGTTTCCCCCATGATTGCCAGCGTGATCGCCATTTTTGTCAACCTGGTGCTCAATTATCTGCTGATTTTCGGCAGCTTCGGCTTCCCCAGGCTGGGGGTGGTGGGCGCGGCTCTGGCCACGGTGATCGCCCGGTATCTGGAGGCCGGCTATCTGATCGTCCGCACCTACCGGAACGGGAAGAAGTATCCCTTCTTAAAGGGCGCTCTGAGGAGCTTCCGGGTGCCGCTGGGCCTGGTAAAGCGCATTGCGGTCACCGGGCTGCCCCTTTTGTTCAATGAGGCGCTGTGGTCCATCGGCACCGCCGCCATCAATATGTGCTATGCCACCCGGGGCCTGACCGCCGTGGCGGCCACCAATATCAACGGCACGGTATGGAACCTGTTTTCCATCGTGGTCATGTCCACTGGAAACGCCGTTGGCATCATGGCCGGGCAACTGCTGGGTGCCGGGGAGGTAGAACGGGCCAAGGACACGGTGCGAAAGCTGCTGTTCTTTGCGGTCATGGCCAATGTGGCAGTGGGCGCGGTGGTCATTGCCGTTTCCCCGCTGGTGCCCAAAATCTACAACACCGAGGACGTGGTGCGGGAAACCGCCGCGCGGCTGCTGGTGATTTCCGGCCTGTTCATGCCGGTGTCCGCTTTCAGCAACGGCGCGTACTTTACCATTCGTTCCGGCGGAAAAACCTTTATCACCTTTCTGTTTGACTGCGTGTTTACCTGGGCGGTATGCTTTCCCACGGCCTTCCTGCTCAGCCGGTTTACGGATATTTCCGTGGTGGGGCTGGTCTTTGCCGTGCAGTGCGCGGATATTGTGAAGGTGATCATCGGCGCAATTATGCTGAAATCCGGTATCTGGATCCACAATGTGGTAAACGACGCTGGGGGGAATTCCCCGGCGGGGCAGATATAAATAGGGGAAGGAAGCGTTCAAAATGAAACGAGAAATGAAACGGGAGACGGAAGGGTATCTTTACCGCTATGAAACTCACTGCCACGACTGCTGGTGCAGCGCCTGCGGCCGCAGCACGCCCCAGGAAATGGCCCAGGCCTATTATAACGCCGGATATGCGGGCATGGTGCTCACCGATCATTTTCTCCGGGGCAATTCGGCGGTGGACCGTTCTCTGCCCTGGGAGGAAAAGATGCGGCGGTATTACGACGCCTATGAGGCCGCCCGGGAATGGGCCCAGGGCAAGGATTTCCACGTGCTGTTCGGCATCGAGCACGCCTATGGGAGCGGCAAGGAGGTGCTGACCTACGGCATCGACCTGGAGTTTCTGCTGGCCCATCCGGGGCTGGACGGGCTTCCTCTGGGGGAATATGCCCGCCTGGTCCATGAGGCCGGAGGCTTTCTCTCCATGGCCCATCCCTATCGGGATCGGTTCTATATCGATATGACCGTGCAGCCCCAGCCGGAATATCTGGACGCGGCGGAGGTCTACAATTTTTACAACAGCGATGAGGAAAACGAAAAGGCGGTCCGGCTGGCGCGGGAGCATGGCCTGCTGGCCACCTCCGGCGGCGATGAGCACAGCGAAACGGGAGCTTCCATCGGCATGTCCGGCATTGCACTCAAGGAGCCGGTAGATACGGGAAAAGAGCTGGTAGAGATTCTGCGCAGCGGCGATTACCGCCTGATCGTGAAAGGCGAGCTGGTGTGACCGGTCAGGCAAGTATAGAAAAGAGCGCCCTTGTGTGGGCGCTCTTTTTGCTTAAACAGCTTATCTAAACAGCAGATTGCAGGCCACGCCGGTGATCACTGCGGCCACGTACAAAACGCCTGCCAAGCAGAGATTTTCCTTGAGCCGCCGGTTGGCGCGAAAGAGCACAGCCATGCCCATTCCTGCCCCGGTGCACAGCCCGGCCACCGCCGAGCCGAAGGACAGGGAACCCGCCAAATAAAGCTCTGTCAGCAGCACGGAGGCGGCGCAGTTTGGGATAAAGCCCACCAGCGCCGTCAGCAGGGGCTGGAAGCCGCTGCCGGATAGAAGGAACCGGGAAATCGTCTCCTGGCCGATAAAGTGGATGCCGAAGCCCAGCAGCAGGTTGATGGCCAGAAGAAACAGGAAAATTTGCAGGGTGTGGTGGAGCGCGGAGCGGAAAATGCCGCGCTCCTCACAGCCACAGTCCTTGCAGAGATCGTGAAAGGGCGCCTCCGGGCCGGGCTTCAAAAAGCGGCGCAGCACCAGGTCGGCCAGCAGGCCGAACAGAGCGGCAGCCAGAAATTTCACCAGCAGAAGCCGTCCCAGGTCGCCCAGAGCCTGGGGACGTGACAGCAGAATGGGCAGGGCCTCGTCGCTGGTGGCCAGAAACACCGCCAGCAGGGTGCCGGGGGTGATGAGCCGTCCTGCATAGAAATTGGCGGCGGCAACGGAAAATCCGCATTGGGGCACACAGCCCAGCAGGGCCCCGCCCAGAGGGCCGAAGGGCCCCAGATGGGACAGGGCATCGGTGAGCTTTCCGCTGGCCCGGTGCTCCAGAAATTCGATCAGCAGGTAGGCCCCAAACAGGAAGGGCAGCGTTTTCAGCGCGTCTAATACGGCGTCCAGAATAATGTCAATCATGAAAATCCCCTTTGCGGTCCATTTACCTCTATTATATCGTACCTGTCAACTGTATAAACCTCACAAAGTGCTCCCATACTCTCTCTGCATTCAAAAAGAGAGGAAGGTACATATGAAAATTTTGAGGCGAAGACTTTTGGCGAAAGCTCTGGTGTGCGGATTTCTTCTGGCTTCGGTAGCCAGCGTGTTCCCCTTTGCGGCGGCGTCCGCGGAGCTGCCCGGAAACGTACTGCGGCTCCATGTGGTGGCAAATTCCGATTCCCCGGAGGATCAGGCGGTGAAGCTGAAGGTGCGGGACGCGGTGCTGCGGGAGGCCGCCCGATGGTGTGAAGGCTCCGACACCTTGGAGCAGGCCAATGCCGGGCTTTGCGTGCATTTGGAGTCCATCCGGCAAGCGGCGGAGGGGGCTCTGTTGGAAAACGGCTTCTCCTGCGGCGCCTCCGTCCAGGTGACGGACATGTATTTTCCCACCCGGGATTATGAGGAATTTTCCCTGCCCGCCGGGACCTACCGGACCCTGCGGGTGACCATCGGCCGGGGAAAGGGGAAAAACTGGTGGTGCGTGGTGTTCCCGGCCCTCTGCCTTCCTGCGGCGGAAAACCGGGAGGAGGTGCTTTCCTCCCTGCCGGAGGCCCAGCGGGAGGTGGTAGAGCATCCCCGGAAATACCGGGTGAAGTTCAAGCTGGTGGAATGGTACGAGGAATTGAAGCAGGGCCTAAAAGGAGAATAATTTCCCCGGGGCGTTCCTTGTGCCCCCCAAAAAACCATGCTATAATTTAATAACAAATAAAATTGTTGCTTTGGGGACAGGGGGCGCTTTTTTTGCTGCAATTTGTATTGGGCAGGGCCGGAAGCGGCAAAACGGAATATCTGCGGCGGATGCTGGCGGAACGAAGCCTGGCAGGCGGCGGCAGGCTCATCATGCTGGTGCCGGAGCAGTATTCCTTTGAAACAGAGAAGGCCATGCTCCGTCTGTGCGGGCCGGAGCGGGCCAACCAAATTCAGGTCTACAGCTTCACCCGTATGGCCGAAGCGGTGTTCCGCAAGGAGGGCGGTGCGGCAGGGCGGCGGCTCAGCGACGGCGGACGGAGAATTTTGATGTCCTCGGCCCTGGCGGCCTGTGAGGATCGGCTGGAGGTCTACGCCAATGCGGCCAGAAACGGGCGGATCACGGACCTGATGCTCACGGCGGTAAACGAAATGAAAATGTGCGGCGTGTCTCCGGAGCAGCTTTCCCGGACGGCGGAGCTGCTGGGCGGCAGCGGCCTGGGCAGGAAGCTTTCGGAGATCGCCCTGCTTTACGGTACCTTTGAGGCCCTGGTGGCGGCCTCCTATCTGGATTCCAGGGACGATTTGACCAGGCTGGCGGAGGCCCTGGAAACCAGCGAGTTCTTCCGGGGCGCAGTGCTGGCGGTAGATTCCTTTGAGGGCTTTACGGTCCAGGAAACAGCCGTGCTTTCCCGGATTTTCCAGAAGGCGGAGCTGGTGACGGTGGCCCTGTGCACCGATGGCGCGGGACAGGATGAGTCCGGCCTTTTTGCCCTGGTGGACCGCACCCGCGCCCGCTTGAGCCGGGCGGCCCAGGAGGAAGGGGTGAAGGTGCTGCCCCCTGTGATCCTCACAGGCAGCCCCCGGTATCAAAATGAAAATTTGAAGCTGCTGGAGGCCCAGCTGTTCTGCTCCGGGGAAGCCATGACCTCTCCGGATCACGAAGGGATCGAGGTGTTCGAGGCCCGGGATGTCTATGAGGAAGCGGATTTTGTGGCGGCCACCATCCGGCGGCTCACCGGGGAAAAGGGCTGGCGTTATCGGGATTTTTCCATTATCTGCCGCAGTCCGGAGCGCTATTACGGCAGCCTGGATGTGGCGCTGCAAAAGAGGGACATTCCCTGCTTTGTTTCCGAGCCGGACCGGGTGGACGCGGAGCCGGTCATGCGCTTTGTGCTGGGCGCCTTTGAGGCGGTACAGTCCGGCTATCGCACCGATGATTTGCTGGAAATGCTGAAAACAGGCATTTCCGGCTTTACCACAGAGGAGATTTCCGACCTGGAAAATTACGCCTATCTCTGGCGGATCACCGGGTCGGACTGGCGGGAGGAGTTTTCCCGCCATCCCGGCGGCTTCGGCCGGGAGATGACGGAGCAGGATGTACAGGTGCTGGAGCGCCTGAACGCTCTGCGCCGGCGGCTGATAGCTCCCTTGCAGAAGTTTTCCTCCGCCACCCGGGACGCCACCGGGGAGGATCTTTCCCAGGCGGTTTTTGACCTGCTGGAGGACTTCGGCCTGGAGAAAAGCCTGACGGCCTACTGCCTGTCCCTGGAGGGGGCGGGAGAGGATGGCCTTGCCGCCAAGCAGCTGCGGGTTTGGGATCTGCTCATGGAGATCCTGGACCAGATGCACAGCATCCTGGGAGACCGCAAGACCGACCGGGAGCGGTATTACCAGCTGCTCCGGGAGGTGGTGGCCGCCGAGGATGTGTCGGAGATCCCCCAGACGGTGGACGAGGTCATTTTCGGCTCTCCGGAGCAGGTGCGGCAGTCCTCCCCCAAGGCGGTGTTTCTGGTGGGGGCGGCGCAGGGAGAGTTCCCGTTGAGCCCCAAATCCTCCGGGGTGTTTTCCGATGCGGAGCGCCGGGAGCTGATCGCCCTGGAGCTGCCTTTGGGAGACGCCCTGGAGCAAAAGACCATCGAGGAGCGGTATCTGGCCTATTCCGTGGCCTGCGCTCCCTCGGAAATGCTGTACATATGCTGGCACCGGACCGCCGAGGGGGAGGACAAGGAGCCCGGCGAGCTGGTCAGCGGCGTGCGGGATGTTTTTCCCGATCTGGTCCCCCTGCGGGACCTACCGGACGAATATTTTGCCAATTCCGGGGAGGCGGCTTTTTCCCGGATGGCGGCCAGGTTTACGGAAAATACCGGGGAGGCCGGAGCCCTTCGGCTGCTGTTCCGGGAGGACGAGGCCCACAGAGGCCGGCTGGAGGCCTTGGAGCGCGCCGCCGGGAAGCGGCCCGGCAAGATCGAAAGCCGGGACCTGGCCCGGCAGGTGTTCGGGAAGGACATTTTTCTGTCTCCCACGCAGATCGAAAACTATTACAGCTGCCCCTTCAAATATTTCTGCCGGTACGGCTTAAACGCCAAAGAGCGGCGTCCCGCCGAGGTGGACGTGATGCAGTACGGCACCCTGATGCATTATCTGTTTGAGCGGATCTTCCGGGAGGAACCGGAAGTGCGAAAGGGCCGTACCGAGGAGGAACTGCTGGAGCATGTGCGGCAGATGATTTTGGAATATGCCGAGGAAAGCCTGGGGGGCTTTTCCAAGCTCAGCGGCCGGGAACGCTACCGGCTGGACCGAATGGCCCAGTCCGCCTGCACGCTGATCCGCCATGTGGAGGCGGAGCTGGCCCAGAGCAGGTTCCAGCCGAGGGACATGGAGCTGCGCCTGGAGGAGGGCGGCCCCTGCCCGCCGCTGAAGGTGGAGACGGGGGACGGCACGGTGGTCACCGTTGGCGGCACCATCGACCGGGTGGACGTATTCACCGCGGAGGACGGCAGGGACTATGTGCGGGTCATCGACTACAAGACCGGCAAAAAGGTGTTTCGCCTGGTGGACGTGTTCTATGGGCTGAATATGCAGATGCTGGTGTATCTGGCCGCCCTGGTGGAGAGCGGACGGGAGCTTCCGGCGGGCATTCTGTACATGCCGGCGGCAGAGCCCAGCGTTTCCGCCCAGCGGGGAGATGACCCGGAAAAAATCCACCGGGAGGCGGAAAGGCAGCTGCGCATGAGCGGCCTGGTACTGGACAAGGAGGAGATCATCCGGGCCATGGAGGCCGGAGCCAAGGGCAAGTTCATTCCAGCGTCTTACCTGAAAAGCGGCGAGCTGAGCAGGACAAGCTCCGTGCTGGGAGAAAATCAGCTCCGGCAGGTGCTGGAGTATTCCAAGCGGCTCATCGCTTCCATGGGCAGGGAACTGCACCGGGGCGTTGTGGAGGCAAGCCCCCGGATGGTGAACCAGAATTCCTGCCATTACTGCCCCTACGGGGCCGTGTGCGGCAAGGAATACGGGGAAAAGGACATGGTAAAGGACGAGGCAAAGTCCGACGAGGTCGTGAGCAGAATGGAGCAGGAGAGGGGGGAGAACCGTGGGGAATGAAGCAAAGAACAGACGGCAGGGAGAGCCGAAGTGGACCCCGGGCCAGCAGGACGCCATTTCTGCCAGAAATGGCACGGTGCTGGTGGCCGCAGCCGCGGGCTCCGGCAAAACGGCGGTGCTGGTCCAGCGGGCCATTGAACGGCTGACGGACCCGGAAGCCCCCACCCCGGCGGACAAGCTTTTGATCGTCACCTTCACCAAGGCTGCGGCCGCGGAGATGCGGGGGCGGCTGGAGCGGCGACTGTACGAGCTGCTGCGGCAGGATCCGGGCAACTCCCTGCTGCGCCGCCAGAGCCTGCTGATCAATCAGGCCCATATCGGCACGGTGGACAGCTTCTGTGCCGAAATGCTCCGGGAGTTTTTCCATCTGCTGGATATTTCCCCGGATTTTAAGATCGTCTCCGGCAAGCAGGAGGATGAGCTGACCTCCGCCGCCATGAACGAGGCCATGTCGGCCGCCTTTGAGGACGGCACGGTCACGGCTTTGGCCAACGCCTTTGCCGGGGAGCGGGATGACCGGCGGCTGATGGAGATGTCCCTGACCCTTTACCGCTTCATGCAGTCCCATCCCTTCCCGGAGCAGTGGCTGCGGGAAAAGGCGGCGCTGTATTTTCAGGGGAATTCCACCCTGTGGGAAAGGGTGATCCTGGAATATGCCCGGGAGACGGCGGAATACTGCGTGGGCCTTTGCCTGTCCGGCCTGCGGGAGGCGGAGGAGGACGGCGGCGACGTGGGAGAAAGCTACGGCGGGGCGCTGAAGGCCGACAAGGATGCCTTTTTGCAGCTGGGGCAGCTGGCAGAGGCCGGAGACTGGGACCGGGCGGCTGCCTTTGCGGAAGCTTTTTCCCCCAGCCGCCGGAAGGCCCTGCGGGGCTGCGAGGACGATCCCCTGCGCCAACGGCTGGAGGCCGTCCGCAAGGAGACAAAACGGGCGCTGGAGGAGCTGCAAAAATACCTGTATGGAACGAGGGAACAGTGCGCGGAGGAGCTGCGCCGGGCGGCTCCCCTGGTGGAGAGCCTGGCCCGGCTGACGCTGGATTTTTCCCGGCGGTATGAGGAGAAGAAGCGGGAGCGGAATTTCCTGGATTACAGCGACCTGGAGCATTACGCCATCCGGCTGTTTCTCACCCCGGAGGGGGAGAGGACCCAGGCCGCGCTGGAGGTGGGCGCCCGGTTTGACGAGATCATGATCGACGAGTATCAGGACATCAACGACGTTCAGGATTCCCTGTTCCGGGCAGTTTCCCATGGGGGGGAGAACATCTTCATGGTGGGAGATGTGAAGCAGAGCATCTACGGCTTCCGCCGGGCCATGCCGGAGATTTTTCTCCGGTGCCGGCGGGCCTTTCAGAAATATGACCGCCAGGCGGACAACTATCCCGCCGCCATTGTGCTGGACCGGAATTTCCGTTCCCGTCAGCAGGTGACGGACACGGTGAATTTTGTCTTTTCCCGGCTCATGTCCCGGGCGGCGGGAGATATTGACTACACCGGGGAGGAGCGTTTGGTCTGCGGGGCCCAGGATTACGCCCCCCAGGACGGCTGCGAAACAGAGCTGCAATTTATCTCCCGGCCTGCCGGGACCCCGGCGGAGGAGGCGGAGGGCGCCTGGCTGGCAGGGCGCATCCGGGAGATCATGGAAAGCGGATTTACCGTGACGGACCACGGCGTTCCGCGGCCTGTGCGTTACGGGGATTTCTGCATCCTGCTCCGCAGCGCCAACAAGTACGCCGGGGCCTATGCAAAAGAGCTGCAAAACCGGGGGATCCCGGCCAGGGCCACGGCGGCAGGGGGCTTTTTTGCCGCCGCTGAAACCGGCGTGGTGCTGTCCCTGCTTCAGGTCATCGACAATCCCAATCAGGACATCCCCCTGCTTTCAGTGCTGATGAGCCCCATCTACGGCTTTTCCATGGATGACGCGGCCCGGCTGCGGGTGGCGGACAGGAAGGTTTCCGTCTACGTGTCCCTGTTGAGGGCCGCCGAGACGGACGCCCGGTGCGCCGGGATCCTCCGGGAGCTCAGCCAGTACAGAGACCTGGCGGCCACCATGGCCTCCGACGCCTTCCTGACCTTGCTCTATCAAAAAACAGGGTATCCGGACATGGTGCTGGCCATGGAAAACGGCGCGGAGCGCATTGGGAACCTGCGTTTGCTCCAGTCCTATGCAAAAGAGTACGAGGCCTCAGGCTATCACGGGATTTCCGGATTTGTCCGGTTTTTAGACCGGCTGCGGCAGAACGATTCCGATCTCCAGGCCGCGGAGGCTTCTCAGGACAGCCGGGATATGGTGTCCATTATGAGCATTCACAAATCCAAGGGTTTGGAATTCCCCGTGTGCATCGTGGCGGGCTGCGGCCGGAATTTTGTTTCCGATCAGCGGGCGGACGTGCTGCTCCACCCGGAGCTGGGCCTGGGGGTGAAATTAAAGGATCCCCGAACCTCGGCCCGGTTCACCACCACCGCCCGGGAGGCCATTTCTCTGGAAACCGCCCGGTCGGCCGCGGCGGAGGAGCTCCGGGTGCTATATGTGGCCATGACCCGGGCCAGGGAAAAGCTGATCCTGGTAGGTACGGGAGAAAACATGGACCGCACTTTGGAAAAACTGGCCCTGGAGGTCACGGAAAAGGGCATTCTGCCCTATACGGTGCGCAAGGCCAGAAATGCGGCTCAGTGGCTGATGCTCTGCGCCCTGTGCCACCCGGACGGCGGGGAGCTTCGCCGGGCCGCAGGCCTGCCGGATTCCGTGGTGTGCCGGGAGGACTGCACCCCCTGGCAGATCAGCTTCAGCGAATATCAGCGTCCCTTGGAGATGGAGGCCCCGGCAGAGCAGGAGCCTGTGCCGCCGGACATGGGCCTCTATCAGCGGCTGAAGGAGCAGATCGCTTACGTTTACCCCTATCAGAGCGCCCTGGGGATCTCCGCCAAGGTGGCTGCGTCCAGACTGGCGGCGGAGCAGGGGGAAAGCCGGGAGCTGGCCCTTTCCCGTCCCGCCTGGATGGGGGAGCACGGCATGACCCCGGCGGAACGGGGCATTGCCCTTCACGAGTTCATGCAGTTTGCGGATTTCGCGGCGGCTGCGGCCGATCCTGGGAAAGAGCTCCGGCGGCTGGTGGAGCTTGCCTATCTCACGCCGGAGCAGGCTGAAGCCGTGGAGCTTCGGAAGGTTCGGGACTTTTTGGAGAGCCCCCTGGGGCGGCGGGTACTGGCGGCGGAACGGGTGGAGCGGGAACGGCGGTTTACCGCGGAAATTCCCGCCTCCCTGGCGGAGCCGGACAGGCCCGGCGCGGAAGAGGAGGCCATCATTCTGCAGGGCGCGGTGGATTGCACCTTTGTGGAGGACGGACAGCTGCATATTATTGATTTTAAGACCGACCGGGTGGATTCCATGGAGGAGCTGTGGCAGCGCTATGGCACCCAGATCAGGCTGTACGGCGCGGCCATGGAGGAGATCGATCCCTGCCCGGTGGGGGAGCTGATTCTGTATTCCACCTGTTTGAGCCAAGCAGCTGCCGAGCCATTTTCTTCTTCCGGATCGCAAAATTAGGCTTGACTTTATCCGCTTTGTCCCGTATGATAGAAAATAGCAAAAAATTCTGCTTTTCTGTGGATAGTTTTTAGACAACTTTTGGAGGAGGAATCAGAAAATGAAAGTAGGTATGCAGCTCTATTCCCTAAGCTCTATCGTCAACGCCGGAAAGGAGGAGGAGGCCGTCCGGCTGGCCTGCGCCTCGGGCATTGATGGACTGGAGCTTTACGGCGACTACAAGACCCCTGCCATCACCTATCGGAAGCTCTTAAACGAGGCCGGCGTGGTGTGCAGCGGCACCCACAATCATTTGGCGCCCCTGCGGGACGACCTGGACCGGGTGATGGAGTACAATTATGTGCTGGGAAACAAAACCATCATCTGCCATTGGCTCAATGAGGAAGACCGTGGCAGCCGGGACAATTATCTCCGGGTGGCGGACAGCCTGAATGAAATTGCCGTTAAGCTTCGGAAAAACGGCTTTGACCTGCTGTACCACAATCACGATTTTGAGCTCCGTGAGGTTTTTGACGGCAAGCGCGGCTACGACCTGCTGGTGGAGAATCTGGATCCGCTGCTGGTGGGCTTTGAGCTGCATATCGGCCAGCTGCCTCCCTTCGGCCTGGACATCCCCGAATTTATTCGCGGCCTTGGCCGCCGCCTGAAAATCCTGCATGTCCACGCCTTCGGAAACGACGGCCCCTTTGACAGCGCCCCCGCCGTGGCGC
This sequence comes from uncultured Acutalibacter sp., assembly GCA_964600905.1. GTDB lineage: Bacteria > Bacillota > Clostridia > Oscillospirales > Acutalibacteraceae > Acutalibacter. Next base: position 15,815 of record CAZRLJ010000020.1, on the reverse strand, counting down.
TGGGCAGGGAGCTGGATGTATCCTGGGCCGTTTTGGAAAACGTCTACCCGGAAAACGTAGAGCCCGCCAGGGTTCGGGGAGATGTGGAGGCTCTGCGGGCCATGACCCGCGGGTAAACAGAGAATGACGCCATTTCTTTCAGGGAGGAAACAAGATGTCTGAAAAAGTTAAGGTCGGCATTATCGGCTGCGGCGTGATCGCCAATCTCACCCACGGTCCCGAATATGAAAGGCTTCACGATCAGGTGGAGATGGTCGCTGCCTGCGACATCAATCCGGAGGCGCTGAATTCCTTCTGCGACCGGTTCCACATCGAAAAGCGGTATCACACCATTGCGGAGATGCTGGGGGATGAGGAGATCCAGGCCGTGGACGTGTGCCTGCACAACAACATGCACGCGCCGGTCTCCATCGAGGCCATGCGCCGGGGCAAGGACGTCTACTGTGAAAAGCCCATGGCAGGCTCCTACATAGACGCCGTCTCCATGCTGGAGGCTGCCAAAAAATATGGCAGAAAGCTGCACATCCAGCTGGGGCAGATTTACAGCGCAGGGGCCTATGTCTCCAAAAAGCTCATCGATAACGGCCAGCTTGGCCACATCTACCATATGCGCTCCACAGGGTTCCGGCGGAGAAACCGTCCCTATGTGGACGGCTACGGCAAAAAGGAATTCGTAAATTCCGAGTGGTCCGGCGGCGGGGCTTTGCTGGATATGGGCGTCTATCACATTTCCCAGCTGCTCTATCTGACGGACAACCCCAGGCCCACCCGCTTTGTGGGACACACCTATCAGGAGATCGACATGGACGAGGAGCGCCGGAAGATTTCCGGTTACAACGTGGAGGAGCTGATCACCGGCATGGTGGATTTTGAAGGCGGGCTCACCATGGATCTGATCGAGTCCTGGGCCATCAATCTGGATAAGTTTGAAGGCTCCAGCATCGCGGGCTCCAAAGGCGGCGTCCGGCTGGATCCCTTCAGCTATCACTACACGGAGCACGACATCGTGTTCAACGCCACCATCGATGAATACGACCTGAACTTCCGCTCTGAGACCGTGCGGCCGGAGCGCATGTTTTACCGTTCCAGCCAGGGCCACTGGCTGGGAGCCCTTCAGGGCAAATGCCAGCTGCTGCCCACGGCTGAGATCGCCTTGAGTACTCAGCTGATCCAGGAGGGCCTGTACCTCTCCAGCGATCTGGGACGGCAGGTCACCACCGAGGAGGTCGTCAGCAGCAGCGTGTCCAAGGTGGCCGAGGTGATCGGCCTGTACGAATAGAAAAGACACAGAAAATCACGGAGGGATCAGCATGGAAACCTACAAGGCGATCACTACCCGGAGAAGCGTCCGCCGTTTTCTGGACAAGGACGTTCCCGACGGGATCATCCGCAGGATCCTCACCGCCGGCATGAGCGGCCCCAGCGCCGTCAATGCCCGGCCCTGGGCCTTTCTGGTGGTCCGGGATAAGCAGACGCTTCAAAAGATGGCGGACGCAAACGGCAGCGCCGCAGAGCCTCTGCGGAGGGCCGATTTTGCCATCCTGGTCTGTGGAGACAGCGGGCGCTTTTTTGAGCGCGCCCCGGACTTCTGGAATATCGACGCATCCATCGCCGCCCAGAACATGATCCTGGCAGCCCATGATATGGGCGTGGGCAGCGTTTGGCTGGGTACTTATCCCGTGGAGGAAAAGTCCCGGGCCCAGGCGGAGCTTTTCGGCCTGCCGGAGGGCGTGATCCCTCACTCCATCGTGGCCTTCGGCTATCCGGAGGAGGGGGACTTCCCGGAACGGGACCTGTACGAGGAGGATCGGGTCCACTTTGAAAAGTGGTAATTTCCCGGTATTTCCCTCTGTTCCGGATGGCCGTTCTTCCAAAACACAGGAGGTTTTTTCGGATCACAGGGCGGAGCAGCAGGAAAAGGAAGGTATCTATGAAAATCAACATCAACAGCGCAACGGTTGCGCCCATGATTGCCTGGCTGGAGGATGGAAGAAAATCGGGCAATCGGGATGAAAAAAAGCTGCGGCAGATCCTGTCTATGCCCGATTATGAAATTGAGTTTCGGAGATATGGAGAATCCAGCTTGCCGGTGTGCGGGATCAGCTTTGAGGAAGCCGTGGATTTTTTTCTTCACTTTGATGAGAAGGATTTCGAGAACCCCAGGCTCTCCAGCAAAAAGGAAGTCTTTTTGCCCTTTTACAACGATTTGGATGCACGTTTGAAAAAGATGGAGATGTTTTACAGCATCACGCCCGGGGACCTGAAAGTGGTAGAGCAGCTTCTGGAAAACGGTTTGCCCGCGCATCTGCTGCAGGAGGTAAAACATTTTACCATACTCCTGACAGTCTCCATTGGGAACTCGTTTGGTTGGCCCTATGAAAATAATATTCATTTTGATGTGGCCAATCTGGATACGCTGGCCGATCAGGAGAGCTTTCTTCATGTGCTTGCTCACGAGATCCATCACATTATGTTTCCCCGGCTTCTCCCGAAGGACATGACGCCGCAGCAGTATTTCTTTGTGAATTTTGCTTCCGAGGGACTGGCAATGCATTTTTGCAACAATGCGGCGACCCTCCAGAAGCCCTCCAAATATGCCGGGAAAATGTTCGGCGTTGACGAAAAGGATTGGAGGTTCTACGAGGAACAGCATCAGGAGCTGATTCAAAAGGTACTGTCAGATGGGAAACAGGCGGAAAAGATGACCATGGAACAGGTCGATGAGCTGGTCAAGCAGTATGTCCAATTCCAATTTACCTCCCTGAAAACCGGAGAAACCCGAAAGGTGCTTCAATATCCCATTTATTACGTGGGCTGCTGCCTTTGGGGAAGGATCGATATGGCGCTGGGCAAAGAGCGGCTGTTTGAGGTGCTGAAAAGCCGGGACGGTTTTCTGCGCGCATGGAAAGCATTGGAGGAGGGCCCTTGCGCGGCGCTGACAGGATTTCTTTGTTTCTTTCCTGTGGAATGGGCTTAACGGCTTTCATATTTCTTCCTGTGAGCCTGAATGAGAGCCTTATCGTCAAAATAGTTGATTTTCATAGCAGATTTTACTTCATCCAGGGTTTTCGCCGCAATGGTTCGGGCTTGCTCACTGCCGGTTTTAAGAATCTGGTAGACCGCAGATATGTCCTTTTCATATTCCTTTCGTTTCATCCTGATGGGTTCCAATTCCTCCTGCACAACGCTGTTGAGGAATTTTTTTATCTTTACATCCCCAAGTCCCCCTCTTTGATAATGCTCCTTCAATTCATCCAAACAGCGGTAGTCCGGCAGATATTCGGCAAAATGTCGTTCCTGACAAAATGCGTCCAGGTAGGTAAACACAGCGTTGCCTTCCAGGTGCCCCGGGTCTGAAATCTGCAAATGCTGGGGGTCGGTATACATATTCATAATCTTTTTTGTAACCTCTTCGGGGGGATCTGCCAAATAGATACAATTTTCCAGGGATTTGCTCATTTTTGCTTTTCCATCCGTTCCCGGCAGCCGCAGACAGGCGCTGTTATCCGGCAGCAAGGCTTCAGGCTCCACCAGCGTTTCTCTTTTATAAATGGAATTAAATTTTCGCACGATCTCCCTTGCCTGCTCGAGCATTGGCAACTGGTCTTCCCCCACGGGAACTGTCGTTGCTTTGAATGCAGTAATATCCGCAGCTTGGCTGACGGGATAGCAGAGAAAGCCGGTGGGAATGCTCGCTTCAAAATTCCTTAGCTGAATTTCTGCTTTGACCGTTGGATTTCGGTATAACCGGGATACGCTTACCAAATTCATATAGTAGAAGGTAAGCTCGGTCAGTTCCGGGATCTGGGACTGAATCAATAAGGTGGAAACACTGGGGTCCAGTCCAACAGATAAATAGTCCAGAGCGACCTCGATGATGTTCTGGCGGATTTTTTCAGGATTTTCAAAATTATCCGTCAATGCCTGTGCGTCGGCGATCATAATGAGAATTTTTTCGTATTCGCCTGAATTTTGCAACGCCACCCGCCTTTTCAGCGAACCGACATAATGACCTACGTGCAGTCTTCCTGTGGGTCTGTCACCAGTTAAAATAATTTTGGTCTTCATAATCTGCTCCTTCTGTAGATGTATTTTTGGGATTTTTTCCTGTTCCGTCAAAGGAGTTTGAGAAAACAAAAACGTCCTTGACAGAAACACAGCTCTGTCAAGGACGAATAAAGCATCTTATCCGTGGTGCCACCTTGATTCATAAGGGGAAACCTTATGCACTTAGCAGGATACCAACATATCCCGGATAACTAACGTATATCCACACGTCGCAGAATACTCTGTGATCCCTCACATTTGACTGCGCCCTCCGCGATCCATTTGGCAATCTGTTTCTTGCCTGACTCTCAGCTTCACCGTTCAGTGCCGAATTGAACCCGCAGAAACTGGGTCCCATTTGGTGCTAACGGGCTAACAGGCTCTCTGTAAAGGCATAACTGTCTTTATCTTCGCATCATCGGTTTGGTTATTTTGTTTTTCCCAGCATATCACAATAAGTTCCATCAGTCAATATGGCAGAAATCACATTTTTCGTTCAGCTGTCATGGGAATTTACCTTTCCCTTACGGCGTCACCGGAGAAAATTCAAATCCGGCGTCCAGCTTTTGTTCCATGACCAGGATAAACTCGCTGATCAGCTCGATGCAGCCCTCCAGATCCTTCCAGCTGCCGGTTTCCACCGAACTGTGCATGTATCGCAGCGGAATGGAGACCAGAGCCATGGGAACGCCTGCGCCCGTGCGGTTGACTGCATCGCCGTCTGTTCCCGTACTGCCGGCCGCCACCTCCCATTGAACGGTCATGTCCAGCTTTTCAGCTGTTTCCCTCAGCACCCCGTTCAGGGGCTTATTGACCGGAGAGCCCATGCAGAGCACAGGGCCTCCGCCCACAGTGATCTCTCCCGTGGCGTAAGGGTCGGCCCCCGCTCCGTCGCTGGCCCAGGTGACGTCTACCGCAATGCAGCAGTCGGGCTTCACGCGCGCGCCTGCATAGTAAGCGCCCCGCATGGTGGTTTCCTCTCCCACGGTGGTGGCGGCGTAAACACCGATCTTTGCGCCTTTTTCGGCGGCGCGTTTGGCGGCTTCCAGCACCACAAAGGCGCCGGTGCGGTTATCCATGCCCCGGCAGCTGAAACGGTCGTTTCTCAGTTCCAGCACCTGTACGTCGGCACAGACAGGATCGCCGATGGAAACAGCTTTCATGGCGTCCTCTTTGGAATTTGCGCCAATGTCCAGGAGCAGGTCGGCGGCGGTGACCTCCTCCTTTTTCAGCAGATCCCGGCTGGAGGCGGCCACGGCGCTGACCATGCTGCCTTTATGCCAAATCTGCATGGGGCAGGCCAGGTACTGCTTGGCGCGAATGCCTCCAGCCCCGGTCACATGGATCATCCCATTGCCGTCAATATGCGTGACGATAAAACCGATCTCGTCAATGTGGCCACAGAGCAGGAGCTTGTGCGCCGCATCAGGATTTAATATGGAAAGGGCATTCCCGGAAGGGTCTGTCTGCTGGCTGTGGGCAAATGTTTTTCCAAAGGCCAGCGCTTTCTGCTGAATGGCTTCCTCATGCCCGCTGACCGAACAGGTGGTCAGCAGGTCCTTCATAAACTGTCGATCCATATCCATACTCCTCGCTGTTTTGAATTTGTATTTATGATAGCACAGTCCTGCACATTTTTCATCTCCTTTTCCAAATATTTTTCAGGGCCTGGCAATGCGGCCCGCTTTTTTGCTCTCCCGGCCAGAAATTTGCAAAAAGAGAAAAATGTGAGATTTTCCTCTTGACATGAAGTGGACTTTAAGATTTATGATGTCCTTGTTATCGCTTGAAATCAGACAGGAGGGATCGGTGTGATCGAGATCACCAAGGAAGGCGTGCGGCTTTGTGGGAAGGACGTTCCCATGACCCGCATGGAGCAGAATCTGCTGCTGTTTTTTCTGCGGCACCCCAATACGGATCTGTCCCGTGCACAGCTGCTGCAGGAGGTGTGGGGATATGCGATCCCCGGCTCCACCCGCACGGTAGACACCCATGTGAAAAGCCTCCGGGCCCATCTGGGCAAGCTGGGCAGGGCCATCGTGACTGTCCGCGGCGTGGGCTATCGCATGAATTGGGATCCCCAGCCTTGCCGCGACTGTGACAGGGCCTGCTGACGTCCCGCTTTTGAAAAAGGAAGAAGGGGCCTGTTGCAAAACCCGCGTTTTGCAACAGGCCCCTTTCTCTTTCGTGCAGAATCAGCCGCGAGTTTGCGCAAAATATTTTCTCAGCTTCTTTTCAAATTCCGCGAAGGCAAAGCCCCGGTGGCTGCGGGCGTCCTTTTCGGCATCGGAGATTTCGCCGAAGGTTCTGCCGTCCTGCTCAAAGATGGTGTCGTATCCAAAGCCGCCGGTTCCCCGGGACTCAAAAGCGATGGCGCCGTAGCAGCGGCCCTCGGCCTCGATCTTGTCCCCGTTGGGAAACACACAGCACACAGCGCAGGTAAAGTGGGCGCCCCGCTGTTCTTTGGGCACGCCCTTCAGCCTTTCCAGCACGGTCAGCCGCCGTTTGCCAGGCTCCGCAAAGCGGGCGGAGTAAATGCCCGGCGCGCCGTCCAGATAGTCCACACAGAGGCCGGAATCGTCGGCCACAGCGGGCAGACCCGTCTCCTCACAGGCGGCCTTTGCCTTGATGTAGGCGTTCTCCGCGAAGGTGGTCCCGGTTTCCTCAGGCTCGGAGAGGTCCATCATAACCGCCTCCACGCCCATTGGCTCCAGCAGACGCTTGAATTCCACAACCTTGCCCGGATTGTGGGTGGCAACAACAAACTTCATCATGCCTGCTCCTTTCTCACGCGGTTTTCCACTGTCACCAGCAGATTTCTCACCAGCCGCTGCTCGTCCATGGGCAGCCCCTGATCGCCCTTCCATTGCTGCAACAGGGGAAGGGCGTCCTTTACGCTTTCGCCCTGATCCAGCCGGGCCATCAGCTGGGCCGCAAAGGCCCGGAAGCGCGCCTGCTTTTCCTCGAGTGTTTCCTCAGGCGCCGCCGGGGCTGCCTCCGGGGGAGCCGGTTCAGCTGCGGCAGACTCTTGCTCCGGAGCTTCTGTGTCCGCCGGCTCTGCCGGAAGATCGCCCTCCGCAAAAAGGGCCTCCGCAAAGGCTTCGGCGTTAAAGGGCTGGAGATCGTCCACCTGCTCGCCTACGCCAATGAATTTCACGGAGAGGCCCAGGTCCCGCTTGATGGGCAGGACCACGCCGCCCTTGGGGGTGCCGTCCAGCTTTGTCAGCACAATGCCGGTAATGCCTGCGGCGTTCTGAAATTCCCTGGCCTGGTTCACGGCGTTCTGGCCGGTGGCAGCGTCCAGGACCAGCAGGGTTTCCCGGTCGCAGCCGGGAAGCTCCCGGTCGATGACGCGGGAGATCTTTCCCAGTTCATCCATCAGGTTTTTCTTGTTGTGAAGCCGGCCGGCAGTGTCGCAGATGATCACGTCACAGCCCCGGGCCTTGGCGGCGGCAATGGTATCGAAAACCACGGCGGCAGGGTCCGCACCCTCTCCGTGCCTGATGAGGGGCACGCCCGCCCGCTCTGCCCAGACCTCCAGCTGCTCGATGGCGGCGGCGCGGAAGGTGTCGGCGGCCCCCAGGATCACGGACTTTCCCTCATTTTTCAGCCGGGCAGCCAGCTTGCCGATGGTGGTGGTTTTGCCAACGCCGTTGACGCCGATGACCAGGATCACCGAGGGCTTTGTGGCAATATGCAGGGAGTCGTCCCCCTCCAGGATTTCCGCCACGATGGCCTTCAGCTCGTCCATAATGAGAGCCGGGTCAGTAATGGCCTTTTCCTTGATCTTCTGCCGGAGCTGACCGGTGATGTAGGTGGCGGTCTCCACCCCTACGTCGCCCATGACCAGCAGTTCCTCCAGCTCCTCAAACAGCTCCTCGTCGATCCGGGTGAAGGAACCCAGCATCTGGGTGATCTGCCCGCTGATATTCTCCCGGGTCTTTTTCAGACCGTCCCGTATTTTTTCGAAGAATCCCATGGCTTTCTCTCCTTTTACAGCTTTTTTGCCTTGAAAACCACCGAAATCGGCAGCATCTGCGCTTTGCGCGCCTTATACCCTTCCGGCTGGCTTTCCAAGGTCGTTTGGTCGGTCTGCTCCACCATCTGCTCAATCAAGAACCCCGCCTTTGCCAAGGCGTTGATGTAAGTAGAAAGCTTGCGGTTGCGCAGGATGATTTCGCTGCCGTCCACGGGCATAGTAAAGGGCTCCTCGTCAAAGTAGCTGCGCACAAAAGGCATTCTTTCCCCCTCCCAGGCATGGCCCCGCTCGGGCGACCAGGCGACACAGTACGTCAGCGTGTGGTGCCAGCTGAAAATAAACGTGCCCCCGGGCTTCAAGTAAGACGCAATACGGGAAACAGTCCCGTCCAGGTCGGTGGTCCAGCCAATGCCGTAAATAGAGTACACATAGTCGAAGTAGCTCCGGGGCAGGCCCAAATCTGCCTCCATGGGCCCGCAAATGAGCCGGGCGCTGTACCCGTTTTCCCCCAAATAGCGTTTGGCATTCGCCAGCTGCTTTTCGGAAAGGTCAACGCCCCACAGCTCCCCCGCCCCATGGTCGCCTTGGTATTTCAGGGAGTGCCCGCTGCCGCAGCAGATCTCCAGCAGCTTTTTGCCGGTAACATCCCCGAACAGATGCAGGTCGTCCTCCGTAACACAGCACACGCCGTAGACAGGCAGGGCCGTCGTACCGAACCAGGAATCGGCGTTTTCGTCCCAGTATTTTCGGTTCGTCTCAATAATCACATCGTTATCCATCCATCTGTCTCCTATGTATGATAACCCGGCCGGCGGGGAAGTCAGTTTTTTTAAGTACCGAATTCCGCCGCTTCCTCCGTCTTGAGGGCCAGCAGCTTGGAAATACCCTCGTCCTGCATGGTCACGCCGTAAAGCATATCGGAGCCCTCCATGGTGCCCCGGCGGTGGGTGATGGAGATGAACTGGGTGTTTCCGCTCATCCGCCGGAGATACTGGGCGTACCGGGCCACGTTTACATCGTCCAGGGCGGCCTCGATCTCGTCCAGCACGCAGAAGGGCGGGGGATTGACCCGCATGATGGCAAAGTAGATGGAGATGGCCACCAGCGCCTTCTCGCCGCCGGAAAGGGATTCGATGTGAGTGACGATCTTCCCCGGGGGATGCACCTTGATCTCAATGCCGGACTGGAGCACATCGCTGTCGTCAGTGAAGGAAAGCTCCGCTGCGCCGCCGCCGAACAGCTCCCGGAAAATCACGCCGAAATGCTTGTTGATCTGGGCAAAGCGCTCCACAAACTGTTCCCGCATGTTCTTGGTCAGGTCGCCGATGAGGGTCAGCAGTTCAGCCTTGGATTTTTCCACGTCTCCGATCTGCGTTTTCAGGAATTCGTAACGCTCGGAGACCTCCTTGTATTCCACCACAGCCCCCACATTCACAGCGCCCAGGGCCTTGATGCTGTTTTTCAGCTCGGTCAGCCGGCGCTGTGCGGCGGGGAGGTCCTCGATCTTCGCCGCCACATCCTCGGCTTCCCGGCGGGTCAGCTCATAGTCCTCCCACAGTCGGGTCAGGATGGTGTCGTATTCCTTGTGCAGGTTGTCTGACCGCTCCTGGAGCCGGGCCAGCTCATGGCCGGCATTTTCCCGTTCCAGACCGGTTTCCCGCTCTTTGGTTCGCAGGTCGGCGGCTTCCTTTTCCAGGGCGCTGCGCTGTTCGGCGATGGCCTGTACGCTGCGGCGGGTCTCCTCGGCTTTGGCGCGGAATTCCTCCGCCTGCTTTTGCAGGGCCTCGATCCTTTCGGTCAACTGGTTCTCTCTGGCCTGCAGGGCTTCGATTTCCTGCCGCAGGGTTTCGACGGCGTCCCGGCCGTCCAGCTTCCGGACTTCCAACTCCTCCACCGTGTGCTCCAGCGCTTCCCGATCCTTCTGGGCGGAAAATTCGCTGAGGCGGATTTCCTGGATCGTGCGGGAAATGTCGTCACACCGGGCCATCTGCTCCTCCCGGCTTCCGGTGAGCTTTTTATTTTCTTCCGCCGCTTGGGCCTCCTGGGCCTCCAGAAGGTCGATTTTTTCCTGGGCGTCTCCGGCTTTCTGCTCCAGCTCCCGGATGCGTCCGGCAGAATCCGTCCGCTCCTGCTCCAGATTCGCTGCCTCCTGGCGGATATTTTCCAGCTCCCGGGCCACCCGGGCGTACTCGGATACGATCTTGATCCGTTCCTCCTGGGCGGAAGCCAGCTCGCCCCGGGCGGCTTCCAGCTCCGCCTCGGAGGAGGCGAGCTCTGTCTGCCGTTCCTTCCAGGCGTCTTGCGCTTCCTGGGCCTTTTTCTGCAGGGCCTCTGCCTTTTCCCGAATTCTCTGAATTTCGGAGGCCCGGCTCAAAAGGCCGGAATTTCTGGCTTTGGAGCCGCCGGTGAGGGAACCTCCGGCATTGACCACCTGGCCGTCCAGGCTGACGATGCGGAATTTGTATTTGGTACGGCGGGCAATGGCCACGGCGCTGTCCAGGTCCTCCGCCACGGCCACCCGGCCCAGCAGGGAGTCCCGGATGCCGTCATATCTGGATTCGCAGGAGCACAGCTTGGAGGCCACACCCACAAAGCCCGGCAGGTCCTCCATTTCCCGCTGATCCAGCACGCTTCCCCGGATGGTGGCTACCGGCAGGAAGGTGGCGCGGCCCAGGTCCCGCTGCTTCAGCAACTGGATGGCGCTTTTGGCGTCCTGTTCCGTTTCCACCACCACATTCTGCATGGCGGCGCCCAAAGCGGTTTCCAGGGCCACGGCGTATTCGCCGGGCACCTTCAGCAGCCGGGAAACAGGCCCGCAGACGCCGGACAGCATCCCACGTCCGGCTTCCTTCATCACGGCCTTTACGCTCTGGGAAAAGCCCTCCAGGTTCCGCTCCAGGTCCTCCAGGAGCTTTGCCCGGCGGAACTGTTCATTGGCATCCAGGGTCAGCCGATCCAGATCCTCTTTGGCGGACTGGGCCCGCTTCCGGCGGGATTCCAGCCGCAGCTCATAGCCCTTGACCGTGTTTTCTCCGGCGGAGATGGCGTTTTCCGTGTCGGCGAGCATCTGCTGGAGCTCCTCCGCCTCGGTTTCCGCGGCTTTTTGCCGTTCCCCGTTCTGTCGCTCGCTTTCCTCCACGGCTCCGGCCCGGAGTCGAAGCTCGTTCATGGAGGACTGGGCAGAGGACAGCCGGATGCGTTCCTCCGACAGGGTGGCGCTGCGCTGGGCCTGCTCTACGGCGGCCTGCTCGATCTGCCGGGTGGCCTCGTCCGCGCCCTGGCGCAGCTCCTCCAGCCTGGCCGTGTAGGACAGCAGCTTTTCCCTGCTCTCCTCAATGGCCCTGGACTTTTCCTCGATCTCCTCCCGGCGCCGGGCGATCTCCCGGTCGGTCTCCTCGTCGGACCGGCGGGCGGCGTCGATTTGCTCTTCCAGCCGCTCCGCATCCCGGCGGTCATGCTCCATATCGTTTCGGATCAGGCCGATCTCGCCCTCGGTGCGTACGGCCTGCTCGTCCAGTCCGGCGGCGTCCGTGCGGGCCTGATCCATGCGGGAGGTGCAGTCGTTGGTCTCCCGGAAATTTTCCTCGATCCGGGCGGCGATCTTCTCCAGCTCCTCCTCCAGCTCCTGGCGGCGGTTCTGCACAATGCCCATTTTTTCCTCATGGTCCCGCAGCACCTTGCCGGAGCGGTCCAGAGTTTCCAGCCAGATACCGATCTCCAGTCCCTTTTTCTCCCCATCGTAGGCGATGAATTTTTCCGCCTTCTCCGCCTGAATGCGCAGAGGTTCCACCCGGCCCTCCAGCTCGGACAGGATGTCCCGCAGCCGTACCAGGTTTTCCTCGGCCTTCTGGAGCCGGCGCTCCGATTCCTCCTTGCGGTAACGGTAGCGGGAAATCCCCGCTGCCTCCTCAAAGATCTCCCTGCGGTCCTCGGACCGGGCGGCCACGATGCTGTCGATCTTGCCCTGGCCGATGATGGAATAGCCGTCCCGTCCCAGACCCGTATCCATAAAAAGCTCGTTGACGTCCTTCAGACGCACAGTGGTCTTATTGATGAGATATTCGCTTTCCCCGGACCGGTAATACCTGCGCGTGACCGCCACGGTATCGTTGTCAAAGGGCAGCCGGCGGTCGGAATTGTCGATGGTCAGGGTGATCTCCGCGTAGCCCATGGCCTTGCGCTGAGGGGTGCCGCTGAAAATTACATCCTCCATCTTATTGCACCGCAGGGCGCGGACGGACTGCTCCCCCAGCACCCAGCGCACGGCGTCGCTGATATTGCTTTTTCCGCTGCCGTTAGGTCCCACCACTGAGGTGACGCCCCGCTCAAAGGTCAGGGTGGTCTTGTCAGGGAAGGTCTTGAACCCTTGCAGCTCCAAAGATTTCAGTATCATATAACTAATCCCAATTTCCTTATTGTTTTATCAATCGCGCATTGCCAGAGAACGTCAAGGCTTAATAGCCCATTAAGGTCAGAGCTTCCCGGGCGGCCTGCTGCTCCGCTTCCTTTTTGCTGTGGCCGCCGCCCCTGCCGATGACATTGCTGTTTAAGTGGACCTCCGCCACAAAGTGCTTGTCGTGGTCCGGACCGCTCTCTCCCACAAGAACATATTCCAGGTGCTCCTCCGGGTTTTGCTGTACGATCTCCTGCAGGGTGGTCTTATAGTCCTTAAAGGGCCGCACATTCTGGGCCTTTGCCGCGGGAGCCAGGAACCGGAGAATGAATTTCTCCGCCTCCACCATGCTGCCGCTGTCCAGATAAATGGCGGCGGTGGTGGATTCAAACACATCCGCCAGAATGCTATCCCGGTCCCGTCCGCCGGAATTGACCTCCCCGTGGCTCAACCGCAGAAAGCTGCCCACCTGCAGGCTTCTGGAGAAGCCGCAGAGGGAGCGCTCACACACCAGCGCCGCCCGGTTTTTGGTAAGCTCCCCCTCAGGCAGGGAGGGGAATTTTTCAAAAAGGTATTCCCCCGCAACAAAATCCAGAATGGCATCCCCCAGGAATTCCAGGCGCTCATAGCTCTTTACCTTGTGCTCATTGGCGTAGGAGGAATGGGTGAGAGCCGTTTCCAACAGGCTCTTGTCCCGGAATTCATACCCAATGAGCTTTTCATATTCTTCCAGTGCTCTCACGCACAGCGCTCCTTTCCTTATTTTCGGCCAACGGTCTGGGCGATCTCGTCCACAAAGCCGGACTCCACGTAGTCGCGGGTCAGCCGCAGGGCGTTTCTCACGGTGGAGGCCTTGGCGCTGCCGTGAATCTTGAACACGGGCTTGCTGGCGCCCATGATAGGAGCGCCGCCGTACTCGTTGTAATCCACCTGCTTTTTCAGGGCCTTCAGGTCGCCGTATACCATGGCCGCAGCCAGTTTATTCTTGACATTTTTCGCAAATACGTCCTTCACCAGGCCCATCACGGCCAGGGCCACGCCCTCGTACATTTTCACCAGCATGTTTCCGGTAAAGCCATCGCACACCACCACGTCGCAGGCGTCGAAGGGGATGTCCCTGGCCTCCACGTTGCCTACAAAACGAATGGTCTGGCACTCGGACAGCAGCTTGTAGGCGTCTCGGCGCAGGTCGTCGCCCTTGTGGGACTCCACGCCCACGTTGGCAAGGCCCACTCTGGGATTCTTGATCCCCATGACCTTTTCCATGTAGGCCGATCCCATCTGGCCGAATTGCAGCAGCATTTCCGGACGGCAGTCCACATTGGCGCCGGAATCGCTGAGCATTAGAAAGCCCGGCTTTTTGGGCAGGATGGGGGCGAAGGAGACCCGGCGCACGCCCCGGATCCGTTTGACGATCATGGTGGCGCCCACCACCAGGGCGCCGCTGTTCCCGGCGCTGGCAAAGGCGTCGCCGCTGCCATCCGCCAGGGCGCGGAGACCAACGGCCATAGAGCTGGCCGCTTTCTCCTTGATCACGCTGGTGGGCTCGTCCTCCATGGTCAGCACATCGCCGCAGTCCAAAATCTCCATCCTGGCGATTTTGTCCGCGATCTCCAGCTCTTTGGCGGCCGCCTCGATCCGGGCCTTGTCGCCGGTGAGCAGGATCTCGATCCCCAGCTCGTCCATGGCCTGGGCGCAGCCCAGCAGGATCTCTCCGGGGGCGTTGTCCCCGCCGAAAGCGTCAACGATAATTTTCAAGCCTATCACCTCATTCAATAATCAATTTCATTTGCTTGCATTCTGTTTTGCAGCTCCTCCAGGGCCCTTTCCGCCAGAGCCGCGTACCGCTGCTGCTTGTCCCGTATTTTTTCCGGAAGGGGCGGCAGCACGCCGAAATTGGCGCCCATGGGCTGGAAATCCTTTCCCGCATACTCGGAAATGTAATGGCTCAAAGCCCCCGTCATAGTGGTTTCCGGCAGGATCAGGCTTTCCTGTCCCCGAAGCCGCCGGACGGCGTTGATCCCCGCCAGAATTCCGGAGGAGGCGGATTCCATGTAGCCCTCCACGCCGGTGATCTGCCCGGCAAAGAACAGCTCCGGGCGGTCCCGCATGGAAAAGTCGGCGTTCAGGAGCTTGGGGGAATTCAGAAACGTGTTCCGGTGCATGACCCCATACCGCACGAATTCCGCCTGGCGCAGGCCGGGGATCATGCCGAATACCCGCTTCTGCTCGCCGAATTTCAGGTTGGTCTGAAAGCCTACCAGATTGTAAAGGGTGTTTTCCCGGTTTTCCGTGCGGAGCTGCAAAACCGCCCATGGCCGGTGGCCGGTGCGGGGGTCCCGCAGGCCCACGGGCTTCATGGGGCCGTAGCGGATGGCGTCGTGTCCCCGGGAGGCCAGCACTTCAATGGGCATACAGCCCTCGTAGACCTTTGGGTCCCGGGCGTCAAACTCGTGGACAGGGGCCCGCTGGGCGGCGACCAGCTCCTGAACGAACAGGTCGTATTCCTCCTTGTTCATGGGGCAGTTGATATAGTCGCCCTCGCTTTCCCCGTCATACCGGGAGGCCAGAAAGCAGCGGTCCATGTCCAGGCTGTCCCTGGTGACAATGGGTGCAGCGGCGTCAAAAAAGCTCAGCTGGCTGCCGCAGAGGGCCTGAATCTTTTCCGACAGGGCCGGAGAGGTCAGGGGACCGGAGGAGATCACGGTGATCCCCTCCGGCAGCTCCGTGATCTCCTGCCGCCGAACCTCAATGAGGGGGTGGCTTTGGACCGCCTCCGTGGCAAGCCTGGAAAACCGATCCCGGTCAACGGCCAGGGCGCCCCCGGCAGGGACCCGGCTTTTCTCGGCGCAGTCCGTCAGCAGAGAGCCCAGACGGCGCATTTCCTCTTTTAGAAGCCCAGCGGCGCTGTTGACCCGGGCGGCCTTCAGGGAATTGGAGCAGATCAGCTCGGCGAAATCCGGGCTTTTATGGGCGGGGGAATACCGTTCCGGCTTCATCTCGTAAAGGACTACCGGCACGTCCCGGCAGGCGATCTGCCAGGCCGCTTCGCAGCCGGCCAGGCCGGCGCCTACTACCGTGATGGGCTTCATCTCTCCGATCCCCCCGATCCTTTGCTTTTAGGCAACACAGCACAATTCACGGCCAACACCTTAAGCACCATCTTGCTTGCAAATTTTCCGTCATATTTTGCAAAAATCCTCTGCCATACACAAAGTATGGCCTGCGGTTTTTGCTTCATCTGACGAAAAATCTGCCAACGCAATCCGGCGCTTAGAATTGCGCGGCGCCGCCTTTACTCCTCCGGCGTCTTGCCCGAGAAGGTGCATCCCTCCGTTACGCAGTACAGCCGCCGGTCCTTGGTCTTTTTCTGCATCAGCGTTTTGCCGCAGACAG
>CAZRLJ010000019.1:24803-28398 GCA_964600905.1 uncultured Acutalibacter sp. | reverse complement strand
TGCTGAAAGCTCTTGAGGAGCCTGTGCGCCAGATTGCCGCCAATGCCGGTATTGAGGGTTCTGTTATCGTGGAGCAGCTGAAGAAGGAGGGAAAGGTGGGTTACGGCTACAATGCCCTGACCGGTGAATTCCAGGATATGATCGAGGCCGGCATTGTGGATCCCACCAAGGTGACCCGTTCCGCCCTGCAGAATGCGTCCAGCGTGGCTTCCACCATCCTGACCACCGAGAGCCTGGTGGCTGACATCAAGGAGCCTACGCCTCCTGCTGCCCCCGCTCCCGACATGGGCGGCATGTACTAATATCTGAGGGAAGCTCAAAGCAAACTGTTCAGGCCACCTCGGCGGCCGATATTCCGCCTGTCTTTGCCCTATCCTCCTGAAATACACAAAGTATTCCTGCGAGTTTGGGCCTTTGACAGTCGAAATATCTTCTCGCCGATCTGGCCTGTCCATTTGCTTAGAGCTTCCCTAAGCCGATAGCCAAACGAATGGAATGCATAGAAAAGCCGCCTGTTCCGGATTCCGGAGCAGGCGGCTTTTTATGTGTGGTTACGTTTCATTCCAGAACGAAGCAATCCTCTGCCAGCCGGGAGAGATTCCGTTCCACGATCTCCAGCACAATGACGTCGGCTCCGGTCTCCTCCGCCAGCGTCAGGTCATAGGGAACGGCACGGGTGAACAGGGCGGAGGAAAAGCATTCCGCCAGCAGGGGATGCCAGGCATTGCCGAAGGAATCCCGGAACATCAACAGGCTGCCGTTTTCGCTGCCGCTGCCGGTGTTGATCCGCATGTCCTCTGCACTGCGGATGGGCTTGTCGTAGGTAAAGTCCAGAGGCTCTGCAAATTCCCATTGCTGATCCAGCTTCCGGGAGGCGGGATACAGCATGGTGTACAGGTCGCCCTGGTGGCTTTGCACATAAGAGCCGCTCTTATCCCAGGCACTGTCCGCAGGAAGCCCAAGCTGCTCCATGAGGGCGTCCCGGGCCAGGGCCGCGCCTTTGTTGGTCCAATGGGAATCCAGCTGATGGTAGAGGACCTCCTCCTGGGCGTCGAACAGGGAGAAAAGATCCAGATAATTTACCCCCTCTGCCTCCAGGCATTTCTTCACCCGGTCGGCGGAGGTCTCGTTGGCCCGGACCAGCCCAGCGGGGCCGTATTCCGGATACAGGGACAGCTTGTTCGGCGCGATGGTAAAGAGAAATTTGACGCCCTGGCTTTCGGCGTAGTCCTGGGCCTGCTTCAGGTTTTTAGCTACCTGCCGGGCTTCCTCTGCGGTGAGAAGATCGGCTCCGGTGTAGTCGTCCAGCGTTTCGGCGTAGAATAGCCAGCCATCCTGCCCCAGGACCACCTTCTCCTGGGCAGAGGTGTGAAACACCTGGGCTCTCAGCAGGGAATTGCCGGTGATCAGCTCCTGCCGAAGGGCAAAGTGATCGGAAAAATAATCCCCTGCATCGGAGAAAAAGGCGGTGTTGAAGGTTCCATCCGGCTTTTTCAGCTGGGGCTTGGCTGTCAGCACCTCATTGGCCGCCGGACCGCTTTCCCCCAGGGCCAGCGTGGCTGCGCCCGGGAGCAGACAGACCAGCAGAAAAAACAGCACAAACACAAATGCACCTTTTTTGCCCATCCTTGCTTCGCCTCCTGTCAAAATCGAAAATAGATAAAGGGATTAAACTGGCTCCCGGCAAGGTCCATCAGACACAGCAGATAGAGAAGTCCGGCAGAGATATAGGAGAGACAGTCCAGAACCTTCTGAACGCTGGAAGACATCTTCGCCACGCGGGCCTTGAGCAGGGTCAGCAGCGGCAGGGAAAAAAGGAGCCCCACAGCGGTGATAAACAGGGAATAGGGGGTGCAGAGCTGCCGCAGCAGAGCGGCGCTTTGCAGGGTAAAGGCAGCTCCCGCAAACATCTGGGAGTAGATCTGCCCCGCTTGGGAAAGGGTATCCGCCCGGAACAAAACAAAGCCCAGAAGTACGATCAGCAGGGTGCCCACACGGCGCAGGAACCTGACGGGAAGCCCGGGCCGGGAGTTCGCTTTTTTCGGCAGCAGATCCTCCAAAATCAGAAAAGCACCGTGCCACAGGCCCCACAGCACAAAGTTCCAGGAGGCCCCGTGCCACAGGCCCGTACAGAAAAACACCAGGCATTTGTTGAGCTCCGTGCGGAGCCTGCCCTTTCGGTTCCCGCCTAAGGGGATATAGAGGTAATCCCGGAACCAGGAGGACAGGGAAATGTGCCACCGCCGCCAGAATTCCCGAATGGAGCTGCTGGCGTAGGGGTGGTCAAAGTTTTCCAGGAACCGGAAGCCAAACATGCGGCCCAGGCCGATGGCCATATCGCTGTAACCGGAAAAGTCAAAGTAGATTTGAAGGCAGTAGCACACAGCGCCGATCCAGGCGGAGCGAATGTCCACCTGTCCCGGGGAAGCGGAAAAAACAAGGTCGGCCATCTGCCCCACGGTGTTGGAGATCAGCAGCTTTTTGGAAAGCCCCAGAATGAACCGGCGGACGCCGTCGGCTGTCAGGGTCAGGCTGGTCTCCCGCTGGTCGATCTGCCGGCTGACGTCGTGATATTTTACAATGGGCCCGGCAATGAGCTGGGGAAAAAAGGAGATGTACAGGGCCAGCTTCAGAAAGCTTCGGGTGGCGAGGCTTCTGTCCCGGTAGACGTCCACCACGTAGGAGAGGCCCTGAAAGGTGAAAAAGGAAATGCCGATGGGCAGCGCGATCCCCGGCAGGGGAATGGAAAGGGAAAAGAGCCGGTTCACGGTGCCGAGGAGGAAATCCGTGTATTTGAATACGCCCAGGAGCAGAAGGTTCAGGGCAACCACAATGCCCACTGTCAGCCGGGCCTTTCCCTTTTCCGTGGCCAGCAAAAGACCGCCGCAGTAGTTGATCGCCACGGAAAGCAGCAAGAGAAGCACGTATACCGGCTCTCCGAAGGCGTAAAAGCCCAGGCTGCACAGGAGCAGCAGCAGATTTTTGGACCGCATTCCCGGCATGAGCCGATACAGCAGGAACACGGCGGGCAGAAAGAGAAAGAGAAACACAGCAGAACTGAAAACCAAGCTTATCGCTCCCGTCCTTGTTCAGAGTTTCACGAATGGAAAGAAGGCCGCCGATCCCAGAATGGACCGGCGGCCGTTTGATTTCAGAAGATCAGCCTACATCCTGGACGATTTCCACGCCGTCCTTGTCGCGGAAGGTGTATACGGTAAAGCCGTCATAATAGAGGAAGCCGTCTTCGCCGGAGGGGTCCATGCAGCTGGCAGCATATTCGCTGCTGTTGGGATAGCCAATGGCGTCGTATAGTGCATACACACTGTAGCCGATGTAGTCATAAGGGCTGGCAGCAGGCTCCGGATCAGGTTCCGGTTCCGGCTGCGACTCAGGCTCCGGTTCCGGTTCGACGGGAGTGACCGGCTCATCGGCAGTGGTTTCGTTGTCCTGCTGATCGGTCCATTGGTCGTCGCCCGTTTCCTGGGAATCGCCGTCGTCCTCATCGTCTGCGGAATTCTGCGCAGGCGCAGCCGTTGGGGTGGGCTTCGGCGTGGCTGTGGGGGCGGGGCTGGGAGAAACTGAGGGAGAGGGGCTG
>CAZRLJ010000019.1:1631-24703 GCA_964600905.1 uncultured Acutalibacter sp. | reverse complement strand
GGGGCTGGGAGAAACTGAGGGAGAGGGGCTGACGGCTCCGGTGCCAGAGGCGGCGCTCGTCTCCGAACTCTCGGCGGCTTTCCCGCTGCCGCAGGCGGCAAAGCTCAAAAGCAAAATGGCGGAAAGCACGGCGGCTGCCGCCTTTTTCAAAATCAAATACATGACTTCCTTGTCCTTCCTTTCCTGAAAGGTTAGATCGAACCGATCCAATTTCCCCTTATTCTAGCATTTTACCCGCAGTTTCGTCAAGACGCAGGAATGAAAACGGGTGGGAGGCCGGAAGCTCAGGAGTGAAGCACCGTATCGGTGACGCGGTAGCTGTATCTGGTCTCTCCGTATTTCTTCATGAACAGGTCCCAGTCCCAGCCCTGGTTTTTCAAATAGACGCCCTCGGATTCTGGATCGCAGACATAAATCTGGCCGTCCAGCGCGATCTGAGTCCAGCCGTGGCGGGACCATCCATTCCATTGGGGAAGCATACACCAGCCGGAAATCCCGGTGGCCTGGTAGCCCATCTGCCGGGCCAGCATGGTGAACAGGGCGGCAAAGCTGTAGCAGCTGCCCTTCCCTCTGGCCAGCATTTCCTTGGTCCAGGAAACCTCCCAGCCGGTGGAGCCAACGTCGATATAGGGCCGGGCCAGATACTCGTAGTGGTCGCAGACATACCTATACAGCCGCCGGAGATTGTCAATGGAGCTGTCGCCGCTGACGGTCTGGGCCTGCACGATCCGTTTGATCTGCACGTCCAGAGCCGCGTCCTTGCTGGTATAGCGGCCGCTGTTGTTGAAATACAGCACACCAACGCTTTCGTTGTGAACAAAGTGACGGTCCGCATCCACACAGTAAAGCTCGTTGTTGATCGTATACATGCCGGGCTGCCGGGCAGACTGGCCAATGTCGTAGGTGGCCCAGGATTCCAGGCCCGAGTCGCTCTTTGTATAGGTATGCTCTACAGAAGCCTCCATGATCTGGCTGTAGGCCCAGTGGCTGTAGGGCAGGTCGATGAACTTCAAAATGGCGCCGGGAGCGGCCTTGACGCCGTCCGCCCTGCGGCCCAGCACTCGGTTGAGAATGCTGACCGCCTGGGCCCGGGTGATGAGGGACTCGGGACGGAACAGCCCGTCGTCAAAGCCGGAGATCCAGCCATTGGCCAGGCCGGTGGCGACAAAGCGGTAGCCCCAGTAATCCGTGGGAACGTCGGGAAAGGTCTTGTCGGTTTCCTTCAGGTCGTAGAACTGGCAGACGATGGTGAGAAATTCGGAACGCTTGATGTAATCGTTGGGATGAAATTCGTTGTTCCCGTAGCCGTGGAGAATGTCCGCAGAACCCAGAGGGTTCACAAACCTGGCGTACCAGGCGTCAGCGGGAACGTCAGAGAAGGCAAAGGAGGAGGGCTCCGGCTTTTCCGTGAGAAGGGAATAGATGATGACAGATGCCTCCGCCCGGGTAAGATTGTATTCAGGACGGAAGGTGTCCCCGTCGCCATGGATATAGGCCCGGTGCTCCGTGGTTTCCAGCTGATACTGCTTGGGTTCAGGCTCGGGCGCAGGATCGGCTTCCGGAGCCGGATCACCGGGATCGCCATCGTCGCTTGAAGGATCCTCCGGGAATTCCAGATCCGAGAGCTGCGTATCGGAAGCGCCATCTTCCGCGGCAAAAGCAGCGATTGGCAGCGCCGATACCACCAGCAGCACAGCCAGCAGCAGGGAGACGATTTTTTTCATAGCGATCCTTCCTTCCTAACAAATTCTCGTTATGAGGCAGTGTGCAAAAAGCGATCTTTTCCCACAAATTCTTACAAATGCTTTAAGAATTATATCCGTTTTCAGGCGGCAAGTCAATAGAACGGGGCCGGAAAACCTTGGCAAAAGGGAATCTTTTCACAATATTAGACGCAAAGGAAAGGGAAAAAGTTACGAGGGGACAGAAAAACAGAAGGCCCGACACAGAGATTCCCCCATGTTGGGCCTTTTTCTACAAGATATTGCGGAAATTTTTGAAAAAAACACAAGAAAATCCGTTTCCGTCCCTTGTTTCGACAAAATCTTTGATTGCTGGAGGGTATAATATCCACAAAGGACGGCGGATATTATAGATTGAAGTTTGTCCCGGCCAGTTTGCGCTGCGCGCAACGGCCGATGGACACATGACACCAACGCACGTTCCGTGCTTATGGTATAATGACCGCAAGCGGTCATTAGGAAGAAGGCCTGAGGTGTGAAACACCTCTCTTATGCACACGGCCTTGCTTCCACCGTCATCAAGTCCTTTTTATGGTATCATGCAATCATCGGAAGGAAACGATGGAGAGCGGTTCAGGCGCTGGCCAGCTGGAGACAGAGCTTATCGGCGATCATGGCAATAAACTCGCTGTTAGTGGGCTTTCCCCTGGTGTTGTGGATGGTGTAGCCGAAATAGGAGTTGAGCACGTCCACGTCTCCCCGGTCCCAGGCTACCTCAATGGCGTGGCGGATGGCCCGTTCCACCCGGGAGCTGGTGGTGTTATAGCGCTTGGCCACGCTGGGGTACAGCTGTTTGGTGACGGCGTTGATGATCTCCGGATTTTCAATGGCCATTAAAATGGAATCCCGGAGATAGTGGTATCCCTTGATGTGGGCAGGCACGCCGATCTGGTGGAGGATCTCCGTGACCTGCATCCGCAGTCCGGGATTGGCGGGTTCCGAATCAAAGTGGCGGCCTTTGGCGGAGTAAAGGGAGAAAATGCGGTCTACCATCTCCTCCTTGTCGAAGGGGGACAGGGCAAAGTAAGATACTCCGGCGCTGGCCACCTCACGCTCCAGAATGGAGGTGGTATAAGAGGCTGTCACTATGTATAAGGGTCTGTCAAGGGTGCTGTCCTGGGCCACACCGTGAATCACGCCCAGGGCGTCCAGACCCGGCATGAACATTTCCATCACAACTACCTGGGGACGCTCCGCGCGAATCTTCTCCAACAGCGCTGCGCCGTCCCTTGGGACCAGAATGGGAATGCCGCCCATCCTGGTTATCTTTTGAATCGGTTCCCGGCCCCATTCGCCGTCCTCCGAGCTGATAATTACTTTTATTTCCTTTTCCATGACGAACCTCCTGGTATTTTTTGGTGTAAATGAATTTTACCATAACTATCCCGGTATGGCAAGAGGTTTGATGAAAAAAGCGGGAAAATTATCTTGACGAAAGACGGCGAAAAGGGGCCAAAAACCGGAGAAATTCGGACAATTTTGAGATTTTGGGAGAACGATTTTGGCGGCGTTTATCCAGCGGCCGCCTTCTCGGTCGTCCCCCAGGCGCACTCCTGGCACATGGTCTCGGCAAAGATGCCGTAGCCCATGGTGGGGTCGTCGGTAAACACGTGGGTGATGGCGCCGGCCAGCTTACCGTCCTGAAGGATGGGGCTGCCGCTCATTCCCTGCACAATGCCGCCGGTAGCCGCGATCAGGCGGGGATCGGTGATCTTCACCACCAGGTTCCTGGTGTGCTGGTTCCGGGCGCTGATCCGCTGAATTTCGGCGTCGTAGAGGATGGGACCGTTTTCGTCAATGGTGGCCATGATCTGTACCGGGCCGCACTGAACCTGTTCCTTTCCCATCACCTCAACAGCCGGGGCTGTGGGCGTGCTGTACAGCGCGCCGTAAACGCCGGTGTCATTGTTGCGCACCAGGGTGCCCAGGGCTTCGTCAGAGCTGAAATAGCCCCGCAGCTGGCCGGGCTGGTCCGGCTCTCCCCGAACAATGCCGCACAGGGCGATGGGTGCGGTCTCCCCATGCTCCAGGGCCATAACGCCGCCGGTGTCCATGTCGCAGATGCCGTGGCCCAGGCCTCCATACCTGCCGGTGGCGGGATCCCAGAAGGTCAGCGTGCCGATCCCTGCGGCGCTGTCACGGATCCACATGCCCGTTTTGAAGGAGCCGCCGCTGAAAACCGGAGTAACAGTCACGTCCAGCAGCTTTTCTCCCCGGCGAATGGTCAGGTCCATGGGCTGTCCGGCGCTGCCGCCGATGAGCTTAGCCAGTCCGGCATTGCTTTCCACTGTCAAGCCGTTTGCCTTTACAACATAGTCGCCGGGCTGGACCCCTGCCTCTCTTGCGGGACAGCAGCCTCCCGCTTCCGTATAAATATCGGAAAGGGAGGCAACAATAACTCCATCCGTAAACAGTTTCACGCCGAAAGTGGTTCCCAGGGGAACTACCATGGTGGGGCCTTGGCCCTCGGTCTCTGGCTGAGTTCCGGCGGACAGGACGCTTCTGCCGCCGTTAAAGGCGGAGGCCTCCAGGGCCGGAGCCGCCCAGCCTCCAACCGCCATGGCGATCATGGAGCAGATCAGGGTGGCCATCAGGCAAAAGGAGCAGTTTTTGGCATATTTGCCAATGCGTGTGCTCTGAGAGCGCAGTCCTTTCAAAAGGGAACAATTCTTTCTTTTCCCCAAAAACGCAGTTCTTTTCGTAGGCTTTCATCCCTTTCCGGGACAACTGATTGAAAGCGAACCGCAAAGAAAAACCGGGTCCGTTTTCGGTCCCGATTTTACTTTGCCACAACTTCTTCGATTTATTTTGGAAACAAAAAACGCCCCTGCAAAAGAAATGCAGGGACGAGAATTTTTGGTCTGTCCGTCTGCCGGGCGCTGGCATGTGGAGCGGCGGTTGCCGCCCGCCGCCCAGCAGCGGAACAGTGAAGACAGCCAGATGATGCCATCCGGCCAGGTTTCGGAAGCTTGCAATTCCTCCGTACTGCCGTTTGCAGTGTCTAAAGAATATCAGGCGATTGTGAATGGGGTATCAGCGGATTTTGAAAAAACTGTAAGAAAATTATGAACATCAGACAGCAGCCGTGGCAGTCCGACCTCCCCCACAGAAAAAATCCCGTCCGCTTTACGGCGGACGGGATTTCCTTCTGCAAAGATCAACTGTAAAGGAAAATTACTTGATGTTTTCGCGGATGAACTTGGCGTCATCGGCGATGCACTGATCGTGATCGTCGCCGTAGAACTCCTCGCGCTCTACCACCCAGAAGGCGTCCGGGGAGGAAGCGTCCAGAGCGGCCTTGATCTCCGTCCAGTCAATGTTGGAGGTGGGGTCGCCCATGGGGCACTGGCGCTGGGGCAGCTCGTTCTGCGGGCCGGGAGCATGCTTGCCAAAGCTCGCCATCATCTGGTCAAAGGCCTTCTGGCGTTCTTCCCGGGACATCTTGGTCATGTCGGGGAAACCGGCGAAACCGCCGTTGTCTGCGTGGCGGGAGCGGGGCTGCTCGCCGGGGCCGTAGACCTTGTTGTTTTCCTTCACATGGATGGCGCAGATACGGCCGGGATAGCGGCGGATCAGGCTGGGGGGATAAGTACCGGCATTCATGCACCAGCCGCAGTCCAGCTGGAAGAACACCTTCTTGGTGTTGTCGGCCACCCACTCCCAGAGGGTTTTGCCCTCGTCCACATAGAATTCCTGGCTGTGGTTGTGATAGCCGATCTTGATGCCGTAGGGCTCGGCCTTTTCGGCCCAGCCTTCCAGCCACTGGGCCACTTCCAGGGCCTCTGCCTTGTTGCAGAAGGGAGTGGAAGCGCAGATCACAGCCTTGCCGCCCAGATCTGCCATGCGCTTGATGATCTCCTCGGTGGGATCGGCGTGCACGGAAACGATCTCCAGGCCGGTAGCCGCGCAGGCAGCCTTGATCTCCTCGTTGGTATTGAAGTCCAGGTCGGCCTTCAGCAGCTCTACGCCGTTAAAGCCAAGAGCCTTGATCCGCTGGAACTTCTCCAGCAGAGTGGCGCCCAGGCCGAAAAAGCTTTCCATACCGCCGAAGGAATACGTACCGATGTTTGCTTTCATTGGAAACGACCTCCTGATCAGGATAAATTTGATAAGAATAGTATACCATAACCGGCAAATTTGTCAATAGCGACGAAAAGTGCTTAGAAAAAAAGAAAGCCCCGGAAAACCGGGGCTTGAAAAAGTGCGGGAGAGGACGTTAGTCTTCCAGTTGGGCGGTGTAGAGGCGGTAGTAAAGCCCCTGCTTTTTCATCAGCTCCTCGTGGCTGCCGATCTCCGCGATGCCCTTGTGGTCAATGTACAGGATGCGGTCGCAGTTCTTAATGGTGGACAGCCGGTGGGCGATGATAAAGCTGGTACGGCCTTTGAGCAGGGCGTTCAGGCCTTCTTGAACCAGCCGCTCGGTCTTGGCGTCGATGGAGGAGGTGGCTTCGTCCAGCACCAGGATCCGGGGATCGGAGAGAAGGGTGCGGGCAAAGGCCACCAGCTGCTTCTGGCCCTGGGAGAGCCTGGAGCCCCGCTCGTTGACCTGGGTGTTGTAGCCGTCCTCCATCTGGCTGATAAAGTCGTGGGCACGGACCGTTTTGGCGGCGGCGATGACCTCCTCATCGGTGGCGTCCAGCCGCCCGTAACGGATGTTGTCCATGATGGTGCCGGAGAAGATGAAGCTGTCCTGGAGCATGATGCCCATCTGAGAGCGGAGGGAGTGAAGGGTCACATCGGCAATGTCGTGGCCGTCCAGCAGCAGGCGTCCCTCATTGATGTTGTAAAACCGGGAGATCAGGTTCACCACGGTGGTTTTTCCCGCGCCGGTGGGACCCACCAGGGCGATGGACTCGCCGGGCTTCACGTCCAGCTTGAAATGCTCCAGCACGTTGACGGAGCCGTCGTAGGAGAAGGTCACATCGTCGAAGGTGACGGCGCCGGAAATGGGCGGAAGGTCCTTGGCGCCGGGGACGTCATCCACGGAAACAGGCTCATCCAGCATTTCAAAAATGCGCTCCAGGTAGGCCACGGCGTTGATAAAGGTATTGTACAGGTTGGATAGGTTCAGCACGGGCTGCCAGAACCGCCAGGCGTAGGAGGCGATGGCGATCAGGGTGCCGATCTGCATTTCGGGCCCCACCATCATCAGGCCCACCAGGTAGAGGGCGCCCACCACCCAGACGGAAATGTTGTCCACGGAGACCCAAATCAGATTGGAGGTGTACTGGGCCTTCATCCAGGCCTTATAGTAATTGGTATTGAGTTTGGCATAGATCCCGGCGTTTTCTTCCTCCCGGGTGAAGGCCTGGGTGATCTTCATGCCGTCCAGGCTTTCCTGAAGGTAGGCGTTTAGGTTGGAGCTCTTGTTGGAGACATTCTGCCAGGCCCGGCGCTGTGCGGGCTTTACCAGCATGACCACGATCAGCAGCAGGGGGACGCCGGCCATGACCACCAGAGCCAGCCGCCAGTCACACAGGAACATAAAGACGGCGATGAGCACCAGGTTAAAGACCTCCAGCACCAGGTTGATGATGCCGTTGGAGAGGGCGTCGGACACGCTGTTGACGTAGTTGATCACACGGGTCAGGATTTTGCCGTGGGGCCTGTCGTCATAGAATTGGAAGGGCAGCTTCTGCAAATGGGCGAACAGGTCCTTGCGGATGTCGTAGACGATCTCCTGGCTGACGGAGATCATGTAGATGGACCGGGCCCGGGCGAACAGCACCGAGGCCAGAATGCTTGCCAGCATGATCACGCCCAGGAAAATCAGCTCGCCATAGTCCTTTTTGGGGACCGTCACGTTCAGGGCGTGCTGGATCAGCAGGGGGCCGATCAGGGCAAAGACGGCGGAGATGGCGGAAAAGAGCAGGGACAGGATCATCTTCTTTTTGTGGCGGCCGATGTAAGTGCCGGCACGAAGCAGATGTTTGATATTAAATGGTGTTTCCAGGTTTTCGTCCACATCGAATCTGTTTCTGGCCATGTTACCCCACCTCCTTTTCGTTGGCGTCGTCCGTCATGCCGTTTTGAAGGAGGAATACCTCCCGGTAATAGCCGGGTTGTTGTGAAAGCTCCTCATGGGTGCCTACGGCGCTGATTTTGCCATCTTCCAGCACCACGATCTTATCGGCCCGCCGGGTGGTGGAGATGCGCTGGGCTACGATGATTTTGGTGCAGGAGAAATCCAGGCTGTCCAACTGCTCCTGAATGTATTTTTCGGTTTCCAGGTCCACGGCGCTGGTGGTGTCGTCCAGGATCAGCACGGAGGGCCGGATGGCCAGGGCGCGGGCCAGGGCAATGCGCTGCTTCTGGCCGCCGGAAAGGCCGGTGCCCCGTTCACCGATCACGGTGTCGTAGCCGTCGGAGAGCTTTTTGGCGAATTCGTCGGCGTCTGCCATTTTGGCGAAGCGGAGGACCTCCTCCTCCGACATGGAGCTGTTGCCGTAGGCGATGTTGCCGTCCACGGTGTCGGAGAACAGGAACACGTCCTGGGTGGCAATGCCGATGGAGGACCGCAGGGCCCTCAGGTCGTACTGGTTGACCGGAACGCCGTCCAATTCCACAGCGCCCTCGGTGGCGTCAAAAAACCGGGGGATCAGATTGATCAGAGAGGTCTTTCCGGAGCCGGTGGGGCCCATGATGGCCACGGTCTCGCCGGACTGGATATTCAAGTTGACGTCCTGAAGGATCTGGCTGCCGCCCAGCTTCAAGCCCACGCCCTTGAAGTCTACCTGGCCCTTTACGCGGCTGTCGGGCTTGTGGGCGTCGGGCCGGGAGACAATAGTGGATTTGGCATAGTAAAGCTCGATCACCTTGTTGGCGCTGGCAAAGAAGCGCTGCAAATCGTTGAGATGGATGCCCAAAGAGCGCATGGGATTGCTCAGCGTCCAGCACAGGGAGTTAAACAGGGTAAAGGTGCCGATGGAAATGCGCCCGCTGATGAGAAAGGCGCCACCCACCAGCAGCACGGATACGGAAAGGGCCTGAGAGAGGGTGTCGATATAGGGGCTGTATTTCAGCCATTGGAGGGAGGCCTTCTTATTGGCCTTCTTGTAGGCCGCGTTCTTTTCATCGAAGCGCTCGATCTCGTAGTCCTCCCGGGCAAAGGCCTTTACCACCCGGTTGCCGGAGATGTTCTCCTGGGCGGCGGTGCTCAGCTGGGACAGCTTCTCGCGCTGGGTCACATACAGGGATCCCACGCTGTTGGAGAAGGCCCGGGTCAGGGCGAAGATGATGGGCGTTACCGCCAGCAGGGACAGAGCGAACAGCCAGTCGGTCACCAGGAAGGTGATGGTGGAGGTGAGAAACAGCACCACGCAGTCGATGAGCATTCTGGCGATGTAGCACACAGCGTGGCGGACCATATCCAGGTCGCCGGTCAGGCGGGTCATCAGGTCGCCGGTGCGGTTTTTGGAAAAGAAGTTCTGGTCCTGCTCCTGCATGTTCCGGTACAGGTCCCGCCGCAGATTGAAGATCAGCTTCTGGGAGCAGGTCTCGTAAGTGAGCACGGAGAGGTAGCCGAAGCCTGTGCGGAACAGGGTGAAGACGATGAGCACCACCACCAGGACGATCAGCCGATGGACGGCCTCCTCCGTCACCACGCCGGACTGCTGCAGCGGCTCAAACACCGTGTCCATAATGTTGGCAGTGATCACGGAATTCCCCAGCGCCAGCACCGACAGCAGCGCGGTGGAGAACAGAGCGAAAATATATCGCTTCCGGAACTGCTGCATCTGTTTCCAGACCCATTTGAGCTGAAACATAATGATCCCTCTTTTTCGGGGGAAGTGTCGTGTTTTTCACTTCCCGGATTTTTGCGTTTATCTGCCCTTTGAAAGGCTTTACCTATTATAGCGGACGCCCCGAAAAAGGGAAGGGCTTTTGCAAAAAAATCACCTTGTCAGAGTGACGAATTTTCCGGGATTTTTCGGGAATTTTTGCGCAAAATTCTGAGGAAGCTCTGAGAAACATTTTCTCAGAGCTTCCTCTTCCAACCTCCGGTAGCAGAGTTGCTGCTATATTAGATAAGAAGCGGATTTTCTCAGCCTTTACAGCAGGAGGGAGGCGGTGAAGGCGTACTCCCTTTTCTCCCCCGCAGGCAGGAAAATCAGCCGGTGCTTTTCCTCGAAGTCGTCACCCTCGTCCGTGCGGGTGGCGCAGCCTATCCAGGGCTCCAGGCACACATAGGGGCCGTCGTTCTGGGCGGACCAGATGCCCAGCAACGGGAACCCGGAAAAGTCCATTTCCACGCCGCGGCCCGTCTTTTTGTTGACGATCTGCACTTTGTGGGAATTCAAATCCTCAAAAATCAAGGCGTCATGATAAAACAGGGAGTGGGCCAGAGGGATCTCTGTCCCGTGCAGCTCGTAGGAGCAGGCGGAGGGATCGATCAGGGCCTGGCTCAGATCAATGGCCGGGCAGCTCTGGTCCTCCGGCTTTTCAAAGCGGATGGTGTAATCCTCGAAAGCGGCGTCCTCATCCACGGGAATGTTGAAGCCGGGATGGCCGCCGATGGCAAAGGGAAGGTCCGCCTGCCCCGGGTTCTCCACGGTGAAACGGGTCTCCACGCTGCCGCCGGTGAGGGTGTAGGAAACCCTCAGAAGGAAGGGGAAGGGGTACTGCTCCCGGGTTTCTTCGCTGTCCCGCAGGACCAGGGAAACCCGGTTTTCCTCCCGGCTTTCCAGAGAGAACTCCCTGCGGCGGGCAAAGCCGTGCTGGCCCATCTCAAACCATTCCCCGCCGATCCTGGCCCTGCCGTTTCGCAGAGCGCCCACAATGGGGAACAGCACCGGGGCGTGTCCCGTCCAGTATTTGGGATCGCCCACCCACAGGTGCTCAAAGCCCTCCGGCCCCTTCAGGGACACCAGCTGAGCGCCCAGGGAATCCACCGCCGCGGTAAAGCCGCCGCTTTTCAGTTCGTATTGCATACGTCTGCCTCCTGTTTCCATATATCATATATTTCCATTATTTAAGTATAGCAGAAATTACCGCAGCCCGCAATGGCAATTCCCCATTCTTCGTATTGACAAGCGGGCAAAAAAAACAGATAATAGAGACAGATATATGATGGCCGGCTTTGGTACGGCTGTGAAGGGAGAATGATCGATGAAAAGTACAAAGCTGCACGGAAAACGCTTTTTGAGCCTGCTGCTGGCGGTGCTCCTGCTCTTTGCCGCCATGCCCACAGGCGCTCTGGCGGCGGAGAGCACCGTCTCCTCCAGGGTGATGGAGGTCCCCGACAAGGATTATGCCGAAGTGAGCCGCTCCCGGACCGCTGCCCAGTCCGCCGGATATACCGACCTGTACAGTATGCTCACTCCCCAGGCAAAGAAGTACTATGATTTTCTGAAAAGCCTTTCTTTTGAGACCATTTTGGCTGGCGGCGGTACTGTGGAGCTGCCCGCTTCTCAGCTGCCTGCCGGGACCATTAAGGCTACCTCCACCAGCAGCGGATTGGAGGAAGATCCCAACGATCCTGCCACCCGGACCTTCCTGAAGGACGTTTATTCCGCGATGATTTTCATCCGCTACGATCATCCGGAGCTGGACCTGTGGATGGGAGACAGCGCCTGGGGCTATTCTGCCAGCACCAACAACAATGTGGATTGGAAGATTACAAAACTTTCCTTCGTCTTCAGGCTGCCATACGGCGGCGCCGAAGGGGAGATGTACAATAAGATGATGGCCGCGGTGCAGGAGATCGGCGATGGAGCCCTGGAACAGAGCGACCGTTATACCCAGATGTGGATGATCCATGACCTTCTGGCGATGTGCAACACCTACGCTTACGATGAATATGGCGATGCGGTAACCCCGGAGGACAGCCCCCTGTCCTACTCTCCCTACAGCGCGCTGGTAGGGGTCGATCCCCTGACAGATGGCGAAGTGAATCCCGTGTGCCAGGGCTATGCCTACGCCTTTAAGATGGTCTGCGACTATATCGGCGTTCCCTGCGCCATTGTGGTCAGTGAGAGCCACGCCTGGAACAATGTGAAGATGGACGATGGCTTGTGGTACAATGTGGACGTCACCTGGGACGACAACGCATGGGACGCTCTGACAGCATACGGCTACACCGACGAAGATATTATTGAAAATATGAGCGCTCATGACTATTTCCTGGCGGGCTCCGATACGGAGATCGACGGCACCAAGTTCTGTGAGGAGCGCGCCCACGTGGAAGTTACCATTTCCGACGACTATGCAGAACAGGTAGAGCTGTACCGCACTGTGTATCCCCAAAAGAGCGCAAAGGCCTACGACTATCTGGGGCACGATTACGCCCCGGCCCGTTTCCAGGACGTGACCCGCTATGACTACTTTTTCAATGCTGTGGAGTGGGCAGCGGGAAGCCGGATCACCTCCGGCATTACGGATACCACCTTTGCCCCCGGAGACGACTGCACGCGGGCCCAGGCCGTAGCCTTTCTGTGGCGCGCCGCAGGACGGCCGGAGCCTGACTCCACCGTGAATCCCTTTACGGATGTGTCGAAGAACGATTACTTTTATAAGGCTGTGCTGTGGGCTGTGGAGAACCGTGTTACCTTTGGCACCACCGATACCACCTTCACTCCCAACGGGAACTGCACCCGGGCCGAAATCGTTTCCTTTATGTGGCGCAATGCCGGCCGTCCCGATCCTGTCAGCGCGGCCAATCCCTTCGTCGATGTGAGCGCGGGGCAGTATTACACCAATCCGGTGCTGTGGGCTGTGGAAAACAACATCACCTTTGGCACCACGAGTACCACCTTTGCACCCACTGACAAATGCAGCCGGGCGCAGATCGTCTCTTTCCTTTACCGCTATTTTAAGTAAGGAACACAGTTTGATCATGTCAGGAAAATGGAAGGCAGGGAGCTTGCTCCCTGTAAAAAGCAGGAGGGAATGAATGTGAGCAAAGAGCTTGCAAAGGCTTACGAGCCGAAAGAAGTGGAAAAGCGGATTTACGACTTCTGGATGCAGGGGGGCTGGTTCCACGCGGAGGTAGACCCGAAAAAGAAGCCCTACACCATCGTCATGCCGCCGCCCAATATCACCGGACAGCTCCATGTGGGCCACGCCATGGACGAGACCATGCCCGATATTCTGATCCGCTGGAAGCGGATGCAGGGCTATTCCGCCCTGTGGCTGCCCGGCACGGACCACGCTTCCATCGCCACGGAAGCGAAGATCGTGGACGCCATGAAGGAAGAGGGCGTTACCAAGGAAGAGATCGGCCGGGAGGCCTTTCTGGAGCGCGCCTGGAGCTGGCGTGAAAAATACGGTGGCCGCATTGTGGAGCAGCAGAAGCTGCTGGGCCTGTCCTGCGACTGGGAGCGTTCCCGTTTTACCATGGACGAGGGCTGCTCCAAGGCCGTGCGCCATGTGTTTGTGAAGCTCTATGAAAAGGGCCTGATCTACCGGGGCGAGCGCATGATCAACTGGTGCCCTCACTGCAAAACCGCTTTGTCCGACATCGAGGTGGAATTTGAGGAGCAGCACGGCTCCTTCTGGCACTTGCGTTATCCGCTGGCCGACGGCTCCGGATGCATCGAGCTTGCCACCACCCGGCCCGAAACCATGCTGGGCGACACCGCCGTGGCGGTCCACCCGGACGACGAGCGCTACAAGCACCTGGTGGGCAAGAATGTGATCCTGCCTCTGGTGAACAAGGAAATCCCTGTCGTGGCCGACGAGTACGTGGAAATGGACTTCGGCACCGGCGTGGTGAAGATCACCCCCGCCCACGACCCCAATGACTTTGAAGTGGGAAAGCGCCACGATCTGCCCATCATCAACGTGATGAACGAGGACGGCTCCATCAACGAAAACGGCGGCAAATATGCCGGACTGTCCGGCATGGAGGCCAGAAAACAGATCGTAAAGGATCTGGAGGAGGGCGGCTACCTCATCAAGGTGGAGCCGCTGACCCACAACGTGGGCACCTGCCAGCGCTGCCACACTGTGGCGGAGCCCAGAATCTCCACCCAGTGGTTTGTGAAAATGGATTCCCTGGCAAAGCCCGCCATCGACGTGGTGAAGCAGGGAAAGATCCGCTTCATTCCCGAGGAAAGGGCCACCAAGACCTATTATAACTGGATGGAAAACATCAAGGACTGGTGCATTTCCCGGCAGCTCTGGTGGGGCCATCGGATCCCCGCCTGGTATTGCGAGGACTGCGGGGAGATGATCGTTTCCGAAACCGATCCCGACGCCTGCCCCAAGTGCGGGGGAAAGCACCTCCACCAGGACGAGGACACACTGGACACCTGGTTCAGCTCCGCCCTGTGGCCCTTCTCCACCCTCGGGTGGCCGGACGAGACGGAGGAGCTGAAATATTTCTATCCCACCGATGTGCTGGTGCCCGGCTTTGACATTATTTTCTTCTGGGTGGCCAGGATGATCTTCTCCGGCATGGAGCACATGGGGGACATTCCCTTTAAGACCGTGTGTTTCCACGGCCTGGTGCGGGACGCCCAGGGCCGGAAGATGAGCAAATCCCTGAACAACGGCGTCGACCCGGTGCAGATCATCGAGCAGTACGGCGCAGACGCTCTGCGGATGTGCCTGATCACCGGCAATTCCATTGGCAACGACGTGCGCTTCTCCGATGAAAAGGTGGCGGCCAGCCGGAATTTTGCCAATAAGCTCTGGAATGCGGCCCGGTTTATCCACATGAATATCGACGGCTTTGATGTGCCCTGCGCCCTGCCGGAGCAGCTTACGATGGAGGATAAGTGGATCGTCAGCAGGTTCCAGTCGGTGACGAAAGAGGTTACGGACAATCTGGAAAAATTTGAGGTGGGCATAGCGGCCACCAAAATCTACGATTTCCTGTGGGACGATTTCTGCGACTGGTTCATCGAGCTTGCCAAGGTTCGCATGAACGGCGAGAATGAGGCCGACGCCCAGAATGCCCGGCAGGTGCTGGTGTGGGTTCTCAGCAACACCCTGAAGCTGCTCCACCCCTATATGCCCTTTATCACGGAGGAAATCTGGCAGAGCCTGCCCAGGGAGGACGACACTCCGGCCCTGATCGTGGCCCAATGGCCCGAATACAACGAGAACCTCCATTTTCCCGCCGAGGAAAGGGAGATGACCAAGGTGATGGAGCTGATCACCGCCATCCGCACCCGCTGCAGCGAAATGAACGTGCCCCCGTCAAGGAAGGCCCATCTCTACGTGGAAACGGCGGACGCCGCTCCCTTTGAGACGGAGAAGGACGCCATCCTGAGGCTGGCCTGCTGCTGTGCGTTGAAGATCAGCCAGAGCGTGGACGCCCCGGAGAGAGCCGTCACCGTGGTGACTGCCGCCTGCAAGGGCTATCTGCCCATGGACGACCTGGTGGATAAGGCCGCCGAGACTGCCCGGCTCACCAAGGAGCTGGAGAGCGCCCGAAAACAGCTCCAAAACGCCGAAAACAAGCTCCATAATGAGTCCTTTACCAGCAAGGCGCCCCAGAATGTCATCGACGGCGTGAAGCAGAACGCGGAAAAGCTGAGAGACAAGGTGCGCATGATCGAGGAATCTTTAAGGAACCTCTGAGCAAAGTGTCCAGGCCACCTCGGCCGAATATATTTTGTTTCTTCGCAGTAAAATGAGCCCTGAAAGGAGCGGGCAGGCCGCTCTTTTCGGGGCTGCTTTTTCTAACAACTAACAACTTATAACTAAAATCTTTCCGCTGACACGCTTCTCCAAAATGTGCAGGAAAAAGTGAATAAAATGGTCTTGAAGAACGGGATAGGCTTCCGGCTTCAAGGCCATTTTCTTTAGAAAGAGGGATTGCAATGGGCGTTTTGCTCAACTACAAGGACGGCATGCTGACCGCGCGGCTCAGCGGGGAGATCGACCAGCACTCCGCAGCGGAAATGCGGGAGGCCATTGACGACGCCTCCCAGAAGGTAAAGCCCTACTGCCTGCGGCTGGACTTTTCGGAGGTGAGCTTTATGGACAGCTCCGGCATCGGCCTGATTCTGGGCAGGGTCCGTCTCTATCAGTTTTGGAAGGGACGGGTAGTGGTGTGCGGCCTGCCCCAGTTCCTTTCCAAAATGGTGGAGCTTTCGGGCATTGCCTCGGTGGCCACCATTGAAAGGAGGGCAGGATGATGAAGCCCCTGAATCAAACACAGATCAGCTTCCCGTCCAATTCCGTCAACGAGGGCTTCGCCAGGGCGGCGGTCTCCGCCTTTCTGAGCCAGCTGGACCCAACGGTGGCGGACTTAAACGAAATGAAGACCGCCGTTTCCGAGGCGGTGACCAACGCCATCGTCCACGGCTACCGGGACAGCATCGGCCCGGTGTACATAACCGTGAAGATTTTTGAAAGCGGCAAGGCGGTAGTGCGCATCCGGGACAAGGGCTGCGGGATCCCGGACATCCGGCAGGCCATGGAGCCACTGTACACCACCGGCGGCGAGGAGCGGGCCGGACTGGGCTTTGCGGTGATGCAGAGCTTTTGCGACAGCGTGCGGGTGACCTCCGCGGTGGGCAGGGGCACCAGCGTGACCCTGACAAAGCGTTTTGAGCCCCGCGCCTGAGCCCACGCCCACCCAGCGGATGGTGGAGGAAAATATCGGTCTGGTGCGGCTTTGCGCCCATCGGTTTTTGGGCAGAGGCGTAGAATACGACGACCTGTTTCAGGCCGGGTGTATCGGGCTGATCAAGGCGGCGGAACATTTTGATCCCGGCCGGGGCGTGCGGTTTTCCACCTATGCGGTGCCGGGAATTCTGGGGGAGGTCCGCCGCCTGTTTCGGGACGGAGGGCCTGTCCGGGTATCCCGGGGAATCAGGGACCTGGCAAAACAGGTGCGGGAGACCGGAGAGCTTCTGCGGGAGGAGACGGGGGACAGCCCCACTGTGGGAGAGATCGCTGCGCGGCTGGGTGTTCCTGTGGAAAAGGCGGCGCTGGCGCTGGGAGCGTCCCAGGCCCCGGTTTCCCTGACCATGGAGGAGGACGGGGAGCTGGAGATCCCGGTTGAGGCGCCGGAGGAGCAGGTGACCGAGCGGATGACCCTGTATGAGATTCTCCGCACCCTGGAGGAGCGGGACAGAAAGCTGATCGAATACCGCTATTTTCAGAGCAAGACCCAGACGGAGACCGCCGCCCTGCTGGGCATGACCCAGGTGCAGGTCAGCCGCCGGGAAAAGAAGCTGCTGCTCTACATGCGGGAGGCTTTTTCGGGGTAGTTTTGCGGCCGTTTCGGAGATGGAAAAAGGCGAAATCGCGGCTTTACATTCTGCGGAAAACTGAGTATAATAGGGGCAGTGTTTTCCAATGTAAAGGGAGTGCTTTGAATGACTGTAAAAGAGCGCAGAGAAAAAACCTTTGAGCAGATGGCGGACCATTCCGCACTGGTGCTGTACTCCGGCGTGGAGTATCACATCAGCGCCGATGGATACGCCGGCTTTGAGCCCAACCACAACTTTTTCTATCTGACCGGACTGCGCCGGGAGCACATGATCCTGGTGATGGTGAAAAACGGCCCCCAGCCCCAGACCATGCTGTTCATCGAGGAGGCGGACCCCCTTGCCGTCCGCTGGACCGGCAGGCGCGTCAGCGTGGAGGAGGCCAAGGCGGTTTCCCTGATCGACGATGTGAATTTCCTGAATGCCTTTGACGGCCGGATGGGCCGGGTCATGTTCGGCAATCCGGAAAATCTGTATTTTGACTGCAGCCGCCACCGCTGGGAGGACATGCCCGATTATAACGGGACCATGGCAAAGGCCTTCGGGGATAAGTACCCCGGCATCCGCATCCGGGACCTGGCGCCCCTGGTGGCCAAGCTGCGGATGCAGAAGGACGAAACAGAGGTGGCAAAAATCAAGGAGGCTATCGGCATCACCGACAAGGCCCTGCAAAACGTCATGCGCCACCTGGAGCCGGGCCGGATGGAGTATCAGGCCCAGGCGGACTTTGAGTACACCGTAAAGCTTCTGGGCGCTGACGGCGTGGCGTTTCCCACCATTGCGGGCAGCGGCGTGAACGGCACCATGCTCCACTATGGCGACAACTGCGATCCCTGTAAGGACGGCGACCTGCTTCTGCTGGATCTGGGCGCCAGGGTTCAGGGCTACTGCGCCGACATCACCCGCACCTACCCTGTAAACGGCAAGTTCTCTGAGCGCCAGCGGAAGGTCTATGACATTGTGCTGAGGGCCAATCGTCAGGTGGCCGCCGCGGCGAGGCCCGGAATGCCCATCAAGGCCCTGCAGGAGCTTTGCTCCAAAATCCTGGCCGAGGGCTGCATGGAGCTGGGCCTCATCAAGGACCCCTCCGAAATTCGCAAATATTACATGCACGGCGTATCCCATCACCTGGGCATTGACGTCCACGATGTGAGCGTAGGCGTGGACGCTCCCATGGAGCCGGGCACCGTGATTTCCGACGAACCCGGCCTGTACATTGACGAGTGGGGTATCGGCATCCGTATCGAGGATGATCTGCTGATCACCGAAAACGGCTGCGAGGTGCTTTCCGCCGATGTGATGCGGGATCCCGACGAGATCGAGGCTTTCATGGCGAGGTAGATGTTAGATATTAGATATTAGATGTTAGATGCTGGAAAAACCTTCCTCTGTGATATGAGGGAGGTTTTTTGGGTGTCTTGCCCTTGGCTCCCTCTGATATGAGGGCGGGAGAGAGCCCTTAACAAAGGTGCATACACCGCCAAAAGTATGTACCGTTGCTTTCTCTCCCTCCGTCACGGCTTACGCCGTGCCACCTCCCTCGTCAGAGGGAGGTTTTTTCCAATATCTAGCATCTAGAATCTAGAATCCAGCATCCAGCACGATTTCGATCTCCCGGTCGGCGGTCATGGAATCCGGAGTGACCAGGCAGTCCAGGGCCTTTACCAGAACGCCCCGGGCGGCGGCTTCCCGGAGGGCGGCGGCAAATGCCGGGTCCGCGGCGTCGTTTGGCGCAAAGTACCGGACGCCCTTCATCTGGACGAGGAACAGGACGCAGGCGCAAAACCCGCTGTCCATGCACCGGCACAGCTCCCGCAAGTGCTTTGCGCCCCGTCCCGTGGGAGCGTCCGGGAAGCGGCCGACTCCGTCCTCCTCCAGGGTGACGCCTTTGACCTCGATAAACCACCGCGCGCCGCCGGCCTCGGCGTAGAAGTCAAAACGGGAATTACCCCAGGCGGTTTCAGGCCTCAAAAGGGTCAGGCCGGGAAGCAGGCGGGGGAGGGCCTCCGCGGCGGCCTTGTTGGGGGCCTGGCTGTCCATGTTGATGAGAAGCGTTCCCCGGGGTGTTTCTTTCTCCACGGCAATGAGATCGTATTTCGTTTTGCGGGCGGGATTTCCGCTTTCCTCCAAATACACCCGGGCCCCCGGCGTGAGAAGCTCCCGGCAGCGCCCGGTGTTTTTCACATGGCAGACCACAGGCTCACCCTTTATCTCCACATGGGCGATAAAGCGGTTGGGCCTTTCCAGAAACCTGCCGGACAGGATTTTTCCCGAATATTGCAAGGGACGCCCTTCTTTCCTGAAAACTGGAAATCCCCTCTTGCCGCAGGGCAAGTTATGGGGTAAAATGTAACTAAAGTATAGCACAGTTTTCGGCTGTGTGAAAGGGAGTAGCTTGTATGAAATATTATGTAAACCAAAAAGCCGACCGCAGTGGAGATGGCACAGAGCGGCGGCCCTTCCAGACCATTCAGGCGGCGGCGGATCTCGCCGTGGCCGGGGATGAGGTACTGGTGTATCCCGGCGTGTACCGGGAGTGGGTCGATCCGAAAAACGGCGGCGAGGGAGAGGACAAGCGCATCACCTACCGCTCAGTGGAGCCGCTGAAGGCGGTGATCACCGGCGCGGAGGTGGTCAAGGGCTGGACGAACCTGGAGGGCAGCGTGTGGACCGTGCGGGTCTCCAACGGCCTGTTTGGGAGCTGCAACCCCTATACCACCTTGGTGCGGGGGGATTGGCTGATCCCCTTTACGCCAGCCCACATCGGCGAGGTGTATCTCAATGAAAAGTCCCTGTACGAGGTGGCCAGCCTGGAGGAGGTAAAGGCCCCAAAAAAGAATATGGCCTCCTGGGACCCGGACTTCACCCTGCACACCTGGTACGCAGAGCAGGATGGAGATGACACCGTATTTTACGCCAATTTCCAGGGCGCCGATCCCAACCGGGAAACGGTGGAGATCAATGTGCGGCGGGCCTGCTTCTATCCCTCCGAGGAGGGACGGGGGTACATCACCCTGTCCGGCTTTACCGTGAGAAGGGCCGCTACCCAGTGGGCGCCGCCCACCGCCTACCAGGAGGGCATGATCGGCCCCCACTGGTCCAAGGGCTGGATCATCGAGGACTGCGACATCTCCCAGGCCAAGTGCAGCGGTATTTCCCTGGGCAAGTACAGGCAGCCTGAAAACGACAACAAGTGGCTGGAGCGCAAATACAAGGACGGCACCCAGACCGAGCGGGAGTGCATCTGCCAGGCCCAGGCCGAGGGCTGGACCAAGGAGCGCATCGGCTCCCATATCGTCCGCCGCTGCAATATCCACGACTGCGGCCAGACCGGCATTGTGGGCCATCTGGGCGGCGTGTTTTCCGTCATCGAGGACAACCACATCCACCATATCAACAACAAGCAGAATCTGGCCGGGGCGGAGATCGGCGGCATCAAGATGCACGCCGCTATCGATGTGGTCTACCGCCGGAACCACATCCACCACTGCACCCGGGGCCTGTGGCTGGACTGGCAGGCCCAGGGCACCAGGGTCACCCAGAATCTGTTCCATGACAATACGCTGCCCAACCTGAAGCCGGAGATCACGGAGCCCGATCCCAGTATGCTTATGGGGATCGGCGAGGATATTTTTGTGGAGGTCTCTCACGGCCCCACTCTCATCGACAACAACCTCCTGCTCTCCACCCGTTCTTTGAAGCTGGCCACCCAGGGTGTGGCACTGGTGCACAACCTGATTGGCGGCGGCATTACCAGCGTGGGCCGGGGCACCAACAACGGCGCAAAGACCCTGAGCTCTCCCCGGTATACGCCCTATCACGCGCACCACCGCACCGAGGTGGCGGGCTTTATGACCTTCCTGCATGGCG
The DNA here is from genome assembly GCA_964600905.1 of uncultured Acutalibacter sp. Taxonomy (GTDB): domain Bacteria; phylum Bacillota; class Clostridia; order Oscillospirales; family Acutalibacteraceae; genus Acutalibacter. The sequence goes on along the minus strand of CAZRLJ010000019.1, from coordinate 3,924 downwards.
ACGTCCGGTTCTATAACAACATCTTTGTGCAGCAGCCGGTGCATCCTGCCCTCCGGGCCATGATGGAGCATATGGAGGAGAACGACTGGGAGGACGGCAACGTGCTCTGCGGCACCTTCCCCTATGACGAGTACCCCACCTTTGAAGAATGGGACGCTCAGTTTGAGGGCTACTGCGGCATGGGAAGCGAGCCCAGCGACAGATATTACGATCACCTGCCGGTGTGGGGCGGGGGCAATGTGTACTTCAACGGCGCCAAGCCCTGGAAAAAGGAGAAAAACTGCGCCGCAGGGGCGCAGGACGTTTCCCTGGAGCTGGTGGAGGAGAACGGCCGGATGGTCCTGAAGACAGACCTCTACGACAAGCTGCCCCAGCTCAAGGCCTCTGTGATCTCCACGGAAACCCTGGGCGAGGCCTTTGAGCCGGAGCAGAAATTTGAGGCTCCCGACGGTTCCCCCATTGTGTTTGACAGGGATTATTTCGGCAGCCACCGGGGCGCCCAGCCCATCCCCGGTCCCTTTGCGGACAGGGAAGAAGCCGGAAAGCAGCTTTTTTGAGAAAGCAGAAAAGGGAGGAGCAAAAAATGTATCAGTTCAACCGCGAAGAGTACGAGCGCCGCATGGCCTGGTATACCGACGCCAGGTTCGGCATGTTTATCCACTGGGGGCTGTACGCCATCCCCGCCAGGGGCGAGTGGGTGCGCAGCACGGAACAAATTCCCAAAGAGGACTACATGAAGTTCTTCCACGAGTTTGACCCCGTGGATTACGACCCCAGAAAGTGGGCCAGGGCGGCGAAAGAGGCCGGCATGAAGTACGCGGTGCTGACGGCAAAGCATCACGACGGCTTCTGCCTGTTTGACAGCCAGTATACGGATTTTAAGGCCACCAACACCAAATGCGGCCGGGACCTGATCCGGGAATATGTGGAGGCCTTCCGGGCCGAGGGCCTGCGGGTGGGCTTCTATTATTCCCTGCTGGACTGGTATCACGACGACTACCCCCATTACCGGGACCAGAACCATCCCATGCGGAACCATCCGGAGTGCGGCAACGAGGGGAGAAACTTTGACCGCTATCTGGAATACATGCACAACCAGGTGCGGGAGCTGTGTACAAACTACGGCAAGATTGACATCATGTGGTTCGATTTCTCTTATGAGGACAGCCAGAACGTCATGCGGGGAGAAAAGTGGCGGGCCTCCCAGCTGGTGGACATGGTGCGCACCCTGCAGCCAGGGATTATCATTGACAACCGTCTGGAGGTCAGCGGCGAGGGCTTCGGCTCCCTTTGGGAGGGGGACCCCAAGCCCTATCACGGCGATTTTGTCAGCCCTGAGCAGATCATCCCGCCCAACGGCCTCCAGGATAAAAACGGCCGGGACCTGATCTGGGAGGCCTGTATCACCATGAACAACAACTGGGGTTACACGGCCAACGACCACTATTTCAAGCCCTCCTCCATGCTCATCAAAAAGCTGGTGGAATGCGTTTCCAAGGGCGGGAATCTCCTGCTGAACGTGGGCCCGGACGCCAGGGGGAATATCCCGGAGCAGTCTCTGGCCATTCTGGCGGACATCGGCGCCTGGATGAAGAAAAACAGCAGGAGCATCTATGGCTGTGGAAAATCGGGCATAGAAAAGCCGGATATGGGACGCATCACCCGGAAGGGGAATAGGCTTTATTATCACCTGTTTGAAAACACGGTGGGCTGTATCCCCCTGATCGGCCTGCGCCGGGAGCAGGTGAAGGAGATCCGCTGGGTGGCTACCGGGGCGGAAATTCCCGTGGCAAAGGGCTGGATCTACGACAATTATCCGGAGATCGTCTTTGCGGACCTGGGGCCGGACCCCGTTTTGCCCGACCCGGTGGATACGGTGATTGAGGTCACTTTGAATGAGTAAAGTTATGTCAACTAAAAGCGGCCCGGTACTGGAGGTCTGCGTGGACAGCGTGGAATCCGCTTTGGCGGCAAAAAGAGGAGGAGCCAGCCGGCTGGAGCTGTGCGGCAATCTGGTGATCGGCGGCACCACGCCTACGCTCTCCCTGCTGAAGGCGGTGAAGGAGCAGACCGGGCTGCCGGTCCACGCGTTGCTGCGGCCCCGGTTCGGAGACTTCCTCTACACGGAGCAGGAGTATGCGATTATGCTCCGGGACGGGGAGCTGCTGCTGGAAAACGGCGCGGATGCTCTGGTTTCCGGTTTTCTCCGCCCGGACGGGCATTTGGACCGGTCCCGGGTCAAGGCCCTGGCGGAGCTGGCGCACAGCGCCGGAAAGCGGTTTACCCTTCATCG